>CAYPFZ010000090.1:3687-6172 GCA_964410225.1 uncultured Paludibacter sp.
TTTTCATCCCCGCATTTCGAGCTGTCGAGCCAATACGCGAAAAGAAAAAGAGCTTTTGCAACCACACCATTGGCGAAAATGAGAAATAATTGCGTATCTTTGCGCTCGGAAAGGTCGTTCCGAGGCATCGGAGACAACACGGAGGCGCAAACACGTTTTTTGCGTTGCCACCGGATACAAGGGCCCGTAGTTCAGCTGTATAGAATGTCAGATTCCGGTTCTGAAGGTCGTGGGTTAGAATCCCGCCGGGCTCACTAAGGAGAGGCGTTTTGCCATGCCCCGCTTGTCGGGGCGACTGCCGGCAGTGGCCGGACACATCCCGCGCGGCTTGCGCGCCGAACCCGCAAAAGGGTAGGGGGCGGCAAACCGTTGGCGGGTTTTCTCCTTTCTTCACCTTTGCCGACACGGTCGGTCGTAAGCATGGACGTATACAGTAAAAACGTAATAGAATATGTCACGGTGGTGGCGGAAGTCTGTTTGCTGCTCGAGCGCACAGACGGATGCACCCGCACGGAATGGACAGACCGGATGTTGAGGCTTCTGCCGCTGCTTTATGCCGAAACCGTGGCACTCGACAACCCGGCTACGGCGAGCAACGATGCGCTTCCGCGATTGGTGACGGAAGACGACTATCAATACGTGCGAGACGGCGTGGCCAGGCTCTTGGGAAGCGATGATGCCTATCTGGAAGTGTTCCATCCCGACATGAAATACAGCGACACCCCCATAGCCGCCTTCATATCGGAAAACATGGCAGACATCTACCAAGAGCTGAAAGATTTTGCAGCCAACTACCGGACAGGTGTGGAAGCCATCATGAGCGACTCATTGCTCCTCTTGTCGGAGGCCTTTTCCGAACACTGGGGACAAAAGTTGTTGAACGCCTTGCGTGCCCTCCACAGCCTGCGCCACAGCGACGACTTCTGTGGGGAAGTTTGACACGCGCTTCCTCCCGTCAGACCGGCTCCAACCACGGCGCAACCGGCATTTTCCGAAAAACAAAAAAATCAAAAAATTTCCCAAACCCAACTTCCCCTTGACAGGACACGCAAGGTTTTTTCCGATATTTGCAGTTAGGAAGTAGGCTGTCTGCTTATTTATCAACCGAAATCAAATCATACGTTTTTTTACCACAACCGCGAGGCTTCAAGCATTAAAAACAAATGGAACATTCGGATTATAAACCAAAGTTCAGAAAATCAAACTACGACGGGAACCGTTCCGAACAACGTCGTTCGTCCTATGAAAACAGATATGACACGGTAGACGGCAACCGTTGGGACGCGGCCGGGGAGCACAATCACCACAACCATCGGGGCAGTCGTCCGTATGGCAACTCTTACCATCCGCACCCCAACCGGCCGCACTACCAAAACCCCAACGACCGCACCGAACGCGGCACACGCGACAACAACCGTTACGGCGACCGGAACAATACATACCGGCACAACACGTACGGCAACCGCTACAACCGGCCGCAGGAAAGCGGGAATTACGACGCGGACAACAAAAAGTTCATGTCTCACAAACGAAAAGACGACGCGGAAAGGACAGAACGCAAACGGTTCACCCCTTATCAGGAAGAGGTGGACCTGACCAAACCCATCCGGCTGAACAAGTTTCTGGCCAACGCGGGAATATGCTCGCGCAGGGAGGCCGACGAATACATACAGGCGGGTGTCATCACGGTCAACGGGAATGTGGTAAGCGAGTTGGGAGCGAAAGTATTGCCCACGGACAAAGTCATGTTTCACGACCAACCCGTACACGCCGAACGGAAAGTCTACTTGGTGTTGAACAAACCCAAAGACTACGTGACGACCGTGGAAGATACACACGAGCGGAAAACGGTGATGGACTTGGTGAGAAACGCCTGCAGCGAACGCATCTATCCGGTGGGACGCCTGGACCGCAACACAACCGGCGTGCTCCTCTTTACCAACGATGGCGATTTGGCCGCAGCCCTGACCCACCCGAAACACGAGAAGAAAAAGATATACCACGTGACGTTGGACCGCGACTTGGAAAAGGCCGATTTCGACAAAATACTGAACGAAGGAGTGGAGCTGGACGACGGTCTGCTGAAGGCAGACGACCTGGCATACGTGAGGGAGGAAGAAAACAGAAGACAAGTCGGCATAGAAATTCATTCCGGGAAAAACCGCATCGTCCGTCGCATTTTCGACCGCATGGGCTACAAAGTCGTCCGACTTGACAGGGTGTATTTCGCCGGACTGACCAAAAAAAACCTCTCGCGCGGGAAATACCGCTTCCTCACCGGAAAAGAGATCAGCATGCTCAAAAGAGGTGCATACGAATAGGTTGTAGAAAAAGCGATGCACGTCACGCGATGAGCTCTTGCACGCGTCAATGACGCATAAAAGAGCTCTTGCCGCGCTGCGTCTTCGTCCGACGATGTCCCGAAAAACCCAAATCGGTCGTTAGAATACCCTATTTTCGTGGTCTTGCTTGTAAAATATTGAAA
>CAYPFZ010000091.1:0-2981 GCA_964410225.1 uncultured Paludibacter sp.
AAAATGTCAGTGGAAGATAATTTGCGGGCAGTGCTGGAAATGACTAAATTTTCAAAAGCCTATCAGAAGGAAAAGTTGGAAACGCTCATTGCCGAATTCAATTTGGAGCATGTTCGCAAAAACCTTGGCGATCGGCTTTCGGGGGGCGAACGTCGTCGCACCGAGATAGCCCGTTGTCTGGCCATCGAGCCGAATTTCATCATGCTCGACGAGCCGTTCGCCGGGGTCGACCCCATAGCCGTGCAAGATATTCAGGACATCGTGTGGCGGTTGAAAGACAAGAACATCGGTATTCTCATCACCGACCACAACGTAGATGAAACATTGAGCATCACCGACCGTGCCTACATGCTTTTTGACGGGAAAATCTTGTTCCAAGGCACCTCTGAAGAGTTAGCGGTCAATCCCATCGTCCGCGAAAAGTACCTCGGTCGCGATTTTGAGTTGAAGAAGAAGACGAGGGTGGTATGACGTTTTCCACAACAAACCGAGGAGCCGGGTATGCACAATGCCCCTTTGCGACTGCTCAACCTGTCGGGATATGCAGACAGCACGATTGACCATATTGGGATGCGGGTCGGCTTTGCCCACGCGACACCATTTCCCCAGCGCGCAGCTGCTGGAGATGCGTAACAAGCAGTTTCTTATCGACTGTGGAGAAGGGACGCAAATACGCCTCCGCCAGATGAAGATTTCGAACACGCGCCTCGGGCATGTGTTCATTTCGCACCTTCACGGCGACCATTGTTTCGGGTTGATAGGGCTGATCTCGAGTTTTGCCATGCTGAACCGTACTGCCGACCTTCACATTCACGCACAACCCGATTTGGAAAAGCTCCTCACCCCCCTCATCGGTTATTTCTGCTCCAACCTTCCTTTCAAGGTATTGTTTCATGCGCTCGACCCCACCAAACACGAGCTGGTTTATAGCGACCGGTCGCTTTCGGTCTACTCCATTCCGCTGTCACATCGCGTGCCCACGTGCGGTTATCTGTTTGAGGAAGCTCCCCGCGAGCGACATATTGTCCGCGAGATGACCGATTTCTATCGGGTGCCTGTGGCCTGGATGCGCCGCATCAAGCAAGGGGAAGATTTTGTGACGGAAACGGGTCAGGTGATACCCAACCACCTGCTGACTTCCGACCCGGCTCCACCCAAGCGGTTTGCCTATTGCTCCGACACGGCCTACGACGAGAGCATCGTGCCGCTTATCCGAGGGGTCGATTGCCTCTATCACGAGGCCACCTTTGAGGAAAACGAACTGGCGCGCGCCGCAAGTACCATGCACTGCACCGCCCGACAAGCGGCACAAATAGCCCGCCTGGCAGAAGTGAAAAGACTGATAATAGGCCATTACTCGGCGCGTTATTCCAACTTGCAGGCCATCTACGAGCAGGCAAAATCAGTCTTCCCACAGGTGACGCCGGGGCAAGACATGTGTACTTACGACTTTTGAGCATCCGGAAGAAAGCGTCCTTGCAAAGAAGCGCAAGGATGTTTTGAAGGGAGTTGGAAAATAATAAGGAAACGCTTGTCGCGTTATATTATTCAAGGAAGAAAGGACTTTCAATGAATAAAATCTGCCTTTTTCTTGGCGTGTTGTGCTCTTGTGTGTCTGCCTTGGCGCAAGAAGCCGTGACCCTGCCCGTGAAGTTAGTGTGGGGTGGGGTTGAACGTTGGAGCATCAACGACTCTCTTTATACCGATGTCATCTTGTTGGAAAACGCATCTTATCGGGGAGAGCACCATTTGCCGTATTATTATTGCGAAATGCCGGCCGAAGAGGCCTCCGACTGTCATGCCGTAGTGGAGAATGTCACATTCGTATCCGCTCGATCGGAAGAACTGCCCCTTTTGGCCGACCTGTCCCTCCCCGCAGAACCTCGGGTGGAGACGAGGCTGTCGCGCTCGCGGCAGGAATTGTCGTTCGGCATTTCGGTATTGCCCTTTGTCAAGCGTGACGGCACGGTGCTCAAATTGCAGTCGTTCGACCTCAAAGTGACGCGTACAAAACAAGAGGGCATAACGGCCTCCGCTCGCTCGTCTCTCCATTCGTTTGCCGACCGGTCAGTCTTGTCGCAGGGACGTTTTGTCAAGATAAGGGTGGAGGAGAGCGGACTATACAAACTGTCGTATACTGAACTTCGCGCCAAAGACATCGACCCGGGCAATGTCCGCATTTTCGGCTACGGTGGTGCCATACTCAATGAAGATTTCAGCCAACCCAAACACGATGATTTGCCCGAAATAGCCGTGTATGACACGGGAGACGCTATCCTCTTCTATGCACAAGGAGTGAACAAATGGACTTACGACGAGACATCGGGGAAATTCATCCATGAAGTCAATCCCTATTCCACGTACGGATATTATTTCGTCACCTCAGACGAGGTGGGGACGAAGAAACGCATCACCACCCGCGATGCCGTGGAGCTCGCGGATGTCATGGACGTGTCTGTGTTCACCGACTATGCCGTATACGAGAAAGATCAGGCCACGTTGGTCTATTCAGGACGGAGGCTCTACGAGAGTCTGTCGTCGGGCAGCTCCACAAGTGCATCGTTTTCTTTCCCCAACAAGGTAGAAACAGCCCCGGTGGAAGTGCGCACCGATGTGGCACAAAACAGATCGCAGTTTTCCATGCGGCTCAACGGAGGGACTTCACAAAGTCTTTCGTCAACCGACGTGACATTCACCACCACATCCGACGACTTACAGTTCACCATTACCTATAATGGTTCGTCGATAGGGTATTTTGACTACATCGAGGTCAATGTGTTGCGTGAAATGATTATGTCAGGTTCGTATATGCTCATGCACAACCGCCGGAATTTGGGAGGCAACAATCGCTACTTGTTGAGCGCAGGTACGGCCGTTGAGGTATGGGACTTAAGCGACCCCACCGATATTCGCGCAATGACTTTGGAACGTACTGACTCGGGATGGGCTTTTACAGACAGTGCAGAGGAACCCAAATCGTA
>CAYPFZ010000091.1:3081-6086 GCA_964410225.1 uncultured Paludibacter sp.
GGCTCGTTCGACAATCGGGGATTGGTGTCCGGCTCAGGCAGCCGTTTCTTGCTGACCTACCAGTCGACCAACTCAATTGCTGACGACAAGGAGTCATACACCACCGACGACTATTTCGGCTTCTTGGATGACAACGAGGGATTGAGTCTCGGCAGCAGCGACAAGTTGGATATTGCCATCGGGCGTTTCCCCGTGACGACAGAAGAAGAGGCATGGAACGTGGTAAACAAAACCATCGGATACATGCAGAGTGAGTTGCCCGGTGCCTGGAAAAACCAACTCTGCTTTGTGGGCGACGACGGCGACAGCAACATCCACATGGATCAGGCCAACCAAGTGGCCGAAGCTGCAAAAGAGCAGAATGGAGCCTATATCATCAACAAAATCCTGCTGGATGCTTATCAGCAAGAGGTGAGTGCCAGCGGACAAAGCTATCCTTTGGCCAAAAACAGTTTCGAAAACCTTATCCGTTCGGGTTTGCTTTACATCAATTATATGGGGCATGCCAATGTCAATGCCTGGGCCAACGAGAATATTTTATTGACCAGCGAAGTCAAAAACTGGACGAATCAATATCTCCCTCTGTTCAGTGCCGGCACATGCGACTTTTCGCGCTACGACAGGGAGTATGTCTGCGGTGGAGAAGAATTATTGCTCAATGCACAAGGTGGAGGTATCGGTTGTTTCTCCGCCACTCGTTCGGTGTATCCCTCTCCGAATTGTTCGCTGATGGTGAAATTTGCCACCTATCTTTTCGCCCATGCTGCCGATGAAGAAATCGCCGTGGGAGATGTCATTATGCAGGCAAAAAATGCCGTTACGTCAGATGCTGCCAATAAATTGTCGTATGTCTATTTCGGTGATCCTGCGGTGAGGTTGAAATTCCCCAACCAATACGAGGTATCCTTGCAAGAAATAAATGGGAAAGCGGCGACAGAAGCTGACACACTGCGTGCTCTATCAGAAAACACCTTGAAAGGCATTTTGTTTGACAGGGCAGGCGCGAAAGCCGAGCAGTTCGACGGCACGGTGCAAGTCGTCGTATACGACAAGGAGGAGACCATCACTTGTTTGAATAACGACGAAGAAGAAATCACCCCATTCACCTATCAAGACCGCCCCAACACGATTTTCAAGGGTACGGCCGAAGTGATCGGAGGCGAATTTTCCATCACGTTCAAACTGCCGAAAGATATTAAGTACAATTACGGAACCGGACGCATGGTGTTCACCGCCTGGGATGCCTCAGGCAGCGAAGGCGCACAGGGATATACCGAGAATTTTGTGGTGGGAGGAAGCAGCAACGATTCAGTGGAAGTCTCAAGCGGGCCGGAAGTGCAAATGTACTTGAACCATCAGGGCTTCGTCTCCGGTGGTCAGGTCAATGAAACCCCCGTCTTTATCGCTCACGTCTACGATGAAAACGGCATCAACGTCTCCAGTCCAACACCCGGACACGACATCATGCTGATGCTCGATAACAACCAGTCGTTTGTGTTGAACGACTACTACGAAGCGGAGTTGGGCACTTACAAAGAGGGAAGCATCAACTACCAGTTGCCCCAATTGGACGAAGGCTACTACACCTTGACTTTCAGAGTCTGGAACTTGTACAACGTCTCAACGATAGCGTATTTGGATTTTGAGGTGGTCAACGATTTGCAGCCGGAGGTCATCTCCGTGCGTTGCTACCCCAATCCGGCCACAACGAGCACCACCATCCAAGTGACACATGACCGGGGAAGTGAAATCATCTCCATGACGCTCGACGTATACGACCTGTCCGGCAAACTGATTTGGACCGCCCAACAAAATTCCTCCAACCTCATCACATGGAATCTCAGCTCGGGCGGAAGCCGTGTTGCCCCGGGCATGTACATTTATCGTGTCAGCGTGAAAACCGACGACAAAATCACATCTTCAAAAGCCAACAAACTGATCGTACGCTAAAAAGGGGGCGTGTTCGCCCCCTTGCTGACATTCATTCCACTTCCATTCAATTTGAGGCGACCGCCGGTGTCGGCCGTTGCGCGCGCAAAATCCCCACCGGTGCACTTCTTACCCCGGCACGTCCGCACCCTGATGTCGCACTTGCAAAAACAAGCTCGGCCGCATCCTGTGCAGCCATCCCCCTGACGGCAGACTATCGCAGCAGGAAACTGAAGTCGTCGGAAGAATCCAGCTCCTTGGTTTTTGCTCCGTGCTTGAATATGCGGGCAGGGCGGCTTCCTATCAACTCCAATTGTTCGCCCTCAAGACGAAGCATAGTGCCTTCACGCAACCCTACCACATACGTATCAGGGTTTTCCGTGATAAATTCCACGATGCGCTGCTCGCGGGTCTCGCCACCGTGGTTGGCCGGATGGTCGTCGAGGTAGTGAGGATTAATCTGGAAAGGCACAAGGCCGAACGTGTCGAAGGTGAGAGGATCGACGATGGGCATGTCGTTGGTCGTACGCAGGGTGGGGCAGGCCACGTTCGAACCGGCACTCCATCCCACGTAGGGCGTGCCGTCAAGTACCTTTTGGCGAATGAGAGGAATCAAACCGTTTTCGTGCAACATGCGAACCAACTTCCACGTGTTGCCGCCTCCCACAACAATGGCTCGGGCTTTTTCCACAGCCTGCCGGGGATCGTCGAAGTGGTGGATGCTCTTCACGCGATGACCTATCTCCACAAAGCGATTGTTTACTTTCATCTCGTAGTCCTTATACGAAAAAGTCACTGCCGCATAGGGAATAAACAACGCCTCGACAGTGTCGCGACCGAGAAACTTCTGTATTTCGTGCTTCGGATACTTCAAATAGGGCTCGCCCGCGTTGGTGGAGTTGCTGATCAATAAAAGCCTCATGTTTCTTCCATTTTCAATTTTGTCAGTGGCAAAAGTAAAAAAAATAAGGGAATACCCACCGAAAGCTCACCTATTTCGACGAAAATTTTTCTTTTCTCTCTTTGGCTCAAGTAGAAAGAAGTCACTCGCCGCTTGCCCGAGAAATGGAAAGGCG
>CAYPFZ010000092.1:0-6077 GCA_964410225.1 uncultured Paludibacter sp.
ACCGAGTTGATGATGTTCAGATTCATGTTCTGTATTTCCAAATGCTTTCGGTAAAATGCAGCAATTTTGGACGAGCCGTAGAGGATTGGGGTACAAAGGTCGAACACGTGGTTGTCGATCAGCGATTTCAATATGACCTCATAGCCGATGCCATTGATGTCGCCGTGTGTGATACCTATAATTATTTTTCCTTCCATGATTGATGGGTTGTAAAAGCCTCTGTCCACGGCGTGGACGAGGCAGGTTATGTGCATAATGTGGTGTATAGGGAGATAGGGGTGCGTCTGTATCAGACCGGCTGCCGCCTATTGTGAAGAATGAGCACTGCCTGTTACTGTCACGTTGTCGATAACGTTGACATCCTGCGGCAAAAGCATAGAGTGTGCCACGGCCTCTACGGCGCGAATGGCGTTGCGCTTGTTGGTGGCCGGTGCGAAAACGAAACCCTCTATGGTGACCACTTGCTGCTGCACCTCGTCAAGCCTGGTGAGGCTGTAGTACGGGCCGCCCATGGAGCCTCCGTCGATGATTTTCCACAGACCGCGGATTTCGGCGGCATATTCGCCGTGCATAGTAATTTCGCGCATGACAGGACGTGCGTATTTCCACTCCGTACCCATATACGAACCCTCCACTTCACCGGGGATGTTGGCACGCATCACCGAGTCGCGCTTGGCCGTAAGGTATTCGTAGGTAAATGTATGGGGATCGGTGTAAGGATAGGTGTAGATAACCAAATCTTGGCGTATATAGCCGCCGTTGTTGGTGATCCAATAAAAATTGTCGCGCTTGGTCGACAGTTTGTAGTCGACAGGGATGTCTACGTGTATGCCGAACTGTTGTTCCACTTCTTTGACGGCAGTGTTGTTCAGGTTTTCTTTGTTGAAAGCCATGGTGCGCTCGCGCTCGCTGTCGACAATGTGGGTCGTTAAGTTGTCGCCGTGTGTGTTGATGAAGTCGAGCAGCTGTTTCGCGTCGGGTGCGGTGATGCGCACGAAACATTGCGGGTGTGAATAGTAGTCTTTGGTGTAAGTCGCTTTGGTTTGGGTATATCTATCGGGCGACACGTCAACGTAAAGGACATTGCGGGAGGGTTTCAACAAATCGCTGAAATCGGCACGCTTCACCCGGGTGATTTTGAATAGGGGTTCCGACTGGGGCAGTCCCGGCATGTCTTGGTCGAAGAGGTCGAAGGTGGCTTCCCCGGCGGGGGTTTCCCACAGGTCGTCGTCCATCACAATGAGCAACTCGAAGCGCGCTCCCGTGGCCGACGGTTTTACACTGCCCGAACTTTTGCAAGACAGGAAGAGGACGGCGGGAAGCAGCAAAGCGGTGACCAAACGGGTGGGGATGTTTGTCTTCATGCTGTCGTTTTTTATTGATGTTGAGTGTCAAAATCGCGTTTGTTTGCCTTATTTTTCCGGCCGGGTGGTCTGGAATGAACCGACGCAGGCTTTTCGAAAAAGCGGAGGATGTCCTCCATGAGCTGATTGCGTCCGCTTTCCTCTTTTATCGCCTCGAAAGGGAAGCCTAAAGCGCAAACCTTATATGTCCCGGTGTCATCGGCTACTCCGGCACTGAGATTCGTGTCGTCATAGCAGCAAATGGTGCGTCCCCGCTGGTCGATAGGTTCGATGGCATCAGGGCATTCCACATGATACGAGTGGGCGTTGGGCTCGGTGTAGAGGTGAAAGCGGTTGGCGCGAAACCCGGCAACAGACGACGGCATCACCTGCACAACCCCGTCCGGGGTGCCCTGCGCGTTGCCAAACCGGCAGCGAAGCACCTCGTTGACAAAGCGGACGTTCTCTCCCGTAGTATCATTCTTTTGGTAAAGGTCTGAGGCAATGTATGCTCCGCTGACCAACAAGTTGCCTCCACCCAGGCAATAGTCGGTTATTTCCTTTTGCAAAGCTACGGAAAAAGTTTCATATTCCGGCGCGTCGTGTCTGTTGCCCATATAGGTCTCCCGCTGTTTGCCTATTATCAAATCCACGACAGGGTAGGACGACAACGACACGTTGCCTTCGAGCACTGCGCCTTTGCCGGCCGACACATAGGAGTATCCCGCTTCACGTATGGCGCGACCGTGAATCACGGGGTAGTCGAAGGTGTTGCCTGCCACCAAGGTGGCTTCGTTAGTGCCATGACTTGCTCCAAAACCGGGGGCATCGTTATCGACCCAGGGAGCGTTGCGACAAAACTCGTATTGCTCGCCGACGAACGACATATCGGCCAAATAGGGGACACCCGCATCATCTGCATAGACGAAGCCGGCGCGGGTGCTGTCTGCCTCGAAACTTCCCGGCGCAGCCACCCGGTCGAAGGCATTGATGATAAGCACCTCGCCCCGATCTTGCAGCGAGCGGCAGGCCGATAATGTTTCCGAAGGGAAACTTTCTCCGCCCTCGTTCACGGCCGTTACCTTGAAATTGTAGATATGTCCCGGTTCGAGGATGAAGCGACAGCGGTTGTCGTTCACCCGGTAGCCGTTGTCAAAACCGGTGTTGTCCATTTGCGTGTAGACGATATATCCGTCGGGGTGTGCCGATGGTTCGAGCGGGTCGGAGGTGGGTTGCCAGTGCAGTTCTATTTCTTTCTTTCCGGTGAAAAAAAGGTGGAAGTTTTTCACGGGCAAGGGTTGCACCACGCGTTTTATGCCGTCTGTTGACTCGAAATATTTTAACAATCCTTTGTAGATGGCGCGGCACACGGTAAAGCGGAAGCGGGGGTCGAGGCCGTAGCGCATATCGGCGAAGTTTTGGTGTGAGAGCAGTTCGAGCAGCATACTGGGAACTTCCGGCACCCGCGATTCGCTGTAGGATTTGTCCCACGTGCCTCGCCTCATCCATTCGGGGGCATGAGTGAGGCGCAGGTCATGTACGATTTGTGTTTGCACCAAGTCAGCCAAATCGCGTGAAGCCATGCGTGACACACCGTTTTTATATACGTGTTTTCGGTCGGTGTTGAAGGTGGAGCAGATGACCAATGTGCCGATAACGGAGTCGTTGGGAGTGATGCCGGCATCGCTGTGAAAGCCCATGGCAAGGTCAAGTGGTATACGGAGTCCGTCATCTTCAGGCATCGCCTCGGAGCCACCACAGAGGTAGTTCACCCAAAAGCCCCGTGACTGGAAGTCATCAGAATAGTCGTCGCGTCGGTTGGTGCGGCTGTACACGCTGTCGGGCACGCCTGCCCATTGCAACCAGTAGCGTGCTCCTTCGGCATAGCGAGGGTAGCCGCTCACTTCTGGCATCCGGATTTGTATCCCCTCTTCTCCTGCGATACTATGCTCAGACTGCATAGTATCGCAGCTCAGATTGTGTAGTATCGCAGCAGAATTTTCGTTAATACGCAAGAGAAGGAGAGAGTCAGGCGATGATGACGGGGCGTGATGAGGTGTTGCAAAGGCCTCGTGTTGAGGGTCTATTCGAAAGAAAGACGTGTCGCGCCACAGCGCGAGGGTGTCCGTGGCGAGAGGTGACCGGGCCACGTTGCCCATACCTCCCCCGAATTTGACGGCATCGGCTGTGACCACGCGTTTTTCTTCGGAAGAATAGTTGGTGAGCTCTACCCTACTCTTCTCGGGATGTTCGCCGGCATCGAAGTCGAAATGTCCCAAATATATCCACGTGCCGCCGCCCATTTGCTGGTTGACAGTGAAATGTGTCACGCCACCTTTGTGGTAGACACTGTAGCGGGCGTCGTCTGTGCTGTTGGGCAGGGTGTGGTAGGAGACATACACAGCATATTTTCCGGTTTCGGGAAAATGGGGAACCCAAAAAGCCCGGGACTGCTTCTTGTCGTTTGTTGTGGTGAAACATTGGCGATAGGTACCCATGGAGAAAGGGTTTTCACCATGCAGATAGCAGTGTTTCGTGTGGGCGAATCCGGCATTTTCTCCATCGCTCCACTCGTATTCATCGAGCGGGCTCTCGCCGTATGTTCCTCCGGTGAGTCGCTTGTCATTGTCCACGATGACCTCGTTGCGTTGCGTGTCTCTTTCGCGGGGGAGGAGCACGTTTGCCCCTGCATTTTCCAACATGGGGGTAAGGAAGGGCATCACGAACGAGAAGGTGTACAGGTCTTCTACCGTTTGCATCAGCCGCGCTCTTTGCCACTTCCAGGTAGCCTGTTTTTGCTCATAGTGCCATCCGTGGCCTGGCCACAAGGCGATGTGTTTTCCCCGCAGACCCTGTTCGGGCTTGTTGGGGCTTGACAGGTTGGTAACAAGCGGAGGGGATGTCTCTTTGTAGGTGAACAGGCGGGACTTGTCTGTGTCTTCTGTTCGGAAGTAGTTGGGAACCAATTGCTCTATCGTGTGCTGTCCGGTTTTGCAGACAATGCGGTAGCTTTTTGCGTGTGAGGGCAACAACGATCGGATGGCAGCGTGTATCTCATCGACGGTTTCTTTTCTGAAAGGGAGATAGCTCAAATTGTTTGTGGCGGTGACAGTTACCGTTTTCGATTTTGTGTTGATTCGTATGCTGCGCACGGTGACGCGCTCCACCCGAACGTGCCGGTTGGCGATGGCACTCAACGTGTCGCCGATTTGTCGTTTCATGTTGGCCTGCCCGTATGAGGCGAGCGAGGCTGCAAGAAAGAAAATCGGCACGAACAGGTATTTGAACATGATAATTTGGGTAGAATAAGGGTAAATCATGAAAAAAGAAGCGCGTTGAGAGTGACCGGTCACAACGAGACGGTGCAACATGCTATGCGGAAGCATCTTCGCCTTTTGCATGCAGCATGCCGCACGCCGCGTGGATGTCTTCTCCTCTGGAACGGCGAATGGTGCAAGTGATGCCGTTTGCCGTCAGATAATCCCGAAAGTTGACCATGCTTGCCTGTTTTGAGGGGCGCAAGTTGACACCGGGGATGGAATGAAAACGGATAAGGTTCACGCGGCATTCTATCCCGCGCAACAGTTTGACTGTCGCCGCGGCGTGACGCATGGTGTCGTTGTAGTCCTCGAACAGGATGTATTCGAACGACACGCGCCGTTGGTGGCTGAAGTCATACCGGCGGATGACCTCCAGCACTTTTTCTATCGGATGGGCTTTTTCTTTGGGCATCAATTCGAGCCGCTCTTGGTGGAAAGGGCTGTGCAGGCTGATGGCAAGGTGGCAGGCTGATCGTTCCAAAAAGGTGTGCAAACCGGACAGCAGGCCGATGGTTGACACGGTGATGCGCTTGGGGCTCCAGGCATATCCGTAGTCGGATGTCAAAATGTCCAACGTACGGAGCACTTCCTCCAAATTGTCAAAAGGCTCACCCATGCCCATGAAAACCAAGTTGGTGAGTTGATGCGCCTCTGCCACAGACATGATTTGATTCATGATGTCTCCGGATGTCAGTTGTCCGTCGAAGCCTTGCTTTCCGGTCATGCAAAACGAGCAATTCATTTTGCAACCGGCTTGGCTCGACACGCAAAGCGTGGAGCGGTTGTCTTCCGGGATGTACACAGTCTCGACAAAACGCCCTCCCTCCGTGCGAAACAGGTATTTCTTTGTCCCGTCTGCGGAGGTCTGTGTCAAAACCGGCTCGCTGCGTCCCACGGTGAATTGCTGTTTCAGCATCTCCCTGTTCCGGACAGAGAGGTTGGTCATCCGATCGATGGTCGTGACTCGTTTTTTGTAGAGCCAGTCGGTCATTTGTCGTGCCGCAAAGGGTGGCATCCCCATCCGGGCGGTTATCTCCTTGAGCTCGTTCGGAAGCAACCCGATGAGTACTTTTCTGTTTTCCATAAGTCTGTCTGCGCCTTGTCTCCGGCTCGGGAGTATCGCCGGCCGCCGCCTCTTGCAAAGTTATACAATCTTTGTCAATGGCGACCCTATTGCGTCGACAGTTTGAGGTAAAAGAGAGCTTTCTTGTCCCCTATATGAGAGTCTTCTGTTGCGTACTAACTCCGCTACGTGCTGCGTGCTTACGCAGTTTTCGCCGCGTTAGTACGCAGCAAAATTTACCAAAGCACGCAGCGGAGACCCCTTTTCTAAGGCTTCAGAAAGGGGTTTTATACCGATTTTTCGGGGTGGGTGCATAAAAAATCGCGCCCGAGGCGGCGGGTGTTGACCCGG
>CAYPFZ010000093.1:0-5969 GCA_964410225.1 uncultured Paludibacter sp.
GGTGCCGGGCACAAGCGGTCGGCAGAGATTCTCGCTGACCGACTATTTCGGCGGGGAGAACGATGCCATCACCATTTATTGCCAGCGCGACAGTTATAACAACAAAGCCAACGCCTACGTGTCTGTCAACCTGTCTGCGTCGTCGTCATCGTTTGTCATCGGGTTGCGACTCAGTGCCACGCAAGGCACGGTGCATGCCTGGTCGACCTACTCTTCGTTTTCGGGGAAAGGACTCGATGGATGGACGGCAGGCGACACTCACTACACCATAGGCGAGGTTGGCGGCTCCGGGCAAAATATTATTACCGCGGGAGCCTATACGACAAAGAACAGAGCAGCCTCTTTGTGGAATCAGACACTCTCTTCCGGTTCTACCATAGGCGAAATAGCCTATTTCTCCAGTCTCGGCCCGACTGTCGACGGACGGATGAAGCCCGACATTGCCGCGCCCGGCTCGTTTTTGGTGTCGGCATTCTGCAACATGACCGCCAATTTGTTATCCTCCTACCGCAGCTATTTGGTAGCCCGTAACGATGGAAACTACTACGGCGTCATGCAGGGCACGTCGATGGCTGCACCCTATGTCACCGGCGTGGTGGCCACCTGGCTGCAGGTCAAACCCGACCTCACCCCCGACGAAGTCAGGGAAGTGCTGAAAGAGACGGCCATTACCGATGAATATACCGGCGACATCGCCGGGGTGGGCAACAACACATGGGGCTATGGCAAAATCGATGCTGCCGCCGGCTTGCAAAAGGTGATTGCCCTCAAGCAACTCGCAAATAATCGCGAGGCATACGGCGACGTGGGTGTCACGCAAGACGTGGGCGGACGGCGGCTGTGGCTTCACTTCTACGTCAGTGGCATCACCCGGGCCACCGCGCGCCTTTACACCCTCAACGGACAGCTGGCAGGCAGCTACTCCCTTCAAAGCAACTACTCTCTTCAGACTGCCGACATCGACGTGTCGGCCTTCCCGAGCGGCATCTACGTGCTCCGCATCGATGCTGACGGACTGGTGTTTGCCCCCAAGAAGGTGGCGCTCAACCTGTGGTAGAGGTGATGTGACAGGCATTGCGCTCCCTGCAAAACATCCCTGCTTTTTTCTTTTTCCCGATTCGACGACTCAAAAAAGCCGCCTTTTGCCCCTTTGTCACCCTGCCTCTCCTGCGTACTAACAGATTTTTTGCTGCGTACTAACGCAGCTCGGACGGCGTACTAACCCGGCAAAATTTTCGTTAGTACGCAGCGGAAGTCACTTTTTATTACTTTTCGAATGAGCACCCCGTTGCTCGACGGGGTTTTGCGAAAGCTCCTCACCTTGCCAGCAAATCTTTCAGCGAGTCAATTAGTTGCGGGTATAGGCAGCGATGATATTCTTGCGTCATCGAGGTGTTGTGCCACAACAGGCATGCCTCTCCGGCGTGTTGTGCCACTTGGTGCAGCAGTGTCTGCACGTAGTGCAACGCTTCCTTCCGGTTCAAGTGCATGTATTCGCGGCTGTCGAGAGTGACATCCATCGCCGTCAGGGGGTGCAGTATCAGGCCGGTTAGCTGCCGGGTGGCGGGGTCTATCCGGTGTACCGGTCGACAGGTTCCTAACCTGAAGCCCGCCATGTGTGCATATCCCAAGGTAAAGTCATGATGCAATCCTGCCTCGGTCAGGGCGCGCATGTGTTCCGGCTCGCGGCTGCTCAGATAGTGGTGACGGTTGTAGTCCACACGTTCTCCCCAGGCTTTTTCCAATTGTGCTTTTTCTTTCGCCACTAAGTGCGGATGTTTCCCTGCCCGGTAGCTGGCGTGCAGCCCCACTTTTGCTCCGCTTTGTCGCAGCAGGCTGAAGAGGGTTGCGTAGCTTCGTCCGTTGACACGTGCGTGCGGTAGGTCTTCCCGGTTTCTTCCTCCTCCGGGTTTGATAAAGAACACTATTTCCCGTCGGTGAGCAGGCAGTCGCTTGTCACACTCCAGCAGCCGGGGGAAGGTGAACCAGGGGTCGTCGCTCACCTTGCCGCAGCACATCACCTTCAGGGCGGTCAGTGCCTGCTCTGGTCCGGAGGTTATGGCGGCCGCCACCCCTTTGAGGCGGAGGTAACGCGCCAAATAGTCCACGTCGTGAGTGAGATACACCCGCCTGATGCCGGGTGTAGGTTCGGGGATGTTCTCTCCCATTTGTCGCAACCACCCCCGGAGCAGCCGCCCGTATTCGTCGACTATCGGTCGATGGATGAAGCCGCAGCGCGCGGGTAGCGACTCGCTTCCGGGGAAACGCCCGTGACGATCCCGGATGTTGCGTCGTACCATTTCTTCATACCGGCTCAACAGGAAATAGGCACTTGCCACCACATCGGCATGCACCACCAAGGTGTTGCCTTGTCGCTCCACCAAGGGTTGCCCGAAGAGCAGCGGCACTCCCTCGACAAGGGCAAGCGGGAGGCGGGGAAGTGAATTTTCCGTACCATACACCTCTTGGTGGAAAAAGGGCGAGGGGATGATAACCACTTTGTAGCGTCCAAAAGCGGAGCGGTCGGCCGTATATCCCACAGGAAGCCTCCCCGGCGTTTCTTTCCCGGCAAGGAGAAAGCGTAAGATGTATTCAACGGCTTCCATAGGTATCGGTCGGCCGGTTTGTGTTTGTCACGGCGAGGCAGTAGGGTCAGGTGAGGGGAGCTTTCCTCCCGCAGTCCGGACATAGTCCTTTCACCGTGTAGTTGATGCTTTCCACCACGTAGCCGTCGGGCAGGGTGGCCATGGGGGTCTTGATGTGATCCATGCAGAGGGTGCGGTGGCAGGAGGAACAGTGAAAATGTATGTGTCGGTCGGCTACGTGACACGCTTGCGCGTCGTTGTGGCACAATTCGTATTTTGTCGAGCCGCTGCCGTCTTCAAAAGCATGTACCACATGATGTTGCAAAAGTAAGGAAAGGGTGCGCGAAATGGTCGATTTGTCCAAAGTGCCCAATTCGCTTTCCAATTCAAACAGCGAGGCCGGACCGGTGAGTTCGTACAACTTTTGCACCACCAATATGCGCGCTGCAGTGGGGCGTACTCCCCGGTGTAAGAGATGTTCTTCGCTTTGTTTCGGCGACATAGGCTTCTTCCGGTTGACATCTACAAAGATAGTGATAACTCGTCTACATGCGGCCTCCTCGGCGCAACATCCTGTTCTTTTTTTGTTTTTGTTCAATGAATCAGACAATAAAAAAGAAGAAAAAACGTGTTTCGAAGGCCTCTCCTCTTGCGTTAGTACGCAAGAGAGAGGGTGTGTGTTGCTCTTTTCTCCCTCTTGCCTTCGCCGCGGCCTTTGCGTATCTTTGCCGACGGTAAACCGTGAGTGCGATGGTGTTTTATTTTTCCGGCACAGGCAATTCGCTATGGGCGGCGCGACAGGTAGCGGCTCTCGTCGGCGGGCGGCTTGTTAACATGTCTGCCGAGTTGTTGCGCCACGAAGGTCTTCTGCGCTACGCTGTGGAGGCCGACGAGCGGATATTTTTCATTTTTCCCGTCCACTCGTGGGGGCCGTGCATCCCCGCCATGCGCTTTGTCAGGCGGTTGCATCTCGATGGTTATCGCTCGCAGCCGGTCTTCCTGCTCTGCACCTGCGGCGACACCTGCGGCCATACCGATCGCATCATGCGGCGGCTGTTGTCTCGACGGGGCATTGCCTTGACGCAGGCCTATTCTTTACAAATGCCCAACAACTACATTTTGATGAAGGGGTTTGGTGTAGACTCCCCGCTGCTGCAGCAAGCCAAGCTCGACACTGCCGGCGGCCGACTGGCTGCCATTGTGGATGACATTCTTTCCGGGTGTCCTGCCCGGCACTACGTCAGGGGGAGCAAACCCTTTGTCAAGAGCTATTTGATCAACCCACTGTTTCGCCATTTGGCCGTGCGCCGCATCTTGTTTCACAGCACCACGGCCTGCACTTCGTGTGGTTTGTGCGTCAAGGCGTGCCCCACGCGCAACATCGTGCTGAACGACGGTCGCCCTCGGTGGGGAAGGCATTGCGTGCAGTGCACCGCCTGCATCAACCGCTGTCCGGTTCGTGCCATCGAATATGGCGACGTCACGCAGGAGCAAGGTCGCTACGCGCACCCTTGAGGCTCTTTTTCTGCTATGTTGATTCGGAAGATTTCCCCCTTTCGGAAGGTGTAAGTCGGGGGTGAGGACGGGCTTGCCGAAGACTTCTTTGGTGGAAGATTTATTGCTTTACGACCAACACGGTGGCATAGGCGGCGATGCCTTCTTCACGTCCGACAAAACCCAGTTTTTCCGTAGTGGTGGCTTTTATGGAGATGCGGTCAGGCTTCACCTTCATCACTTCGGCCAGGCTGGTGCGCATGGTCTCCACGTGTGGATTGATACGTGGTTGCTCGGCGCAGATGGTGCAGTCGGCGTTGCTCAATTCGTAGCCTCGTTCGCGCAGCAAGTGCATCACTCTCTCGAGCAGCATTTTGCTGTCGGCATCTTTGTAGCGTGCATCCGTATCGGGGAAGTGGTATCCTATGTCACGCAAGTTGACCGCTCCGAGCAGGGCGTCGCACAGGGCGTGTATGAGTACGTCGGCATCCGAATGTCCCCATAGCCCTGCGTGGTGTTCCAGTTTCACCCCTGCCAACCACAGCTCGCGTCCGGCCTTCAAGCGGTGTACGTCGTAGCCGAAACCTACACGTATGTCCATCGTTGTGTATAATAGAGAGGGCTGTTCGCGTGTTGAGTCAGCGGGGAAGGCTCTTTCTGTGTCAGTCGGCCAATGCCTTCAGTCCGAAAAGGTCGAAGGAGAGCGACAGGCGCAAGGTGTTGTTCAAGGGGTTGGAGGGGGAGGTGGCTATCACGTAGCCCGCATCCAATTGGAAGACGTTCAGCTTGAAGCCTGCCCCGGCGGTGAAGTACTTACGGCCTCCCTTGCTGTCGTGTTCGTTGAAGTAGCCGGCACGGAGGAAGAAGCGTTGGCTGTAGGCATACTCCAACCCCACCGACCAGGTGATTTCGCGCAGCTCTTCGCCAAACGACGAGTCGCTAAAGGAGCGGAAGATGCTGGTGATGGGCGACATGTCGTTGTATTCATCGGCATAAGCACCTCGGCGAGTGATGACCATCAGCTTGTTCACGTCGGCGTTTATGGACAGGCGATTGTATTCGTCGAACGGGAAATCGAATGAGCCGCCGATGCGCAGGTTAGTGGGCAGGAAGTTGTTTGTCACTCCCTCGTCGTAGCTCACTTTGGTACCGATGTTGGAGATGTTTGCCCCGAAGGCCAACAGGGCGTCGCCTGTAGCCAAGACGATGGGTGTCTGGTAGTAAGCACCGATGTCAGCACTTATCGCGTTGGCCGGATAGGTCTGTTCCGTTTCCGAGCTGGTGGCGGGCACATTCAAGTCGCCACGAATGTATCTGAAAGCCACGGCCATGGCGAAATGGTCGCTCAGTTTGCGCGAATAGGCCACGTCGATGGAGAATTCGTTGGGGTTGGCCGTAAAGCCTATGTCGTTTTCATTTTCCCTCAGGGTGACGTTCCCCATGGAGAAGTAGCGGATTGAAGCACTGAAGGCTTGCAGGTCGCCTAATTTCCAATATCCGCAGAGATAGCCTAAGTTGATGTCTTCCACCAAGGAGCGCAGCCAAGGTGTGTATGAAAAGGCGAATCCCACGGGGCTTTCCATGAAAGCGTATTTCGAAGGGTTCCAATGTTGGGAGAAGACGTCGGGTGTGGTGGCAGCTCCCACGTCGCCCATGCCGCCGGCGCGGGCATCAGGGGCGATGGAGAGCGAGGGGATGGCCGAATACAAGGGGTTCAGGCTCGACTCCCATTCGCTGACAACTTGCGCCCGCAGAGGGCTCACCATCCACAGGACGCTACCAAGCAGTGAAATAACCAGCTTCTTTTTCATTTGTATGATATATTTGTTATTACATCGTTAAGCCGCGACCGTCATATCGGCGCACAGCAGGTCGTCCGAGCAGCGTAAG
>CAYPFZ010000094.1:0-5921 GCA_964410225.1 uncultured Paludibacter sp.
GTGGCGAAAACGACACGAAAATGAATGTGGAGGCCTACATGAAAGCCAACAACATCACCGCCACAGACTTCAAACGTGTCACCCTGAACCGGGAATAAAACACTCCGACTCACTCGGAGAGAGTCTTTTTGCGCTATCCGGCAAGCGGTTTGCTTGTCGGATAGTTTTTTTGTCCGGGCAGCAAGTGCCGCGCCGCCCCCGGTGAGCCGGAGGGTCGTTGCAAAGGCAGGTGACGAGATGTCAGAATGTCCGTTCGGCTTTGTTAACTCATTAGCAGTTTGGCTATTAATCTTGTTTAAGCTCGGGATGCTATTGTTAATTATCAAGAAACACATCCCCTCCGCGTTGTTATTCGGTATGTATTTTGCTTGATTTCGTGCGTGAATCAAGCGAAATGACATTCATCAAACACATCAGACCATGGACAGAAGAAAATTTTGGAAAGGTGCCGCGTTTGTTGTTCTCTGTGTGGGCATAAGCAGCATCACTGCGGCCATTATCGTGAAGTCGACGGTTGCCAAACGTGCAGCCGTGGGGCAGGGCGCAGTCTACCAACAGCCTGATCACTACGCACGTTTTGCCGGCGTGACGGCCGCTTTGGAGACAGACTTTACCGTGGCGGCCGAGCTGTCGGTGCATGCCGTGGTTCACGTCAAGACGAAGACGAAGCTGGCGCAAGTCTATTCCGGCGACCCGCTCTTGGAGTTCTTCTTCGGCAACCCTTACCGCTATCAGCGTGAGGCGCCCGTGCAAGAGGGTACCGGCTCGGGTGTTATCATCTCGCCCGACGGCTACATTGTCACCAACAACCACGTGGTGGGCAGTGCCGACCAGATAGAGGTCACGTTGAACGATAACCGCACTTTCACGGCCACGGTGGTGGGCAAAGACCCCAACACGGATATTGCCCTGATCAAGATAGAGGCCGAAGAGCTTCCGACCATCCCGTTCGGCGATTCAGACGAGCTGAAGGTGGGCGAGTGGGTGTTGGCCGTTGGCAACCCCTTCAATCTGACCTCGACGGTGACCGCCGGCATTGTCAGTGCCAAGGCGCGCAACATCAACATTTTGAACACCGAAATGAAGATCGAGTCGTTCATACAGACCGACGCTGCGGTTAATCCGGGCAACAGCGGCGGCGCGCTGGTCAACACGCGGGGCGAATTAGTGGGCATCAACACGGCCATTGCCTCACGCACAGGCTCGTTCGCCGGCTATTCGTTTGCCGTGCCTTCGAGCATCGTGAGCAAAGTGGTGTCAGACATCCGTGAATTCGGTACGGTGCAACGTGCCGTGCTTGGCGTGTCTATCATGGACATTACCAATGACTTGGCCAAGGCCGAAGGATTGAAAAGCATGCAGGGAGCGTATGTGCTCAGCGTGGGAGAGAACACCGCTGCCGAAAAATCCGGAGTGAAGCGTGGCGACGTTATCGTCAACGTCAACGGGACAAAGATTGCCACCTCCTCGGAATTGCAGGAGCAGATAGGCCGCTATCGTCCCGGCGACAAGATTTATATCGAGGTGCTTCGCGACAATGCCACCAAACGCTTGGATGTGGAATTGAAAAACCGCATGGGCGACACCGAGATAGTCAGCGCGGAATCTGCGGCCGACGACCTGCTGGGGGCTAAATTCAAGGAGGTGGACGGCAAGGCGGCAACCAAATTGGGCATCAGCCACGGGGTGCAGGTGGAGTTGACCGGCAACGGGAAATTCCGCAAAGAAGGCATTCGAGACGGTTACATCATCTTGAAAATCAATGGGACACAGATAAAGAAAACGACCGACGTGCAGAAAATGTTGGATGCCGCAATGAAAGAAGACAAAGAAGGACGCGTGTTGTTCATCGCCGGGATTTATCCCAACGGCAACGTGGCACACTACGCTGTCAATCTGGCAGATTAAAACCGTCCGCTGCCGGTTTTTCGCCCCAAACACCCCTTTCCGAAAAATGTCGGGCGGGGGTGTTTTTGCCTTGGGCAAGAGGGGGTTTGTTACGAGCTTTCCCCCTTTCGGGCGCGTACGAACGCAAATTTTGCCGCCAGCTGACGCGCCGCGAGCTGCGTACCAATGCGCCGCCGGCGGGGGTAGGCACTGCCGCCGAAAATTTTTCGCATACATCGCTTGCCTGTTCGGCAGGAAAAACTTACTTTTGCACGCTCGAACAATCATTTATTGCAAACCGACATGTATTTGGATTCCGCAAAAAAGAAAGAGATTTTCGGTAAATATGGCAAGAACGACGCCGACACCGGTTCTGCCGAGTCGCAAATCGCCTTGTTCACCTACCGCATCAGCCACCTGACCGCCCATTTAAAGACACACAAGAAAGACTTTTTCACCGAGCGTTCGTTGGTCAAGATGGTAGGCAAGCGTCGTCGCCTGCTCGACTATCTGAAAGATCGCGACATCGAGCGCTACAGGAAAATCATCGCCGAGTTGGGCATCAGGAAATAACCCTTTGACCTTTCCGGCAGGCATTCAGGGCGTCTCAGGCCGCGGCTCGAGATGCCCGTTTTTGTTTGCCGGACTTGTTTCCGGACGAAGAGCATGCGCACGCTTTACAGCATCGGTCTGTGGGTATATGGCCTGATAGTGAGTGTTGTGGGCTGCTTTTATCCCAAAGCCCGGCAGCTGCGAAAGGGGCAGCGGCAAGCCCTCAGACACATCGCCCGGGCGGCCGATCCTGACAAGGAATATGTGTGGGTGCATGCCGCCTCGCTGGGAGAGTTTGAGCAGGGAAGACCCATCATAGAGGAAATCAAGCGCCGTCACCCCGCCTTGGGAGTGATGCTCACCTTCTACTCCCCCTCGGGCTACGAGGCGCGAAAAGACTACCCTTGTGCCGACCTCGTCGCCTACCTGCCGCCTGACAGCCCGGCAAACGCCCGAAGGCTGCTGCAGACCGTGCGCCTGTCGAAAGCCATCTTTATCAAATACGAATTCTGGCCCAACTACCTCCACGCCCTGCGTCGCCGGGGAGTGAAGACCTATGTGGTGGCGGCCTCGTTCCGACCCGACCAGCTGTTTTTCAAACCGTGGGGGAAATGGTATCTCGACCAACTGCGTCTGTTCGAGCAGGTGGTGGTGCAAGATGCCCGTTCGCTCGCCCTGCTCCGCTCTCACGGGGTGGAGCGCTCGTCGCAGGCAGGCGACCCCCGGGCTGACAGGGTGCTGGCGCGTGCCGCACAACCGAAGAAGCTCCCGGAGGTGAGCTCTCTGCTGAGCTCGCCCCAAGTGGTGGTGGCCGGCAGCACCTGGCCGTCTGATGAGGCTCTTTTGGCCGACTATCTGAAGGCACGGCCGCAAGTGCAGCTCATCGTCGCACCGCATGAGTGGAGTCGTCGGCGAGGCCGGCAGCTCCTGCGGATGATGGGCGAAGGCACCGTGTGCTACTCCACCCTTGCCGACACCCGACCCACGCAGGTGAGATGTCTGCTCATCGACACGGTGGGGCTGCTCCCCTCACTCTACCCACTCGGGCAGGCGGCCTACGTGGGAGGAGGATTCGGAGCAGGCATACACAACACCTTGGAGCCGGCAGCCTACGGCGTACCGGTGGTGTTCGGACCGCGATATGAAAAGTTTCAAGAAGCCAAAGACCTGATAGCCTGCCAAGCCGGATACTCCATTGCTGACGGCGCGAGCCTGAGAAGCACTCTCGACCGGCTGCTTCGCGAGGGTGCGGCCGCCGGACAAGCGGCGCGACACTACGTGCAAAGCCACGCCGGCGCCACCACACGGATACTACGTCAAATCGGATTATAACCCGCCGGCAAGCCGCGACAGTGTCGACACACAGCCCGCAGCCTCCGGCCGAACACGATAAAACAAATGCAAAAACCATCTATCCCCAAGGGGACGCGCGACTTTATGCCCGAAGAGGTGGCCAAGCGCAACTATTTCTTCGACACGGTCAGAAGCGTCTTTAGGCTCTACGGCTACCGCCCCATCGAGACTCCCGCAATGGAAAACCTCTCCACCCTGACGGGAAAATACGGCCAAGAGGGCGACCGACTCCTTTTCCGTATACTCAATTCGGGCGACTTTCTGGCTCCTCTCACCCCCCAAGAGCGCGCCGAGGCCTCGGCAAGCCATTTGGCCGCGCGCATCGCCGACAAGGGGCTGCGCTACGACCTGACAGTGCCTTTCGCACGCTTCGTGGTGCAACACCGAGAACATATCACCCTGCCCTTCAAACGATACCAGATACAACCGGTGTGGCGGGCCGACCGACCGCAAAAGGGACGGTTTCGCGAGTTCTACCAATGTGACATCGACGTGGTGGGAAGCCCCTCGCTGAGCAACGAGGTGGAATTGATAGAAATCACGGGCGACATCTTCCGCCGTCTGCGCATACCGGTGACCATCCGGATCAATCACAGGAAGCTCCTGGCCGGCATCGCGCAAGCCATCGGACAAGAAGATAAAATCAACGACATCACCACGGCTCTCGACAAGATGGACAAAATCGGGCGGGAAGGGGTCAACGAGGAGCTCGCCGACAGGGGACTCTCCCGACAAGCCATCGACCGCCTGCAACCCATCATGCAGATGCAAGGGACGGCCATCGAGAAGCTCGACCAGATGCGCCGCTTCCTCGACACCTCGCCCGCCGGGCAGGAAGGCGTCGGACAGCTGCAGTACATCCTTGAGCGCTGCCAAGAGGCACGCCTGAGCACGCAACCCGACATCGACCTGACACTGGCGCGGGGGCTCGACTACTACACCGGAACCATCTTCGAGGTGAGTGCCCAACAGGTGAACATCGGAAGTATCTGCGGGGGAGGACGCTACGACAACCTCACGGGCATCTTCGGGCAGGAAGGACTCTCGGGAGTGGGCATCTCGTTCGGAGCCGAACGCATCTGCGAGGTGCTCGAAACCCTGGCACTCTATCCGGCCATCAACGCCGACCAAACCCGACTGCTTTTCGCACACAGTGACGTTAAAGCACAACACTACTGCCTCCCCTGGGCGCAACAGCTGCGCAAGGAAGGCATCAGCACCGAGATATACCCCGAAGAGGCGAAGCTGAAAAAACAACTCGCCTACGCCAATGCGCAGCATATCCCCTTCGTCGCCATCGCAGCAGAAGAAGAGATGGAACAAAACAAAGTCACACTCAAAGATATGCACACGGGCGAACAGCAGCCGGTCACGCTCGACGAACTTCGCGGGCGAATCGTCTGAGGGCATCCCCGGGCGGAAAATACAAAAAGCCAAAGAGCGCGACGTCCCGACCCGCGTCGGGACTTTGGCACGGCTCGCGTGTCAACGACGGGAGCCGAGCGAAAGCCAGTTCCATTGGATGCCCACACCCACGTAAGGCCCCATGGAACGAAAATCGGTGCCATAACCCACCTGCAGACCCACGCTCAGACGCGGAGCGCGCACAGGCGGAGAGCTCGCCACCACCTGCTCGGTGACCAGCTCACGCAAGGGGAAGACGGTCATGCTGTCGAGACTCACGCCGTAGCCCGACACCACCGCGCGGTAGTCATTGCCCTGATACACACGCTGCTCGATGGGCACGGAGGCCACCGCCGTGCTGTCGCTGACCGCCTCCACGAGGCGCACCGTGTCGCAGCGCACCGTCACCAGGCGACGTATCACCTCCACGGGCACTTCCACGCGCACCGTGTCACGCACGCGCACCGTGTCACGACACACCTGCACCGACACCTCCGGCACGACGACGCCCTGCTGCCATCGGGCAGCCAGCCAACCGCAGGCAAAAAGCGCCACCGACGCTAACACCATACACAATTGCAACTACATACTTTATTGTACCAACGGTTTTCTTATAAATCTACCTTATAACCACATCGTTTATAGACTTTGCACTAACCTTATACCGAGACCTCTGCAAAACTTTCGCCGGATTGTGCGATGAATTTGCGGAGAAATTCGTATCT
>CAYPFZ010000095.1:0-5856 GCA_964410225.1 uncultured Paludibacter sp.
TAGACGAATATGGCAACTATTTCGTGGCCAAAGGCAACGCCCGCCCGCAACAGGTGCAAGCCGAGCTGTTGGAAAACTACATTATGGACATCGTGTCGCAAGACACGACCACCTACATAGCCCTTCATGCCGACCAAGAGATAGCCTACAAGGAGGTGGTGAGGGTGCTCGACATTGCCAACCAACACAAACTCAAGTTGGTCATTGCCACCAAAACAGTCAGGTAGAAAGACGTGAAGAAGTCGGAAATATACGGCGTGGTCGGTTCGGCCCTTTTCTCGGGTGTGGTGGTGTTGCTATTGCTGCTGCTTGTCATGCCGGGGATGCCCCAACCGGAAGACGAGGGCATCGTGGTGAGCTTCGGCGACTCGTTCGACGGCGAAGGTATGCAAATGATGGCCTCCCCGGCGGCGGCCGCTCCCGAACCGGCGTCCGAACTTTCTCCACAGAGAGCTCCGAGAGAGGAGGAACTGTTGACACAAGAGACACCATCGGTTGAATTGCCTCAACAAATCAGCAGGGAAGAGGCTCTCCGTGCCGCCGAGCGGGAGCGTCAACAGGAAGAGGAACGCCGTCGCGAAGAAGAGGAACGTCGCCGCGAAGAAGAACGCCGCCGAGCCGAGCAGCTGCAACGCGAGCAAGAAGCCATTGCCAGGGCAGACGCCATAGGCAGTGTGTTCGGGCAAACCGTCACCCCTGCCGGCAGCGGCAACACTTCGGGCGGCGGACAGCAGGGCAACCCCGTGGGCAGCGGCTCTTCCGGAGGACACTCCTGGTCGCTCGAAGGGAGGACGCTGCTCGACAAGCTGCCCGAACCTACCTACGGGCGCGACGTGGAGGGAACGGTCACCGTCAACATCCGCGTAGACGAACAGGGGAACGTTGTCAACGTATCCATCGGGCGTCCTACCGACATCTCCAACGCCACCATCCTGAAGGCGGTGGAAGAAGCCGCAAAAAGAACCAAGTTCTCGCCCGGCAAGAACGTGGCCATCGGCACTATCACCTACAACCTCAACTTGAAATAAATCAAGAGGAGGCACGGCAGCTCCGCCCCAACGAGTCCTCCGGCATATCCCATCAGATAATTATGCTACCTGCAGCGATAAAATACCACTTTCCGCCTCCTTTGCACGCACCCTTTTGCTGCGTGCTTTCCCGTCGCGCGCTGCGTAAGTACGCAATTTTTGCCGGGTAAGTACGCAGCTCGCGGCGCGTTAGTACGCGCCGGAAGGGGGATTTACATAGGAACGGAACATGCTTTTCTTCCGCCGCCCATGCATCCACTAAAAAACATCAGATATGAAAAAAGCGCTTATTTTTTTGGTTGACGGTTTCGAAGAAATCGAAGCCTTGGCAACAGTAGACATTCTCCGTCGGGGTGAGGTGGAGGTGACCACCGTGTCGGTCACCGGCAAGAAGGAAGTCACCGGCAGCCACCGTGTCACCGTGTTGGCCGACACGTTGTTCGACCGGGCCGATTTCGATGTTGACATGCTCATTTTGCCGGGCGGCACCACGGCCTTGAACGACTACGAGGAGCTGAAAAAGCGGATTGTGGAGTTTGCCGCGGCAGGTAAAGACGTGGCAGCCATTTGTGCCGCGCCCATGGTGTTGGGCGGCTTGGGTCTGCTCGAGGGGCGTCGCGCCACGGCCTACCCGGGCTTCGAACATTATCTTACGGGAGCCGACTTTACGCCCGAAGCGGTTGTCACTCACGACCACATTGTGACGGGTCGCGGGCCGGGCTTGACCTTCGACTTTGCTCTCACCCTGCTGGAGCGCCTGCAAGGTAAAGCTGTGGCCGACCAAGTGGCCGGGCAGTTGCTGCTAAGATAAAGCTGCGCTTTCCCGACGGGGCACCGCCTAATCCGGTTGCCCTGTCGAGGAGGCGATGGCCGCCACCTGCGCGACCAGTTCTTCGTCGCTCCCCCGCAGGGTGTAAGTGGCCTGCTCGTATGTCGGTTCGCGCTGCGCGAGGCATTCGGTAACAAACCGGAGCAGCTCCTCTCCCTTTCTCCCGGCCAATAGCGGACGGCCTTTTTCTGATGACAACTCGATGCGTCGTGTGAGCTCTTCGGGGGAGAATTTGAGGTAGATGGTGATGCCCGCGCGGTGCATCGTCTCCATATTGCCTTTCGTGCAGGGCGTTCCTCCCCCGGTAGCTATGATTGTGCGTCCTTTCATGCCGCAGGCCTCCTTCAGGCAAGCACGCTCCCACTGTCGGAAAGTCCACCGACCCTGCCCGGCAAACAGCTCATCTACTGTGCAGCCGGCCTGTTGTTCCACCATCTCATCCAAGTCGACAAAGCCGCAACCCGCCTCACGAGCCGCCTTGCGCCCTGTCGTGCTCTTACCCGAAGCCATAAAGCCGATGAGAAATATCTTCATAAGTCGCCTTTGAGTGGGTACGCTTGCCTTCTCTTCTGCCTTTCTCGACTTATTTTCGCCCGAAGTCAGCCGGTATTTCTCCCCATTGCTCCGTCTCCCAGCAACACACCCTGTTGTGGTGTTCGTTGTTTTGCAACCACTTTTCGGCTCTTTCTATCAGGTTGAATACGGCCGCATTGGCTTCGGTGCGTGCCAAGCGCGTTTTCACTTTTTTATTGCGCACCCAAACGCGCGCCGTGTGGCTGTCGGAATAGACAGGCAGAGAGCTCCCTTTTTGCTTTAAAAGAGCCAGCGCGTGGACAACGGCCAAAAATTCGCCGATGTTGTTTGTGGCAGCTCGGAAAGGGCCTTGGTGAAAGATGCGTTCTCCCGTGCGGGTATACACTCCTTGGTATTCCATTGTGCCGGGATTGCCGCTGCAAGCCGCATCCACCGCGATGCTTTCCCTGACTTCCTCCGGGAGGGAGGTCGCCCGCACCGTCTTCCGGGGAGCGTCGGTTTTGCGCCCGATGTAGTCCCAACAAGGCGACGAGAGGGCTTGCCGAGCTTCTTCCATAGTGGTGAAACTCTTATACTTGGCTCCTTGAAAGCCGTGAACTTGCCGCTTGCATTCTTCCCACGAAGAATAGATGCCGGGAGTGATACCCTCCCACACCACAAAGTATTTCTGCTTGCCTTTGCCCACCTTTGTTTCCTTGTGTGATGAAAAAAATGTACTTTTGCCGAGAATTCTTTCGCGCCCCTGTAGTTCAACGGATAGAACGGAAGTTTCCTAAACTTTAAATATGGGTTCGATTCCCGTCGGGGGTACAAAGATATGCAAAACATCGTCGGAGGAGAAAGCGGTGAACGTGCGTTTGCATGTTTCCCTTCCGACGATGTTTTTTAAGTCGGCTTGTTGTAGGTCGTAAACATTTTGTCATAAGATAGTTGCGACGCTTTTTCATTCTCCTTTCACTTCTTCCGTTATCCCTCTTCTGCTGCGTGCAGGCGTGAATGAGGCGGTTGGCGGTTGGGCGGCAGCGATTATTTTCGTACCTTGTCCCCCCCGAGTGATACCCAAACGGGAGCCGCTGCAAGACGGCACACCTCATCAGTCATTTGTTTTTTTAGTGCAGATGTACGACTTGACCAAGATACTTTTTATCGACATTGAGACGGTGCCTCAAGAGGCTGCGCTCGAGGCAATGGGCGAGGAACTGTCGGCCTTGTGGGAGATGAAGTTTCAAACTTTGCAGCAATATCAGCCTTTGCGCTACGGCGAGCCGTCGTCGGCCGGTGAGGCCTTTTGTCGTCATGCGGGCATCTTCGCCGAGTTTGGCAAGATTGTGTGCATCTGTGTGGGGGTGATTCACCATGTGGGCGGGGAGGTTCATTTTCGCACCAAGTCATTTGCCGGTCACGACGAAGTCCGGCTTCTGGAAGACTTCGCCCGCCTGCTCAACGATCGTTGGAACAGCTCTTCGCATACACTTTGCGGCCACAACATCAAGGAGTTCGACGTGCCCTACATCTGTCGTCGCATGTCTGTCCGACACATTAAGTTGCCCTCGCTGCTCGATGTGTCGGGCAAGAAGAGTTGGCAGACACCTTTTATCGACACGATGGAGCTGTGGTCGTTTGGCGACAGAAAATCGTTCACTTCCCTTCGGTTGCTTGCGGCCGTGTTGGGCATTCCCAGTCCGAAAGACGACATCGACGGCAGCCAGGTGGCGGAGGTGTATTACGGCCAAGGCGATTTGGAGCGCATCGTCTCTTATTGTCGGAAAGACGTGGTGACTGCCGCCCGGGTGTTTTTGCGCTTGCGTCAACTTCCGGACATCCCTTCCGGGCACATCGAACATTGTTAGCTCGTCATGCGTGCGAAGGTTTTCCCCCTCATTGGTCTCATACTCATTTTCCTTTTTGTTTGGTTCGGTTGCCGCCGCGGGCGGATGTCGTCGGCCGGGGCGAAGCCTGTTGTTTGCTCACAGACAAGGCTTGCGTTGTGGCCTTCTGACACGCTCCGGGTGGGCTTTCAGGCGGAGTCGGGCAAGCACGGGAGCTTTCCGGAGGTGCTTCGGGATGGGCATCACGAGTTGGCGGCTGACCTGGCCCGGCATCTGCAGCTGCCCATGAAGGCATACGCGGCTCACACGGAGGAAGAATTGCTGTGTCTGCTCGACAGCGGGGTGGTGCATCTGCTGGCGGCCGACTTGTGTATGCGAAGTGAATGGAAAGAGCGTTTCCGGCAGGTTTTTCCTCAAGGGGAAATGCGCCCGGTGTTGGTGCAACGACGCGAAAAGAAGATGTTGACCGAAGCCTATGAGTTGGTCGGGAAGGTGGTGCATGTGGTGGAGCATTCCGTTTGCCACCGTCGTCTGGTCGCTTTGAACGATGAACTGGGCGGGGGCATTGAAATATGCGCGGTGTCTGACACGCTCTCCGTCGACCGGTTGATTGACATGGTGCGTTGCCGGCAGATAGACTACGCCGTTGCTCCATCATCACGGGCGTCTCTTCATTGCAGGCAGTCTGTCCGTCTGGACATGTCGGTGGAGGCAGGCATTGCGCAACCCGTCGGTTGGCTCACAGCTTCAGACGCTTCCGAGTTGTCGGCCTGTGTGGAGCAATGGAGGCAGGAGCCTCAGACCGTCCGCCTGGCAAACCGTCTGAGAGACAGGTATGCGCGCCGCTCCTCCCATTTGTCTGACAAGGCCGACAAGGCTGCCCGGCAGGTCATCTCGCCCTTCGACACCCTGTTCATGGAGAATGCCCGTCGCATCGCCTGGGACTGGCGTTTGCTGGCGGCCATGGCCTTTTACGAGTCGACTTTCAAGCCCGACACGGTGTCTGTGGCAGGTGCTTCCGGACTGATGCAGCTCATGCCTCGCACCGCCGCCATCTACGGTGTGGACAGTCTTTCTATTTTCCTCCCCGAGGAAAACATCCGTGCCGCCGCCGACTATTTGAACGACATTACCAAGTTGTTTGTCCGGGTGGAAAACCCCGACGAGCGCGTCAAGTTTGTCCTTGCCGGCTACAACGGCGGCCCCTTTCACATTGTCGACGCCATGACGTTGGCCGAGCGTTACGGCTACGACCCGCACAGGTGGGAAGGGCATGTGGCCTACTTCCTTCATCTGAAGAAAGAGCCCGATTTCTACATGGATACGCTGGTGAAATACGGTTCTTTCAACGCCCGGGAGACTTTGCGCTACGTGGAGGATGTGTTGAGACAATACGCCCGCTACACAGAGTGAGCCGAAGCCCCGGGCTCACCCGCCAAGCCCTGTCCGTACGGGCTTTTGAGTCGATGGTTCAGCTGTTTTTTGTCTTTTCATCGCGCTTTTTCTCCCTTTGCATCCCCCTTTCCGCTGCGTGCTTTGGTAAATTTTGCTACGTACTAACGCGGCAAAAATTGCGTACTTACGCAGCGAAAACTGCGTAAGTACGCAGCGCCAGCCGGGAAAGCACGCAGCAAAA
>CAYPFZ010000096.1:0-2228 GCA_964410225.1 uncultured Paludibacter sp.
GCGGAAGGGGGAATAAAAAACCCTGCCGAGCTAAGATGCGGGCAGGGGTAAAGGTACAGGCGCGGTGCGTCCGGCTATCTCAAGTGTTCGCGGTAGAAAGCCTCTATCCGGTCGAAGGGAATCAGCTCTAACCGATAGTAAAGATCGGTGTGGGAGGCACCGGGCACAATCAGCAATTCTTTGTTTTCACCTTGCAGTCTCTTGAAGACATCTTCGCTGAAGTAGCGCGAATGGGCTTTCTCGCCATGGACAAGCAGCACTCCGCTGCGTATTTCATGGGCATAAGCCAAGATGGGCATGTTGAGAAAGGAGAGCGAAGAGCTCACGTTCCATCCCTTGTTGGAGTTGAGCGAACGGGGGTGATAGCCGCGTTCTGTCTTGTAATAAGCGTGATGCCGTAACGGTTATGGAAGGTCACCTTCGTGTGGGTCACCTCGTTGCTCTGTGGGAACACTTTGTCCCACTCGTTGGTCATGTCAAGTCGTTTTTCCATACAGCTGTCGCTAATGGGTGATGTGTTTTCGTTTTCTTTGTCTCCTGTTGACCGGCATCCGACAAAGAACAAAGCTGCGAATGCCATCACAGTTACTCCTTTAAATCCTCGTACCATACTGTTGTTTATTTTGAATTGGTGTTTTTATATGTTCGTTCCGTCGATGCAAACCGTTATTTTTCATTCCCTCAAGACAAAGGTATCCTCTCCTTCGACAAATGGAACTACCCGGATGGAGGCAAGGGGCAGCGTCGCCCGGTTTCCCCGCTTGAAAAGAAATTGTACTTTTGCAGGCAAGATCTTCGGCCGCCTGCACCGGGAGGAAGCTCGCAAGCATCCCGCTCCGAGTCCGGCAGCATTAGCGAGTTGACCATGAACGAACCCTCTCACCACATCCCGGCTCCAGACAATAACACGCAAGGCGAAAAAAAACTCTTCATCGAGACTTACGGCTGCCAGATGAACGTGGCCGACAGCGAGGTGGTGGCCGCCATCATGCAGACAGACGGCTTCACCCTGTCAGAAAAGCCCGAAGAGGCCGATGCCATCCTTGTGAACACCTGCTCCATACGTGACAACGCAGAGCAGAAAGTGGTGCAACGTCTAAAGTTCTTCCAATCATTAAAGCGGAAAAACCGTAAGTTGGTCGTCGGGGTTATCGGCTGCATGGCCGAACGGCTCAAAGAAGAGCTGTTCACTGACCATGGGGTCGACTTGGTGGCCGGTCCTGATGCCTACCTCGATTTGCCTCACCTGATGGGAGCTGCCGAACAAGGCGAGCGAGCTGTCAACGTGCAGCTGTCGACCACGGAGACTTACCGCGATGTGATGCCCGCCCGCATAGGCAAGCCCGTTTGCGGTTACATATCCATCACGCGAGGGTGTAACAATTTCTGCTCCTACTGCATTGTACCCTACACACGAGGGCGTGAGCGGAGTCGCGACCCGGAAAGCATCGTGCGCGAGCTGCATGACCTTCGGGCAAAAGGCTATAAGGAAGTGACTCTGCTGGGGCAAAACGTCAATTCCTACCGTTTCGAGCAGGAGGGCGGACATACGGTGTGCTTCCCCGACCTGTTGGCCATCGTGGCCGAAGCCGCGCCCGGCCTGCGCATCCGCTTTACCACCTCCCACCCCAAAGACATGGACGACCGCACTTTGGAGGTGATAGCTTCTCACCCCAACTTGTGCCGTGCCATTCACCTGCCGGTACAATCGGGCAGCAACCGCATCCTGCAACTGATGAACCGCAAATACACTCGCGAGTGGTATCTCAACCGCGTGGAGGCCATCCGCAGAATCATCCCCGGATGCGCCATCAGCACAGACCTGTTCTGCGGCTTTCACAGCGAGACGGAGGCCGACCACCATGCCACGCTGTCGCTTATGCGCGAAGTGGGCTTCGACGCGGCTTTCATGTTCAGGTACTCCGAGCGTCCCGGCACATACGCAGCACGTCATTTGCCCGACGACGTACCCGAGGAAGTGAAGCTGCGCCGTTTGTCTGAAATCATCGCCTTGCAAAACGAATTGTCGGCACAAAGCAACCGGCGCGATGTGGGCAAGGAGTTCGAGGTGTTGACAGAAGGCTTTTCTAAACGCTCGCGCGAACAATTATGCGGGCGCACTTCGCAGAATAAAATGGTCGTCTTCGACCGGGGCGACCACCGCATAGGCGAGACGGTACGCGTCCGCATCACCGGCTCCTCGGCAGCCACGCTTCTCGGCCAAGCCG
>CAYPFZ010000096.1:2328-4627 GCA_964410225.1 uncultured Paludibacter sp.
TTCGGGATGGTAAATACCGAGACTACAGATGAAACAAAGGTGATATTTGTCTCCTCCGTTTTGAATCAGAAGGTGTCGAGTCGGAAGTTTTGTCCGTCAAACACGCCGTAGGTGAACAGGTTGACGAAATCGCCGAGTATGACCACGCGCTTGTTGTCAGGCAACAGCAGGTCGAGGGGGATGTGACGGTGTCCGAAAACGATGATGTCTGTTTCCGGGTGTTCGGAGAAATACTGTTTGGCGTAGTTTACCAAGGGCTCACCGTTTTCGCCTTTGTATTCCATATCCTTTTGGGTGAGTTTTTTTCGGTTTCTTTTAGCCCATGCATAGCCAAAGTTCTGCCCCAACTGAGGCGGCACAAGCCTGAACAGCCGCTGACAGGTGCGGTTATGGAAGATGGTTCGGATGAAGTCGAAGCCGTGGTCGTCAGGTGAGAGTCCGTCGCCGTGGGCAAGCAGGAAGCGTTTGCCGTCCAGCAGCAACGTCTCGGCCTGACGGTGGACGGTCATTCCCACTTCGTTTTCCAAATAGCCGAAGGTCCAAATGTCGTGGTTGCCGATGAAGAAATGCATTTCGATGCCCATGTCTGCCAGTTCGGCTATCTTGCCGAGGAAACGCACGAATCCTTTTGGTACGACGGTTCGGTATTCAAACCAAAAGTCGAACATATCTCCTAACATGTAGACGGCTTTTGCGTCTGTTTTCACGTGTTCGAGCCATGCCACCACCCGCTGTTCATGTGCGCGGGGGTCGTCCACCATGCGTGAGCCGAGGTGGGCATCGGAGATGAAATACACTTGCGAACGTTGTGTGCGTGCAGCAGGAGGTGTGGGCAGATTGTCCGCCTGAAGGTCGTGTGAAGAAGGGCTGGTGTTCGTGGTGGTGAAATAAAGTTGCATGGCGAAACAGGTTAGTGGTGTCTGCCGGGTCGTCAGAAAGTCGGCAGGCGGCGCGGATGCCGTCGGTCTTTACATGAATCCGAGTTCGAGTTTGGCTTCATCGCTCATCATGTCTCTGTCCCAAGGCGGGTCGAAGACGATGTTCACCTGCACTTCGCTAATGCCCTCCACCGATTCCAATTTCATTTTCACATCTTCCACGATAAAATCCATTGCCGGGCAGTTGGGTGCGGTGAGCGTCATGTCGACCGTAAGGTGTCCATCGTCAGACAAATCGATGTTGTACACCAGTCCCAGGTCATAGATATTGACCGGTATTTCGGGGTCAAACACGGTGCGCAGCATGCGCACGATTTGTTCTTCTTTTTCTAAAAAGTCGTTCATTCTTCTGTTATTGACGGCGACAAGTTCGCCAATTTCTTCGCTTGGGTCATGTCAATCGTTGTCAAGCAGTGCGTCTAACAGTGACAGCTCGGAAAGAAGCCTGCCGCCTTGTGTCAGCACCGTCTCGATTTGAGCCTTGACACACATTTTTCCATCGGCCTTTCGGTAAATATCCTGGTAAAATACATATTTCACTCCCTCTTTCTTTACGTAGAGTTTGGAGATGAAAACATCTTTGGAGCGGAGAGGAGTTTTGTAGGCGATTTGCACGCGAGCCACCACGGCATCGATGTTTTGGGCGTGGAGGTCGGAAAAGCTGATTCCACGCGAGAGGAGGAATTCGTGGCGTGTGTGTTCCAAATAATTTTGGTAAACGGCATTGTTCACTATGCCCTGCAGGTCGCATTCGTAGTCGCGCACCTTAAATTCCAATTCGTAGATATAGTTCATGCCGGGAGGGTTGTTATTTTCTTTCGTATGATGGTCAGTCCGTCGCGCAGTGGTAGCAGGAGCTTCTCCACTCGGGGGTCTGTGGCCACGCGGTCGTTGAAGCGGAGCAAGGCGGCCGACTGCCTGTCGCCGGGGCGCACGGTGTCTAACAGTTTCCCGTCCCACAGCGTATTGTCTACCAAAATAAACCCTCCGGGACGCATCATGGGCAACAATGCCTCGTAGTAGTCGGTGTATTGCCTTTTGTCGGCATCAACGAAGGCTAAGTCTACCGGCCCGTGCATTGAGGCCAAGGTTTCGAGTGCATCGCCGATGTGAAGGCACACTTTTTCACCCAGTGGCGAGAGAGCGATGTTCTCGCGGATGAAATCCTCCAATTCGTCGTCGTGTTCTATCGTGTGCACCACGCCTCCTTCGGCCAGTCCCTCGGCCAAACATAGAGCCGAATAGCCCGAATAAGTGCCCAATTCGATAACCAACCGTGGGCGCACCATGTGGCTTATCATCGAGAGGAGCCGCCCTTGTAGACAGTCTGACATCATGCGGGGATTGTACATCCTGAGGTG
>CAYPFZ010000096.1:4727-5842 GCA_964410225.1 uncultured Paludibacter sp.
GTGGCGCGGGTCGCAACCGAAGTAGACGCACCACTGACCCGTATCGCTGAAAGGCTGATAAGTCGAGTCGACCGTGTAGACCAAGCCGCGCCGTTCCCGCAGCGAAAGATGGAGCAAACAGCTCATCCCCGGCCCTCCGAGCAGGTTGTTCAGCAGGTAGAACCCCATGCGGTCGGCGTGATGAAGGTCGTAAGCGCGGTTGCCGATGAGCACGTGAGACTGGTGGGTACCCTTGGTCACGGTGTGGCGTGCGGGAACATGAGCCGGTGGAGATGTGCGCAGAAGAGGAGTATCACTGCTACCCGATGCAGCTCCGAAATATTTCTCTGCCCAGCGCATCACCGTGCGAAAAGCCACGCTCCCCGCCACAAACAGTACCATCCGCTCGGGGCGGTATTGACGCCGTACGAAGCGAGACACGCCGTCTGTGGTAAACGACCGCAGGCGGGCTTCGTCGCCCAGAATGAGATGCCCCAAAGCGTGACCTTGGAACAATATATTCTCAAACTCGTCGTAAATCAACTCGGAAGGGGTGTCGTTGTACGAATCGATTTCTTCGATGACAACCGCCACCTCCTTATCAATCTCTTTTTGGGGGAAGGTGGAATGAAGCACGATGTCAGCCAAAAGCTCCATCGCCCGCTCTACATACGTTGCCGGGACGGTGGCATGCACCACCGTTTCCTCCTTCGATGTGAAGGCGTTGAGGTCGCCACCGACATGCTCTAAGCGGTTAATAATCTGCACGGGACGGCGTTTGACCGTGCCTTTGAAAAGCATGTGTTCCACAAAGTGGGCCATCCCTTGCTCACAAGGCAACTCGTCGCGCGAACCGACATCAATCACCACCCCGCAATAGGCAACCGGCGAACGTGACGGACTGCAGATCACGCGCAAACCGTTAGACAATGTCTGTGCCTGATATTCCATCTTTTGTTCTCAAACATCGGCGTTAACCACGGCTCGCAAAAGTACAATAAAAAGTTGAATAACAAGCGACAGAAACCGAGCCCCCGCCAAGGAAGCGCCAGATGCCAAGCCGGAGCAAGAAAATCAAAAGCCGCTTCTGACAGCCGTCCGTAAAAGCCTTCGACAAGCATTGTATGCCCCCTTCC
>CAYPFZ010000097.1:0-5834 GCA_964410225.1 uncultured Paludibacter sp.
TTGTCGAACTCACGTTGCCAGTTTATCTTGAGCGAGGACGGGCAGATGACAAGGCTGGGATAAGCGTCGGCAGTATCGACGATGCCGATGGACTGCAACGTCTTGCCAAGGCCCGGTTCGTCGCCAATGATGATGCGATGATGCTCCAATCCGAAAGCGATACCCTCACGCTGGTAAGGATAAGGTTCTACACGCAGGTTATGTTTGAATGTATCGTTCATTTGAAGTTCTCTATTTCTGTTATCAAGTCCTGTTTGTCCAGCCCTTTGATATACTTGGCGAGGACGAGGTCTATGCACTGGTTGTAGAACCTCTCGAACTCGTGCTGCTCCATAGCCGAGAATGAGATGCTCCGGTATTCAATCTCCCGTTCATCACGCTCGTTGTAGGTGGCTGTATAGTAACCCAAATCACGTTTGAAGCGGCGAAGCATATCTTCTTCGTTATGGATTTTCCATAATTCTGCAAGGCGGGAGGGCAGGTTGTCGAATGTGAGCCGCACGAGGGCAAAGAATTTCTTGTGAAACTCGTAGTTGCGCGGGTTGCCCACACGGCAGCGGACAACAGAGCCGACACGTAAACGGCGTTTCATGTCAAGGTCACTGTCATAGAGAGGCACAAGGCCGTAAGGCGTAACTTTGCAGAATATATCCATGACTGTCACTTGTATTGTGGTGTCAGGCACCAATACTGGAATGCCAATTCTTCGTATTTCTCACGTCCCCGGCAGTACACCGCATCGCCACGTGTGATGAACTTTTTGAACACATGGCAGTTCTTCTTGCTGATGGCATAGATGAAATCACGGTCGCTGTGGGCAATATCCATATACCATGCACGGCTGCGGTCCCAATCGAAAAAGTCGAGAGCCTCCTCGAACTGTCCTTGTGTGGAAGCGAATGTAGTCTTGAGGTCACCGCCAAAAGCACCGAGCCACCAGTCCCACTTGCACCGTGTGTCGAGGGCAAAGCCGAAGCCGCAATACGAGAACCCCTGTGATTTATTGGCCATGGAGCGTTGCGTTTCGGCAAGTTCGAGGACTTTGGCAAGGAACGGGTCCCGCCGTGCCTCATGGCGAAGTGAACGCGCCAGCTCCTGTGCATGGCGGAACTCATCTTCCGAATACTGTTCGTCATCGACAGCAAGCCGGTAGTAGTCCACCCGTGCCGGTTCTGTGATTATGGCATCCACAAGAGACCCGAAACGGAAAGCCGCCTCCTTGTCTCCAAACTGCATGCGCGGGTGCAGGATGTTTTTCAGCTCGGTGAGGTCGGAATTGCTGACCTCACTGCGGCTGTAATATGTATCGTGGTTGCTCATGTTTTTAATCAATCGTCATAATCAGGTTCGTAATCGGGTTCGTATTCAATCTCACCCTCGCCGTCGCACACATCACAGGTCTCCACTTCTCCCCTGATGTGATGCCCTCCACCGGCAAGGGCTTCATCCTCGGTTTCAGGCAGGATGTTCCAAGTGGTTTCGGTGCATTCCGTTTCCCGGTCGGCAATGAAATCATAGGCGAACCAATGTTTTCCTCTGCCGTCGCAAGCCTCGCACTTGACCCTGTGCGGCTCCTGGTAATTCCAGGGCGCACGCGGGTCGTATTCCGCTCCAAGCGGGTATCCTCCGAGGCTCATGGCTATTTGGCTTTTACGTCGTCCACATATTCCACACTCTCGTCACTGATGTACACGCCATCCTTGTTGGCGAGTTTCTCGCAGAAAGAAATCTGCTTTTTAAACATCTTGGCGAGTTCCCCGACAGGCAGGTGGCAGCCCTCCTTGCTCCACCACATGCCTATTACCGGCATGATTCCTTCAGGGTTGAGCAGGTTGATTTTCTGCGTGACTTCCATTTTGGACTGGTAGGACGACACAGCCGCCTGCGAATTGAACAGGTCGTTCATCTCGGCTTGCTTTTTCTCCATTTCAGCCTTTTGGCGTTCTTCCTCTTCCTTGCGCCTGCGCCCTGCTTCCTGCTCTGCCGCCTCACGGCGCTGGCGTTCCTCCATTTCGGATTTCAGCCGTGCGGCTTTGGCTGCATCGGCTTGTGCGATGCGTTCGAGGTTTGCTTTTTTCGACGGGAGGCGGTCAAGAATGTAGTCTTTGTTGTCGCCCACTTCGGCGAGGTATTGCCCTGCAAACTGTTTTTCAAGGCGTTTCTTGGCGCTTTCCTCGATTGCCGACAGTTCTGCAACGGGGACATTGGCAGGTCGTTTCACGAACGGGCGAAGCTCCGTGAACCATGTTTCAGGTAGTTTCGTGGATATCTCCTGCACAAAGCGCAGGACCTCATCGTAGTTTTCGAGGGTCACGCTGTTGTCTTTCTCTGTAAGCTCGTTGATTTTGGAGTTTACCAGCCGTGAGAACTGCGATTTCAAATCCTCCTCAACGTCCTTCGCATACCTTGTGCGGGCTGCTTCGGCTTGCTGGCGTTCCAAAGCCTCACGGCGCAGGCGTTCCTCTTCCGCACGTCTCTTTGCCGCATACTGGTTGCGCAGTGTTTGCAACTTGTGGGGTACGGTATCTGCCTTTGCAGGGTCGATAGAGTTCTCCAGCACGGTAAACTCCCGCCTTATGTCATCGAAAAGTTTGGTGACGGGTGAGCGGCGTTCGTTCATCTTCTTGACTGTTTTCCGTGCTTTTTCGATAAACTCGGCGGCTTGCCGGTCGAGTTCATCCGTCATCCCATTGTCAGCGATGGCCTTTAAGAGTGTTTCCCCTGCGGAGATGCAACGCTGGCAGGAAAGTATGTTGTCATGATATGATTGCGGGGCTGCCGAAACGATGGCCTGGATGTTCTCCTGCTTTATGATTGTCAATTCAGCTGTCATGATGAGTGGTTTTATGGGGTTAGAAAGTATCGTCGTCGTCTCCTTGCCCGGCGGGATTGATAGTAACGCCCTCCGACATGTCGGGTGCCGGAGCAAAACTGTCCTCCCGCTTTTCCTGCTTGCCGCCCACACCTGCGTATGGGTCAAAATCCGCATTCGTTTCAGGGGATTCCATAATTTCGGACTCAAGCACAGTGCCTTTGCCGATGTTGAGTTTCGGGTAGGTTTTGAATGCGTGCTTGATGCATTTCGCCATCAGGAAGCCGGTATCAATCTGCCCTCCGTTGTTGGAATACAACTCGTTCTGCCTGACAACGGTTTGGTTGGTCCGGTTGTCAAAATAGGTGTTCTGCTTGTCGGAATAGGATTGCAGTCGTTTCCAGTCGCTTTCGGCCATCACGGAATAGTCCACCGTGCCGTCGGCCCGTGTGATTTTGAGGAAACAGGCGATGATGCGGTTGCTTTTGCGGGGGAACGACGACATGTAGTTCACCACCTTGCGCCCGTCCTGCTCACCGTACTCGAAGCGGTCGCCCTCATAGACTATTACAGGGTTGTCGGCATAACGTATCTGTCCTGCGTTCTTCCTCAGAACCAATTCACCATATCCCGATATGGTGAGGTTGCAGCATTTCTCCCACACGTCTTTGCCTGTGGCATCGACACCCGTTTTCACGCTGCGGGGTATGAGGTAGCAGAGAGCCTGCGAGCCGGGGGCAAGCGTCAGCCCACGCACGGCAAGGTCGATGAACGCATAGAAAACGGACGTGCCGGAGCAAGCCCGCAACGGGGCTTTGTCGCGGAGCTGCTGGTTGAAGTAGATGGCCTCACGCTCGTATGCCTGTTCGCCACCCTCTTTCCAAATGGAATTATACACATTGATGAATTGGTTACGTACACGCTCGTCACGTATCACGTCTGTTGCCCTCATCGTCTGCAACTCTTTGGCTAATGTCATTGCATTGCTCATGGTTTTTGCTTTTAGTTGTTTATAATACAGTTAGTTGTTATTTGTTAAAGTAATCCTGTCTGGCTTGTTGCAGCCGCCGCAGCTCCGCCGTTTTGTACTCGACTTTCCCGGGACGCTTGCAAGGGCTTATTTTGCCCTGCCTGCGCCAACGGTCTACATTTCCACGACCGAACATTGCGTATGCCCTGCGCTGGCTCACTGTTTCGGGGTCGTTACGGCTCTCGGAGAGCTGGCGTACCACCTCGGAGGCCACGTCACGGACGAATGTGTCGTAGGAAACTGACTTGTCGGGGAAATCGAGGGTCATCATGGCGGTTGGGTTACTTATGCCTTTCTTCGAGGTACTCTTTCCATGACAGCCTTACCAATACCAATGCCAGGCAGGTGAAGCCGAGTGAAACCAAGTATCCGGGAAATGATTTGATATTGCCCGTGATGATGAGGGCCGTTACGCATGTCATCACGCACAGGAAAATGATACACGCCAATACAAGTTGGGCCAATGAAAAAATTTTGTCCATGATTTTTGGTGTTTTATGCTATCCGGGTCACTACTACGACACGTCTTTCACGGTCTGTTTCTGTCTTGTATTTCCTGTTCCATTTGAAGCCGAGCATGCTCGCCATGCTGCGCACGTTCATGCACAATGCGGCAGGGAACTCCCTGCGGTCACCTATGTGCATGGGCTCTAATTCGCTTGTAACGGTGCGTTTTTTAGTCATCTCTTCGTCTATTTTAAGTTTAATGTTTAACTTTATGGTGCAAAGCTAATATATTTGTTCGTGGCTAACAAATATTTTCATCGCAAAATCTATTAAAAACGAAAGTATTTTTTAGTAGCACTATATAAAATATTGACAGTCATGGATTTAGAGATTATAAGAAGATTGAGTGAGAAAAGGGAAGGCGGATTAAAAAAACTTGCCTCAGATGTAGGTATGAGCGAACAAAACCTTCATAGATGTATAAGAAACAACAAAATTCAAGCGGCCGACTTGGAACAAATTGCATTGTTATTAAGTGTAGATATTCACATCTTCTTCGATGAGGGTGTTAGTCAACATCCAAATAATTTAGTGAATACAAACGGAGATTTTAGTCCTGCATCAATGCACGGAAATGTTTCTGTTGGCACTGATGCAATGCTTCAGGAGCGCATTAAGCACTTGGAGGCGCTGTTGTCTGAAAAGGAAAGGTTGATTAAAGTTTACGAAAAGATGATGGAGGGGAGGAAATGAGAAATAAAGTCATCCTTATAGTTGCTTTGCTCCTGTTTTTTTCAGTAAAAAGCATTGCTCAAGTCCAAAACACTTTTTGGGGAAATCAATTTGGCAGTACTTTTCATGATGTAAGAAACAATCTTAAACAGCAAGGCTTTGAGACTTTTCCCAATGGTAATAGAGAATTGTCCTGCTATGATGTAAGGTTCGGAGGGTATGAATGGAGATTTTGCGATTTTATTTTCAATAATCAATCCAAGTTTTATACAATCAAATTAAGCACGCCATTCAAGAATAGCCAAAATGCTGTTCAGGCTTATGAGGACCTAAAAGAAAACCTTCAAAACAAGTACAAAGGTTGTCCTTCAAGTTATACTCTTGATGATGATGAAAATGACACAGACCGATACATTGATATTTTTGACAAATATGGCGATGTAAAGTTATTATTATCATTAGATTACGGCAAATCAAAAGGCGGAGATTATTTCTATTATTTACGACTTACCTATAAGGACAGGTCATACGACACCTCTTACGATGAGTTATGAAATGCTAATGCATAAAGTTATGGCTGATATAACAGAAATAGAATTAGATGAGATAGGAACATTATACAGACAATGATATGGAACTTAAAGAATTTATAAAAACAGCTTTAACAGACATCGTAAATGCCGTAGATGAAGCCCAAACAGAAGTGGGGGACAAGGCTACGGTAATGCCTTACGGAAGACGGAATGGTGGGATTGGACAGACAATCGCCACAGCTGCCCCCACGAACGTAGACTTTGACATAGCAGTCACTTC
>CAYPFZ010000098.1:0-5778 GCA_964410225.1 uncultured Paludibacter sp.
TGTGTGCGTTCGATAGCTTTCTCGATACCTCCCGCAAAGTCCACATGATTATCTTTTAGCAGAATCATGTCGAACAAACCGATGCGGTGGTTCGCTCCCCCACCGATGCGCACGGCCTCCTTTTCAAGCAGGCGAAGCCCCGGCGTGGTCTTGCGGGTGTCGAGCACCCGGGTGCGAGTGCCTTCGAGGGCGTTGACATATTGCCTGGTGCGGGTGGCTATGCCGCTCATCCTCTGCATGATGTTCAGCATGAGGCGCTCGGTCTGGAGAAGCGATTGCGTTTTCCCTTCTACCACGAAGGCAACGTCGCCTTCTTTTACCTCAGCCCCGTCGGGAATGAACACGGTCATGTTCAAGCCAGGGTCGAATGTGCGAAATATTTCGCGAGCCACTTCCACACCGGCCAGTACGCCGTTTTCTTTGATGAGCAACTGCGATTTCCCTACGGCGTCTGCCGGTATGCAGGCCAAAGTCGTGTGGTCGCCATCGCCGAGGTCTTCGGCAAACCACAAAGGGATGAATTGTTTGTAACGTTCGTTATTCATTTGACGGTTCTATTCTTAACTGTTGGATAAAAATCTTGTCGTCTTCTTTCCTTGTGAGCAGGTACACTCGATATGACATGTAGTCAGTGTCGAGCGTCCCGATGATAAAACACGACACGTCTCTCTCACCTTGATGAATGATACTGAAACTCCTTACTTCGTTCTTGTCGAAAAAATCGGAAATGATGCCGCGTGCCTGCCGGTTGCTGAAAATGTTGTCCTGCCCTTCGATAGCTATTTCCACGTTCTTGTTGAAAAAGGCCGACAATCCGCGTGCGTCGCCCCGGTTCAAAGCAGCGGCGATGCCTGACAGAACCTCTGTCGGTTGCGCCGCGCCGACACCGGAGCAAACAAGGACAAGTGCAAGTGCCGCAAGGCAGACTTTTTTTGTCTTTTTCATAACATGCTTGCGTGAACTCGGGATAATTCGTTGCAAAAAGTACGGAAACGCATCCTGACCACCTGCACAGATGTTCGTTTACAACGCGAATTACTTGAGCGAAGCCTCTGATTTGGATAGGAACTGCAAGCGTGCGCAAACTCTCCGGGTGATGGTCACATTCTCCGTTTGCGTGCTTTCGTTTCCTTCTTTCTCTTGCGTACTAACGTAATTTTTGCTACGTAAGCACGCAGCAGAAGGGGGGAATAAAGCCCAACCGGAAGGCCTGCGGGGAGGGGATTTGTCCTTTTCCGTAACCTTCATTTTTAATCAGGCATAAAACGTGATTTTTTAAACCTTTACGCCTTCCTCATGTCACTAAAAAATGCCATATTTGCAGATATGACAAGCACCCCACCGGCGCAAAAGTAGTGTAAAATCATGGGTGGGGCAAAATAATTCAGCGTACTCCAATTGAGACATCAGACGGATTGCCATGAAGGTTACCTTTCTTGTGGTGGGAAAAACGGTTGACAAACAGCTTGCAACTCTTGAAGAAGAATATGTAAGACGCTTGAGGCACTATCTTCCGTTTTCCGTGACGGTTGTTCCCGAGCTGAAAGCTGCGAAGAACCTGTCGGTTGCCGAGCAGCGGGAGAAAGAGGCTGTGCTTATTTTGCGGCAGATAGGGAACGACGACCGGGTGATATTGCTCGACGAAAGGGGGCAGGAATATACCTCGGTGGAGTTTGCCGGTTTTTTGGAGAAAAAAATGTTGTTGTCGGTCAGGCATGTGGTGTTTGTCGTCGGGGGCGCCTATGGTTTTTCGGAAAAAATCTATCAGCGTGCCGACAGCATGGTCTCGCTTTCCCGAATGACTTTCTCGCATCAGATGGTGAGACTTATCTTCTTGGAGCAACTGTATCGGGGTATGACCATCATCAAGGGCGAGCCTTATCATCACAAATGAAGGATGACAGGCGATGGAAATTCAGTAATAATGATGACGAAATCAGCAGTGAAAAAGCGGAAAGGTTGTACGCTGTGGCTTGTGTGTGGCATAGGCATTCTTGCCGTGACGGGAGTGCTTTTCGGATGGATGCACAGCACCTCACCGAGACGTGTTGTGAACCTTGCCGCATTTCAAAAACAGATGGAGCGCAAAGAAAAGTTGGCTTTCGAGACCCTGACGGCATTGCGCGACCGGATGCAGCGCGAACCGGTCGACTCGTTGGTCAACTTCCGCTTCCCCGATGATGATATTTCTTACTACGTGCTTGAAAACGGCGAACTGCAGTTCTGGTCGGACAATCGTTTGGATATAAGTTCGGTAGATCTGAGAGCTTTCAAAGATTGGCACTACGTGCAGCTTCCCAATGCTTGTTGTGTCATCTTGTCTTGTGAAGATGGTGAGCGCGTTTATGCGGCTCTGTTGATTGTGAAATACGATTATCCGTATGAAAATGGCTTGTTGTCCAACCGTTTTGCTCGTGGTTTCGACATGGATAAACACGTGGGTGTCGCCATAGGTGATGCAACAGACGACTATCCCGTCTTTTGTTCCGAGGGGCATTACCTGTTTTCTTTGGTCAAGCCGACGAAGCCCGTATACAATGAGTTGTGGAGTCGCCTGGCTTGTGTGTCCTACGCATTGTGCCTCCTTTTGATGTTTGCGGTGTATGCCGGCTTTCCGCGTCGGACGGCTAAGGGGAAATTGTCGTTGCGGGCTTTTCTGCTTTCGACCGTTGCGATGGGAAGCCTTGTGCTTGTCATGCTTTGGTTTGACATCCCGTCGGCATTGTTTGGCAACGAGCTGTTCGCACCGTCTCTCTATTCGTGCAATCGCTTGTTCGACACCATCTGTCATCTGTCGGTGTTTACCTTCTTTGTCCTTTCGACTTCTTGTCTGTTGTATTTCCATGTCGATATGCAGCGTATGTCTGAAAGGGCTGCGATGGCGTTGCAGTTGCTTTACCCGATTGGTTTCACGTTGTTGTATGCCGGCTTGAATAGTTTGGTGTTCCATTCTTCCATTGATATGGGCGTGTTGGGTTCTGACGAGCTCCAATGGGCCGGCCTATGGGCTCTCTTTCTGGTAATGCTGTGGGGCGTTGCGTTGGTATTGGTGTTTTATGTCGCCCGCAGTCGTCTTGCAGACGTTCATCAGTGGCGAAAGGCTCTTTTTGTCGACTTCTTGTTGCTCCTGCTCCTGTTTGCCCGGATGATAACAGTCGACAGGGAACGGCTCGTTTTTGTGCTGTTATCCTACGTTTGTATCACTGTCGGTCTTTATTTGTATTACTGCGGGAGAAAAAAATACCGTCGCCTGCTCTTTTTGTGTTGGCCGGGCTTATATGCAGCCTTCGTTGTGTTGTGTCTTTGGAAGTTTGGGGAAGAAAAAAATCGTGAGAAATACCGGGTCTTGGCTCAAAACATGTCGGTCAGCGGCAATGTGGAAAGTGATCGCATGGCCGACCTGTTACTTGAAGAACTTGACGGACGCATGGTGAGTGACGAACGGATTGCGTCAATGGTCGAGTGGCCTGACTCGCTGAAAGATTATTTGGCCGAACGCTATTTCCACGGGTTTTGGAACAAATACGACATCCAACTGGTGGTAGATGAGGCTTCTTCCGGCTTGTCGGAGGAATACATGGAATACATAGACCAATCAGCCGTGCGGATAGGCCGCACCCGTTTTTACCGTGTGCCGGGGATGCAAAACGCCATGACTCACATAGGTGTGTTCGATGGCACAACGGCGTGGGGCGACTCACTGCAATGCTTTGTGGAACTCTATCCGCGCCGACAGTATAGGAGTTACAGCTTTCTTGATCTGCTGATCCCTGCGTCGGCCGACATATACAGACAGCTGGAATTGTCGGTGTGCAAGTATGACGGGCATAGCCTGTCATACGCGTCGGGTGCGGTCGATTATCCTCAGGAAGATGATTGGATTACCGACTTGACCATGCCGGAGGGATATGCCGCGGTGCACGCCGGAGGGTATGTACATCACGTGTACGCTCAAGAGGACGGGAGCATCGTTGTGACCAAACGTGCACGTCACGGCTTGTCTGAGCAAATACGCTTTTTCATCTATCTGTATGTGGCGTATCTCATTCTTGCATGGCTGTTGCTGAGGGCTGCGCGACACATGTCCGGGGCAGACGATTTCCGTTTCGGCTTGGCGGCGCGTTTCCAATACATGCTCATCGCCTTGCTCGTCTTGTGTTTTTCCGGTGTGTTTTACTTCTCGATAGATTTTATAAAAAAACGCTACCACGAGGAACAGATAGAAAACTTGAAAAGCAAGCGCAACTACATACAAGGCGCATTGCAGAGCATGTATTATTGGAATCAAAGTCTGGATGAAAGCAATACCTCAGCCCTGAATCTTGATTTGCAGGAATTATCCTACATCTATCAAACCGACATCCACGTGTACGACAACAATGGTGTGCTCGTGGGGAGTTCGCAGCCGCTGTTGTTCTATCGTCATTTGATAAGTGATCGCATGGCACCGCGTCCCTACTTCTCCACCAACCCCAATATGGAGCAGTATGAACAAGTCGGCGAACTCGACTATCTGGCGGCGTATACCGATTTTTACAACGGTGACTACTTGCAAATAGGCTATATCGCTGTCCCGCAATTTTTAAGCGAGGAAAACATGCGTGCCGAGATAAAGAACTTCACTTCGGTCATCATTCATATTTATTTGGCCATTGCTCTGTTGGGGATATTGCTTTCCGTCTTGGTCGGCAGGCGGCTTACTGCACCGCTCAATGTGCTCGAACGGAAATTGAAAGAAATGCGAATTGGCAGCCGGAATGAAAAGATAGACTACCGCTACAACGATGAAATAGGGCAATTGGTGGCACAATACAACCGCACCGTCGACGAGTTGGAGCAAAGCGTGCGCCTGCTGGCACAGTCGGAACGCGAATCGGCCTGGAAGTCCATGGCGCGACAGATTGCCCACGAAATCAACAATCCCCTCACCCCGATGAAGCTCTCCATTCAGCAACTGCAACGCCGCATGGAAATAGGAGGGGAGGGGTTTAATGAATATTTCAAACATACGGCCTCCATGTTGGTGGAACAAATCGACAACCTTTCACGCATAGCAGGCACGTTTTCTTCCTTTGCCCGAATGCCGGAGGCCAAGCCCACGCAGGTGAATTTATCGGCTGTATTGCAGTCGGTAGTCCAACTCTTTGCTAACAACAAAGAGCAAGTGGCCGTGAGTTATTCCGAGCCCGATGAGCCGATTCACGTCATTGCCGATGCCGACCAGCTCATCCAAGTGTTCAACAATTTGATAAAAAATGCCATCCAGGCCATTCCTCCGGAGCGTTTGGGGCGGGTGGTCGTTTCCTCAAACAGCGATGGTGAGCGAGCCGTTGTCACCGTGGCCGACAATGGGAACGGCGTGCCCGACGAGGTGAAAGATAAAATGTTTATGCCCAACTTTACCACCAAAGCCCGGGGCATGGGGTTAGGGCTGGCCATCAGCAAAAAAATAGTGGAGCAATCAGGCGGTACGATCACTTTCGAAACCCGGGAGGACGAAGGGAGTGTGTTCAAAGTGGAATTACCCGCCGTGTGAACGCTTCTTCCTTCGCGTTGTTTTTTCGGACTCCTTTCAAAAAGCACTTTTAAAGGGCAAGTAAAACAGCCTGCCGCTTTTTGTGCTTATGTTTATAAAATATTGATTATAACCGCTTTTTGTTTCTTTGTTTTCTCTCTTTTGCTACGTACTTACGCGCCGCGCGCTGCGTACTAACGCAATTTTTGCTGCGTACTAACCCGGCAAAATTTTCCAAAGCACCCGCCGGAAGGGGGCATTCA
>CAYPFZ010000099.1:0-1661 GCA_964410225.1 uncultured Paludibacter sp.
CTCAGCTGGTAGAGCACAACACTTTTAATGTTGGGGTCCTGGGTTCGAGCCCCAGCTGGATCACGAGAAAGAAGGTCTTCAGCAATGAAGGCCTTTTTCTTTTGCCTCTGTAACTTTCCCGCTTTGAGACCTCAGCAAAGCTGTCGCCGGGTTGTGCGACGACATAGCGGAGAAGTTCGTCTCTTTATGGTAATGGAACGAACGAGTGGCATCCAATTGAGTTTTGGCGATATGCAACTGCAGCGCCCGAGCTCTTTATGTGTGAATTCATTTGTGTGTTAAGAATAAAACACTTATTTTCGCAGGCCATAAGCGAATACATCGAATTGCCATATCATTCAACACGATAAAAAGAACGGAGGTTAACATGTCGGAAGAAAAAACCAGGTACACCGATGCCGAACTGGAAGAGTTTCGCCAAATCATAAATGAAAAGTTGGAGAAAGCCCAGAAGGATTACGACCTTTTGCGCAAAAGTCTGAGTAATTTAGACGGGAACGACGTGGCCGATACGTCGCCCACATTCAAGGTGCTGGAGGAAGGAGCTTCCACGCTTTCCAAAGAAGAAGCCGGCCGACTGGCGCAACGTCAGATGAAGTTCATACAACACCTGCAGGCGGCTTTGGTGCGCATTGAAAACAAGACTTACGGCATTTGTCGCGAGACGGGCAAACTCATTCCCAAAGAACGGCTTCGTGCCGTGCCGCACGCCACGCTGAGCATCGAAGCAAAAGCGAACGGAAAGAAGTAAACCAAAGGTTCACAAGAAAACAAAACAGGTTCGGGCTTGGGAAAATCGCGGCAACCACCCGCTGCACGTTTTTCCAAACTTCGGGTCGTTGTCTCGTCTTATTCTCCCTTTGCCGGTTGCAAGCACCCGCGTCATATCTCTCTTTTGTCATGTCTGCAAAAACAAAGGCCATCCTGCTCATCCTCCTTGTTTTGCTGGCCGACCAAGCGTCGAAGATTTACATCAAGCTTCACTTCACCATCGGTGAACACATTGATGTGGCCGGCTGGTTCCAGATATTCTTTATCGAAAACAACGGGATGGCTTTCGGCATGCAGATAGTGGGGAAACTCTTTCTTACCATCTTCCGCATCGTTGCGGTTGCTTTCGTTTCGTACTACTTGTATAAACTGCTGAAGGAAGGTGCCCGCACCGGCTATGTGCTGACCATTGCCTTGTTGTTGGCCGGGGCGGCGGGCAATATTTTCGACTCGGTGTTCTACGGCGTGCTTTTCAGTGAAAGCACAATTCACGACGTGGCTGTTTTTTTGCCTCCCGAAGGGGGATATGCTCCTTTGTTTCACGGCAAAGTGGTTGATATGCTCTATTTCCCGATCATCAGAAATGCGGCAGGCGAGACCATCTTTTTCAGTCCGATTTTCAATCTGGCCGATTCGGCCATCACCGTGGCCGTGTTCCTCATCCTGATTTTCTTCAGGAAAGATTTCAACAACACGTTTGACAGCAAAAAGACAAGCTGTGAGCAAACTGCGGAATAAACTGTTGGTCGTCGGACTCCTTGTGCTGTTTGTTTCTTGCACCAACCGCCCGCAGGAAGTGCTCAGCATGAAGGAAATGACCCATGTGTTAGTCGACATCCACACGCTGGACGGTGTCTTTTCTTCGTCGGAATACAACCGGATCAATGCCG
>CAYPFZ010000099.1:1761-5730 GCA_964410225.1 uncultured Paludibacter sp.
ATCCACACGCTGGACGGTGTCTTTTCTTCGTCGGAATACAACCGGATCAATGCCGAAGAAAAAAGGAAGTACTACATGGCGGTGTTTGCCAATCACCACATAACGCAGGCGCAATTCGACTCTTCCTTGCTGTGGTATAGCAAAGACCCGAAGAGATTTGAAAAAGTCTATACCCTCGTCATTGACCAGTTGACAGCCGAAGAGGAGGCTGTCAAATCCGGAAAATACAGTGATCTGCTCAGAAAGCGCCGCACGCTCGCTCACGACGGGCTATGGACTGGCTCGCCCCGAATGAAGATTAATACCGACTCGCTGAGTCACTACCGACAATTGGCTTTCAGTGTGAAAGACACCAAGCTGATGATGGGCGATCGTTATGAACTCCGCTTTCTTGCCCGGGTCGAGGCATGCGACACGTGTGGCAACTTGCATACGCGTCTCAACTTGGCCTATGCCGGAGGGCGGGTCGACAGCCTCAGCCTTCCACTGCCCGCCGACGGTAAATGGCGACGCTACACCTTGCAACTCGACGCCCGCGACAAGGAAAAGGTTGACTCGCTCTATGGGCATCTTGTCGCCGCTTCGTCCTTTCCCTGCGGTCTGTCGGTTGAGATAGACAGCATTCGTTTGGTGAGAGAATACTACAAGGAAACTCAGGAAGATTTGCGTGCGGCCACTTGTCACCTTGAGTCGCTGCGCACTTTCCCTTATCGCCTCTTCCCTACGCCCGGTGAGCTCACAAACCCTCTGCCCTGCAGCAGTCGCTTTGATTGCGTGACGGAATGAGGTCGCCGTCCTTGTTCTGCTTCGTTATTCCCCTTCACAAGTCATTTCGCCGCGGAGGCTACGCCCTACGAGAGCTTTCACCCGGTCGATGGCATCATATTCACCCAAAAGATACATGAGTTTGGTGACCAAGGCCTCCATGGTGATGTCCCGGCCACTGATAACGCCCGCATCAATCAGGTTGAGGCTGGTCTCATAGCGTCCCATCTCCACCGAACCGATGCAACAGGGGGTTTTGTTCACAATGATAATCCCCCTCCCTGCGGCCTCTTTCAAGGCATTGTAAAGCCAGGTACGTTGGGGAGCATTGCCCGCGCCGAACGATTCAAGCACCACCGCACGCAGACGGGGAATACCCAAAATGGCGTTCACCATTTCCTCCGTAATGCCGGGATAGAGCTTCAAAATGGCGATATTGGGGTCGATGCGGGTGCGCACACGCAAAGGCAAGTCGGCCTTTGGGTAGTGGATAGACGAAGAAAAGTACTTGATATGCACCCCGGCTTTAGCCAGCGGAGGATAGTTGTAAGAGTCGAAAGCGTTGAAATGTTCGGCGTTCTTCTTTGTGGTACGATTGGCGCGGAAGAGCGTGTCTTCAAAAAAGATGCACACTTCCGGCACCATGGGACGCCCCTGCGCATCTTTATCTGCGGCAATCTCTATGGAAGTGAGCAGGTTTTCCTTTGCGTCGGAGCGCAACATGCCCACCGGCAGCTGCGAACCCGTGAAGATGACCGGTTTGCCCAGATTTTCCAGCATGAAGCTGAGTGCCGAGGCCGAATAGGCCATGGTATCGGTGCCGTGAAGCACAACAAAGCCGTCATAACTGTCGTAATGGTCGCGTATGACATGAGCCAGTTTCTCCCACAGAGGCGGCTCCACGTCCGAAGAGTCGATAAACGGACGGAAGGGTATGCTGTGAATGCGGATGCCCGTTTGCTGCAACTCAGGTAATAGCTCCTGCAGGCGTTCGAAATCGACGGGACGCAATGCCCTTGTGTGCGCATCTTCGGCCATGCTGATGGTGCCTCCCGTGAATATCAAAAGTACAGCCCTGTCGTCTTTCATATCAATTTGTCATTCTGTCCGGGGCAAAGGTAATGCATTTCCACATACATCCGTATCCTTTTGCTGCCTTTAAGCTGCTCTTTCCTGCTTTCACCCTCAAGCACCTTTTTGAGCTACCGTTTGTCGTCGCTGCTGCGTACTAACGTAATTTTCGTTGCGTACTAACGCAATTTTTCGCTGCATTAGCACTTCCCGGAAAGCCTTTTCCCGAAGGGGTGCATGTTGTTGGAAATAAAATGTTTTTCTACTTTTGTAAATCATGCGGCAATGATGGGACATTGTTTGTACAGATACGTCAAGAAGATGCAGTGCCTGTGTGCCTCCCGTCACACATACGGGTTCGGTGTGCATTCGCCTTACCTTTATCATTTCACGCGCTACGTGGTCTACGAACGACATCCCTTTTACATTTACCCTGCCATCGAGAAGGAGCGTAAGAATTTGCTGCAGTCAAATGAGCCCTGTGTGTCCGGCGAGGGGTTGTCGCGTGTGTGTCGTCTTTCTACGGTGGGGCAACTTGCCCGCATTCTTCCCCTTCCGCCGCGCCATGCCCGTTTGCTCCACCGTTCGGCTCGCTTTGCCCAAGCCGACACGCTGCTTCAACTCGGTTGCGGATTGGGAGTGGACAGTGCCTACATGGCTTCTGCTCGTCCCGGCGCGCGGTGCGTGGTCATCGAGCCACAAGCTGAGGTGGCTGAGGTGGCCGGAGGGGTGATGCGACGTCTCGGCATAACCAACGTCGACTTGCGACATGGCACGTCGGAAGAGCTGCTTCCCTCGCTGCTCGACGAATGGAAGCAACTCGATTTTGCTTATATCGGTCTTGACAGCGACCCGCAAGCTGCTTGGGTCGATTTTTCCCGTTGCGTGGAAAAAACGCACACCGGCACCCTCATCATGGTGGGATGTCCCTACCTCCGGCCGGAAACGGAGCGGGTGTGGCAACAAATGAAACGACATCGCCGAGTGACATCAAGCATCGACTTAGGACGTAGCGGCATCTTGTTTTTCAACACCGATTTGCACAAACAACATTATCGCATGAGGCTGTGACAAAGCCAGATGGCAGACACGCGGCAATCTTTTCAACCGACAAGAACTCAATAAACCAATTCAATATCACGATGAAAATATACACCAAAACCGGAGACAAGGGACAAACAAGCCTGATAGGAGGCAAACGAATAGGGAAAGACGAAGCCCGCTTGGAGGCATACGGCACGCTTGACGAGCTGAACTCGTGTGTGGGCTGCCTGATGTCTGAGCTGCCGGACGGGCATGAGAAGGCTTTCCTCGCCCAAGTGCAAAATGTGTTGTTCGAATTAGGTTCGACCGTAGCACTCGACCCCGACGATGCCGATGCGGGGAAATACGGCATCAAGTTTCCCGCGTCGCATGTTGCTGCGATAGAGACCGAAATCGACCGGATTACCGAACAATTGCCTCCCCTCAGCTCATTCGTTCTTCCGGGCGGGACGCGGCAGGCGGCCATGAGTCATCTTTGTCGCACGGTATGCCGTCGGGCAGAACGCGCCATTTACCGCATAAAGTCTCCGCGAAACGTGCCCGACGAAGCACTGTCCTACGTCAATCGCCTGTCGGATTACTTTTTTGTTTTGGCGCGGAGTTTCAATAAGATAGGCGGATGTGAAATAATTTATTCCAAATCTTGATTCATAAGGATTTTTTTTTACTTTTGCACCCTCTGAAAACCATTTGGGTTATTAGCATTACCACCGCCCGTGCGGGTTGCACCCCTTCCGCACGCTCTTCATGGCGGCAAAACAAGTTGAACGACAAACCGTAGGATTATGTATTGGACGTTGGAATTGGCATCGAAGATAGAGGATGCACCGTGGCCTGCCACCAAGGACGAACTGATTGATTATGCCATGCGCTCCGGGGCTCCCCTCGAAGTGATAGAAAACCTGCAAGAGATAGAAGACGAGGGAGAGATCTACGAATCGATAGAAGACGTTTGGCCGGACTATCCCACAAAAGAAGACTTTTTCTTCAACGAGGAGGAATATTAGTGTAATTTCAAGTACTGAATGACCATAAATCCCTGTTAATCAATGAGATTAGCAGGGATTTTAATTTGTTTGGACAACAGCT
>CAYPFZ010000100.1:0-5671 GCA_964410225.1 uncultured Paludibacter sp.
GTCCAGTCGAACGAGAAGACGTATTCGCCCCTTTCGAGGTTCAAGGTACGACTTGCCCACACGGCACCGTTATAGGGTGAGGCTTCGCTCACGGTGTAGGTGGCCGTCTCGCCACCGTCGTTCGAGATGTAGAGGGCAGAACCGGTTTCACCACTTTCCTTGCGGGCAAAGCCCTCACCGATGGCCCACTTGTTGACGGCTTCGCCGTCCCGGAAGTGCCACAGAGCGGCTTCTTCGCTATCTTCAAAACTGCACGTGTAGTCGAAAACGGTTACGGGCACACCGGTGGTCGTGCCGCGCGTCATGACCCATGCGCTGCTGTCATTGTCGCAGAGAGCCTTCAGATATACATCGTAAATGGTGTTTGCCTCCAGACCGGTGATGGTCGCCGTGGTATTGCTCACGGTCATTGTGCTGCCTGTCCCTTGAGTGAAGCCCTTCGGACCGTATTCCAGTCTCCACGAACCGGCCTCCCCGGGGTTCGTCCATGTCAGAACGAACGACGATTCGCCGACGTCTGACAGCATGATGTCGGAGGGAGACTCGCAAGTCGGGATGGGAGCGATGGACACATTATCGATGTAGACATAGCCGACCGCACTCGACGGTACCAAGGCCAATACCACGTATTTGTAATTTTGAACATTTGTAAGGTTGAGGTCGTTTAAGTCCACATGGTAGCGGCACCACGTCCCCGTGGTGGTATTGTCGTTGCTCCAGTAGATGGTCTCCGCAATAGTGAAATCACTTGTCGAAGTCACGCTATCAATGCTTGACACGCCCACATAGAACCTCAACGAAGTGGTGTTGATTTGCATCATGTCAAACGACACCCTGAGTTGGGTGATGTCATCCGTATCCAAAGCGGGCGTGGTGGCTATGCATCGGCCACTTGATGAACGGAAACTCAGAGACTTCGCACCGTCTAAGGTGTTGTTGTACGACCCGTCCACACGAGGATAGCCCAAGTAGGCGGAGCTGGTATTAGAGGTATAGGCTTTCCAACATGACGGCGCGTTCCCGGCCGTATACCTCTCGAAATCGTCCTCGAAAGGCAACGGGAAGGACGCTGCGCAGTCCGTAGTGAAGTGACGCTCGTAAGACCAGGCTGCTTCGTCTGCACAGATGGACTTCACATACACATAATAGGTTGTCATCGGTGAGAAAAGGTCGCTGACAGTTATCGAGACGGTATCCCCCCTGACCGTCCGGTCGAGGAGCCAGGTTACGCCATCCCCTTCGCTGTTCAAAGTGGCTTCGTCCACAGACGTGGCAGACACGACCACGCGGTAGGATGTCGCCTCTGTGCTCTTCCAGCTGATGGTGGCTCCGTCGGCGGTGATTTCGTCGATATAAACATTCGCAGGTTGGAGACACCCCATGACGGAGTCCAAACGCACGTTATCCAAGTAAAGGTAGCTTACTTCCCCTTCAACTCCCTCGGTGGTTGTTGCCGTGGCTATCCATTGGAACATGATGCGCCTGCCGTAGTTGCCCATGTAGTCTCCCGCGTAGCTGTCGAAACGCACCACGTAATCTTGGAAGTAGTTAGACAGCACCTCGACGGTATCTATTCCGAAGAAACCACTCAACTCATCAAGCGAGTTGAGTACACCCACAACAAGACGGTATTCGTAGGCCGATTCCGCACTGCAGCTTGCGGAGAAATGCACTTCCAATTTCTTGATAGAATCAACATCTATTTCGGGCATGATGGCGTAGGAATAGACGGTGTTGTCCGTAAAGCCGGAGAGACACAGGCTCTTGCCGTCGTTGTTGGTAGCGTCGCTCAGCCAGCTGATGTAGGGTGAGGTGCTGCCGTCGCTGGTGCCCGTCACCCAGCAGCTGAAGTTGGTATCGTCGTCTTCGAAGCGTTCTGTACCGAATTCGCGGGCGTCAAACAAGCAGGTGGTGCGGAATTCTCCGGCCAACAGCGTCCAGGAACTCGTGTCGCCCACAGCACAAATGGAGCGAACGTAATATTGATAAGACGTGTTGTCTTGCAACGTTCCGTCGTTAATGGTCAGCTCCGTGTCGCTAACCACTCCTTGGTACACCGTATTACCGCTTTCGCTTTCGATCAGTTTTACCTCCCAAGAAGTCTCGCTGTCGCCCTTTGTCCAGTAAAGGGTGGCCGTGTTGATAGACACGTCTTTTGCGCTCAGTCCGGAGGGTTTGAGGCAAGTCGAGGCATATTCCAATGCCACGCTGCTGATGTAGCTGGTTGAGGTGCTGTTGTCAAAGGCTCGGAACGCGACACGTGCATCATCAGACAGATTTGCCAATTCGCTACGTCCCGCAAACGACACTGTCGCCTCCTTCCAGACAGATACGTCGTTTGTCAACGTGGTTGTCAGCGTGTCTATGGGGATAAATGTGGATATGTCGGATGGGTCGTCAACGATGCCTATCAGCAAACTGGTTGAAAGGGTCTGCCGATACACCAATGACACTTGCAGTTGGTCAATATCCACGTTTGCCTTCGGCAGCACCACGTAGTCACGATTGCCTGAAATCATGCCGCTGGCCAACACGAGGTAATTCCCCATGCTGCTCCCGTCGTTGTCAATATGCGGATAAACAGTGTTGGTCTGAACCGTCCACGTGGTTTCCCAGCAAGCCGGAATTGCCCGGTTGGAGGAACCTATTTCGCTGTCGGTGAATTCGTCGAAATCCCACTCAAAAGGTAAACTCACGACACACTCGGTGGTGAAAGAGACAGGTGTCAGCCATTCGTTGTTGCCTCCGTCGCATTCCGAGCGTATGGTCACGTAATAGCCTGTCGCCTCGTTCAACCCGTCAACGATGACAGAATCCGCATTCTCCACGACTTTTTCAAAAAGTGGCGTATAAGAAGACGTTTCGTAACCCGCCAGCGAGTTGCTCATGTCGAAGTCGTCCACGATGACGCGGAACTTCGTCGCGCCATTGGTTTCCCACTTTATTTTCACGGAAGTTCCGTCTTCCAGCGGAGTAACCTCTACTCCGGTGGCTCTCGGGCATGCATCCGGCTCACCAAGTCGTATGTCGTCTATGTAGGACCATGACAAGACTTCTCTCAAGGCAATAAACTTGCCTTCTCCCGTGTAACTGCTAAACCCTACCACACATTCCTTATAGTCCAACGTACCTTCAAACGTGGCTATTTGTTCAAACGTGGAGAGGTCTTCCGGGTCGGTCATCACCCCTACGATAATGCGGGATCTATACTGATAAATTGCACTCGATGATACATTTCCCATTCTCAAATAGAACGACAACTCCAATTTGTTTATAGTATCAAGCGGTGGGAGCACCAGCCAAACACCTTCTGACAAACCGTTGTTGGGAGCCCAAGTTGCATATTGCGAATATCCCGAATTGGAGTAAGCTCCTGTCGCTTCACCACTATTGTCATCATAATCTGTTTTAATGCCGTTTTCTCCATAAACTTCCGGTTGCCCGGTCGCATCGAAAAACGGCCGCAGATAAGACGATGTCGTTTTTGATGACGACCACAGATGTGGATAGAAAGTATTGAGCAAAACAGACGGTTCGTCCGATTCGAAACCTATGGTCAAAGGCAATGACTCTATTTCTGCATAAGTGATGAACTCTTTCACCGTCGACCACGCACTCTGCCCGTTGCTGTTTGTACTGCGGACGTAGGCGTAATATGTCGTTAAAGGCTCAAGGCCGGTCACCTCAACCGATGCGTTGGTAATGCCCGACCGGGTGATCTCACCGGATACCGCAGAGGGATCACTCGTCTGAGATTTCGTAATCACCACTTCCCAAGAGGTGTAGTCGTCTGTGTCGATAGTCACTTCGACAGACTTGCTGAACGGAATCACCGCGGGGATAGGACGTCTCGGATTCGAAATCTCTTCAAACGTCACATTGTCCAAATAAAAGAGATTATTCTTGTTGAAGTCCGAAAAGAAGCCCACGTACTTGCCTGTTCCCGTATAGTTTTCGAACGAAACGGTGAATTCGTCGAAATAGTAATAGGAAGAAAGGGTCACCGTGTCAATGGGAGTGAACGTGGCCCGTGCATTTTCGGGGTCTTCCACAACACCCACTATCAGAGAGGAGGCCATCTCAATCAAACCATTTGTGGAAAAATACCACAGCCAGTGCTCGTAACATCCTCCCCAAAACCTCACTTGTGTATTCTTGATGTCATCCACTTCTAACTCGGGCGACACCAACCAGGCTGTTGCGTTGTTGCCTAAATACGTCGACAAATCTCCGTCTGCAAAGCACACGACAGTGGTCGAGTCGGGAGAATAGCGATACAGATAGTTTGTTGTCGTGTTCGTATTGATAAAGGGACACGTGGAGCTAGTACCATCACTACCCCACACCCAGGTGTCTAATTGCCCAAGGATGCCGACGTTGTAGCTCATGTTGAAGTCTTCGGTATGCGGCAATTCCACGCTGGCAACGGTGTAGTAGCTCGTGCTCGCCCACCCGGATGACTCGCCCGGACAAAAGGCCTTCACATACATGTAATAACGGGTGTTGGGAGTCAGACCTTCTATTAGGACGTTCCCGACGGTTGTGGTTCCGTCGAACACCAAATCGGTGGCACTGTCCGGGTCGCTGAGCTGCGAGGTGGATACCTTCACTTGATAGTGATCCGTGTCGAAACTCGCCTGCCAGTTCAGGCGGAACGAGGTGGAGGTAGGCTCGCTGACGCTGAGATTGTACGGGTCGATGCAATAGACCGGCGAGCGCACCTGCACCAAGTCAAGCACAACGCCGAGACCCAGCTTGTCCGTCCCCTCGAAGGCCAACTGATATTGTGGCATGCCGTTAGTAGCCGTCAACACGATGGTGTCGGTCGTCCAATCGCGGACGCGCCCGGTGTACACCCCGTCATCTCCGTAAAGCACCCAATCCGAAGTGGGCGAGGTGCGGTAGTAGACACGCAGCTCATCTACATCGCCCAAACGCTGATCTTGAGCGTGAGAGAAAACCAAGATGGGTTGGGCTATGTCCGACGCGTCAAACGGCGGGGTTATCAACCGGGTAACAAAGCCCTGCGTCTGGTCAGACTCGTTGCGCAAAGCGATGCGCCAGCTGCCGTCGGCCGCCCCGTCAGGGTTGCTGCCGCCTTGCTCCACCACCCAGTCGGCATTGCCTGTCACATACTCCTGCGTCCAGCCGTCAGGCAACCGGCCGTCTTCAAAACTTTCGTTAAGGACATACGTAACGCCGTCTTCATCGGCAACCTGCCCTGTCGCCACGCCCGTCACTGAAAAGAGGAGCGCAGCCACAATCCACAAAGGATGTCGGTTCTTTTTCATTGATTATTGTTTTTGAATTAGGATTGGAAGAATATCAAATGAAGCAAAAAACACAACCGCCACCTACCGAGCCGCTTTTAAGGCAGGCTACAGGCATGCAGTGTACAAAACATATCCAAGGGCACAAATGTAACAATACAGATTAAGCAAGCAAGAAATTTTTATGCAAAAAATCGAAATCCTTCTGTTTTCCCGTCTCTCGCGATCTCATTTCAATATTTATCCCGGTTTTTCCATTTCTTTTTCCGTCACCTTCATACATGCCGGAAGTCCCCCAGCTTAGCAAAGGAAACAGACATTGCAAAAATAAATATATGGCGTATGTTTTCCAAATCTTTTACCAAAAAAGTTCAAAGGGTTTTCTTCCTTTCCCCGAAAAA
>CAYPFZ010000101.1:0-5650 GCA_964410225.1 uncultured Paludibacter sp.
AACGCCTGCTCCCCGATGCTCTTCAGCGAACCGGGCAAGTTGATGGAGGCGAGAGAATAGCAGCTGTAGAACGCATAGCCTCCGATGTGCTCTAACGAAGCGGGCAGGCCGACGGAAGCAAGGGAGATGGTGTAGTAAAAGGCCGCGCGTCCGATGTCCGTCAGCGCCGTACATCCGGAGAGGTCAACGCTCTCAAGCATGTAGCAGTTGTAAAACGCATAATCCCCGATGCTCTCCAGCGCGGTGCAGCCCGAAAAGTCGACCGTATCGAGGCCGTAGCAGTAGTAAAACGCATAGGTCTCGATGCTCTCCAACGAAGCGGGCAGGTCAACTGAAGCGAGGGAGAAGCAGTCGTAGAACGCATAGCCCCCGATGCTCTCCAGCACGGTGCAGGCCGAAAAATCGACCGTCTCGAGGTCGGCGCAAGATATAAACGCAAAGGTTCCGATATAGGTTATATCTTCCGGGAAAGACACGTGCGTGAATGTGTAATTCGCCCAAGGTGCGGTAGTCTTGTAGTAGGGGTAGTCGCTAATCTCTATGTAGTTGTAATCCGTCATCTCCCCTTCTCCCGTTATGTAGAGCGTGTCATTCGAAATACTCCAATAGAGCTTGTCGCCGCAGGAGTTGTCCGTCTGCGCCATGACTGGCGCGGTGAAGGCCGCAATGCTTACCGAGAGAGCAGCCAAAGAATGGATAAGTTGTCTCATAAGATTGATAAAATGATGGTTGATAAGGCCCTTTGGGCGCAAAGTTACGAAACAGTTGCAAGCGATGTTTACCCGCCTCCGCGTTTTTGTGCCTTTGGCAAGCCACGCAGACTTTATGAATTACCGACCGTCTGTCGCTCCGGGTGAGTTGTTGATGATTGATTTCTTGGAGATAGAAAATGCCTCATTTCGACCCCTTTTTTGGAGTTGAAAATCAAGGGTTTATCAAAGTGCCGCTTCGACCAAGCCTCACTATATCAGTCACTTGTGAATTGTCGCCCATTCATGGTCCCAAAAGGGCAGTTTGACGGCTTTTTTAGCCTATTTTAATAGTCTGACGGCACACCGTTCACTCGGTTTACGTCAGTCGGGCGATGGTGTCGGCGGCCAGTTTGAGCGTCTTTTCCGTGTGGTCCGACAGCTCCTTGGCGAAGGGGTGACTTTCGAAGCGACCGCACACCGGCGCATGGCCGGGGCTCGCGCACTCACTGTGCCCGCTGAGCTCGGCGCCCGCGTGGAGGGCAAAGTCTTTCCCGGCATCTTCGTATGCCATGCGGTCAAGCGCGACGACCGACTTCGTCCACAGGTCAATCATGCCCACAATGTCGTCGCGTGTCGCTTGCGCTATCGGCTTTCCCCAATGTTCCTCCAGCCTTGCGGCCGCCCACGTCCATTCATATTCATGGTAGCGCGAGTGCATTTCCTCCATGCGTCCCTTTATGTCTGTCAGGGTGAGCGTGCCTTTCTCTATGTCGGTCAGGAGTCTTTCCACTTCGCTCCGGGGGGCTGTCAATCCCGACAGGTCGACCCATTCGCCCGAGCCCGTCGACGTGGTGGGCGACAGACGATGGCGCGCCCGGTCAATGCCGATGTATTCGCATTCGCCCAAACGGCGAATCAGTGCGTCGCCCAAGAACGCGTAAAGAGCCTTTTCATACAGCCGGATGCCTCTCTGCAGAGCCGACCGCCTGATGCGACAATTCCGATAAAGACATTCTCCGGTCGTCTCCTCCCGGCCGCGGCGGAGGTTTTCCAATATGCCCTTTCCCTTTATTATCTTTTGGACGGTGTAAGGGCTGAGCAGTTCGAAGCGGATGGGGTCTAAAGGGCAACTGTCTTTTCGTGCGTCGCGTTTCGGCCATTTCTGTGCGTCACGGATAGTTCCTGCGCTGCTCAGGTTGATGCCGGGAATCAAATAACTTCTCGAGTCGTTATCCTCAACCAAATAAGAAAACGGCAGGTCCGACGTGTCCGAATGTTTCGTGTGTCGCCCTATCACCAAGGTGAAAGCCCCCACTTTGGCAGGCCACAGCAGGTAAGAGTCGCTCGTGGTCTTCACCCCTCGCTCGGTCACCCCTTGATGAATGGGCCCCAACTTGTACATGTGATTGCTTTGATTGCTCCCGCTACCTGCGTTGAAGAAAGAGAACATCCCTGCGATAAGCAGGGTCGATTTATGGTGAGACACCGTGTAAGGGCCGGCAAAAACAGACACAGCCTCGCCGTGCAGCCCCTGGCAGTTGGCGAAAAACAGCGAATCGAGGGCGGAATAGTGCTTGCCCAACATGCAGGCTTGACCGATGAAACATCTTGACACCAAAGCGGAGTCTGTCACCAAAGCCCCGGAGGAGATGATGAAGTCGCTGCACTTTACGCCCGCACCGACCTTGACGGGAGCGTCGGCATGGCTGTTGATGGAGCCGTTTTCCAGTATGGATGCACCCTCGAGCACCGCATAGTCGCCCACACGAACGTTGCGTATCGTACCACAATTGACCATCCGCACATGCGAGCCGATGCTACCCATATCCGACCGGCAGCCGGCAGCATACTCTTCAATCAGCACTTGCAAGCGATGTCGCACCCCTTCCCTGTGGCGATAGAGCGTGAGAATATATGCCAACGGAGCCGACAGCTCGTCGAAAATGGGGACTTCGCAGCCTCCCCCTTCGTTCATGACTGACACGCGCACCCCGTTGCCAAACGCCGACACGCCATCTACCAACAAAAGATCGACATTCTCAATATAGGTGTCATGCCCGATTGAATAGTTGGCGATGTAATTATGGACTTTATCGATGAATACGTCGTTTCCGATGTGGCAATTGTGCAGGCAGCAGTTATTCAAACCCGAATGTCGCCTCACTCCTCCGGGCAGATCGTATACTCGCTCGAAAACACCCAGCGTGACGCGACCCGAAAAGTGAACGTTCGATACATAATCAGGCTTGAAACTTTCGCTGACCAAGACCTCCTCCCAGTTTTCAGCCGAGCAACCATACACGACCAAAGTCGCAATTTCTTTCTCTGTTAAATTCCGGTAAGCCATAAACAAACTACGATTTGAACAAAACGAAGCGATTCGTCACCTGAAAACATGCACGACACGCACTCCACACAACCCAGATGTGTCTTTATGCCTCAAGCTCATCCTCGTAATGTTGAAACAGAAAATCATTATAAGGATAACGCTCCACGTGGATGGCCTTCACCTCGCGGTAAAGCATGGACTTCAATGTATCCACATTCTCTTTTTCTCGCGCAGATATAAAGGTGCATTGGTCACGCAGTTTGGCCATCCACGTTTTTTTCAAATCCTCCAAACTGATGTTCTCACGGCGCATCGGCGACAAATCATCTTCTTCCTTAGGTTGATAGGTAAAGGCATCTATCTTGTTGAACACCAAAATAACGGGCTTTTCTTTCGGATCGATTTCTTTCAAAGTTTGCTCCACCACCTGCAGCTGTTCCTCGAAATTGGGATGAGAAATGTCAACCACGTGCACCAACAAATCGGCTTCGCGCACCTCGTCAAGTGTCGACTTGAACGATTCTATCAAGTGGTGAGGCAGCTTGCGGATAAACCCGACGGTGTCTGACAAAAGAAACGGCAAATTGTCAATGGTTACCTTGCGCACTGTGGTGTCAAGGGTGGCGAAAAGTTTGTTTTCCGCAAAAACGTCCGACTTGCTGAGCAAGTTCATCAGCGTAGACTTCCCCACGTTGGTATATCCCACCAAGGCAACCCTTACCAGCTTTCCGCGGTTTTTTCGCTGCGTGGCCTTCTGCTTGTCGATGGCTTTCAGCTCTTCTTTCAGCAAGGCAATCTTGCGGGTGATGATGCGCCTGTCGGTCTCTATCTGTGTCTCTCCCGGACCGCGCATGCCGATAATGCCGCCCTGCTGCCGCTCCAAGTGCGTCCACATGCGAGTGAGTCGGGGCAAAAGGTATTGATATTGCGCCAACTCCACCTGGGTTTTGGCATGGGCAGTCTGTGCACGCTTGGCAAAAATGTCGAGTATGAGATTGGTACGGTCGAGTATCTTCACTCCCACCTCCTTCTCGATGTTGCGCAGCTGAGACGGCGACAGCTCGTCGTCAAAAATAACCAACCCGATACCGCGCTCCTCAACGAAACTCTTGATTTCCGACAACCTGCCGGGCCCAACATAAGTACGGGGGTTGGGATAGTCGAGCCGCTGAAAAAACAGCTTCTCCGGTGTCGCACCCGCCGTTTCTGCCAAAAACGCCAGCTCGTTGAGGTATTCTCTTGACTTCTCCGGCGGCTGTTCGGGGGTAATCAAACCTACCAACACCGCCCGCTCTTCGTATATCCCGGTCTTTTCTATCCGCATGACACTTCGAGTATCTTGCAAGCCCTTACTGCCTTTCTGTATTTCAAATATAATAACAAAAAAATGCGCCTTGCTGCCCTTTACATAGCCTCTTCTGCTGCGTGCTTACGCGGCAAAATTTTCCAAAGCACGCAAGAGAGGCTGATTTGCAAAGGCTTCAGCCCGCCCTGATATCAATTGAGCAAGAACAGTAAAAAAAAGTGTTTGGATAGCCCAAACACTTCCTTTATTATTGTCTGTTGGTGCAGCCGTTGCGCGCCAACCCTGTCTGACAAACCGTCACTGCAGTCTGAAGTTCACCGGCAAGGTGTACCTTACGCGCACGGCTTTGCCGCGCTGCTCGCCGGGCTTCCATTTCGGCATGGCTTGAATTACGCGCACGGCCTCCTTGTCTAAGCTGGGGTCAACGCTGCGCACCACCGTAACGTCGACAATCGAGCCGTCGCTGTTGACAACGAATTGGCAAATCACACGACCCTGCAGACCGTTTTCTTGCGCAATAACCGGATAACGGATGTTCTTGTTCAAATAATTGAACAACTCTTCCTGTCCTCCCGGGAATTCCGGCATCTTTTCCACCACTTGGAAAATCACCTCTTCTTCCTCTTCTTCGATGGGAGCCGCCACCGGAATGTCGATAATGATCTGCTCATCGGCATTGTCTTCCGAAACGATTTCCACCGATTCTACCTCCACGTCGTCTTCCACCACGTTAAGCACCTCCACCACCACAGGGGCAGACGGGGGAGGAGGAGGAGGGGGAGGGGTTTCCGCGGTCTGAATCACGTCTAACTCTTCCTCGAACACAAAGTCCGTATCCACATCTTCGTACACCGTAATCTCTTTGTTTGTCCATTCAAACGCAATGTAGACAAGGGACAAAGCCAACACAAAACCCACTAAAAGATAAATGAATCGCTTATCTTCCAAAGAAACTTTAGGAGATTTTTTAATGTCTAACATAAGTATAAACAATTATCTGTTTCCTTCGGGCAAATATAGTGTATTTTTTCATAAGTTCAACTCCATCGAAAACAAAAAAGCGTTTTTTATCTGTCGAGGAGATGCGTTAGCAAATACATCACAAAAGTTGCGCCTTAGCGGAAAGACAAATGTCGTAACCTGAGGCAATCGTCAACCCTTGGTCTGCCGGCGAACCTGCAGCCGGCATTTTTTGTTTTGCATACAAAAGATTTTTTCAGAACGGGACTTTTATATCAAAGGTAATCAAGTGTTTGCCTTTTCTTGCATACTCCCTTTCCCATGGCGGGACGAGTTCGTTTTTTTGTATGGTTCACCGCCCGG
>CAYPFZ010000102.1:0-5633 GCA_964410225.1 uncultured Paludibacter sp.
ACTGGGACGAGTTCTTTATCGAACCCCTTAGCAACAAGGTTGAAGATAGCGGCGATGGAGAAGGCGACGAAGGCGAAAGCGGCGGAGCCACGAAGCTCGACGCCGTGTCGTCGCTGTCAGGCAAGCTCTTCGTGTACGGTCGCGAGGTGATGCACACCTTCGAGGCGGGCACGCAAGTGAGCGTCTACACCATCGACGGCCGCCTGCTGCTGCGCACCACCGAACAGCGTTTCACGCTACCCTCGGCGGGCACCTACATCATCACCGCCGGCGGCGAAGCAATAAAAGTGGCAGCGCGTTAAGCGCGACAGACATACAGTCACATCACACCTCGCGCCTGAGGCCGGGTCAACACCCGCCGCCTCGGGCGCGATTTTTATGCACCCATCCCGAAAAAAGCGGCAGAAAACCCCTTTCTGAAGGCTCAGAGGAGGCTCCGCTGCGTAAGCACGCAGCGCGAAGCGGGAAAGCACGCAGCGGAAGGCTGGTACAACAGCTCCTGTCGCACCCGGAGGCAGGTCGGCCGGGCCGCATACCTGTAACGACTCTTTACAAGACGGGAGAAAAACGAAAGGGCCGCGTCGTTCGCTCTGACACAGCCCCTTGCGGAAAACGATTCATGCGAACCCTTTACTGTTCGCCACAGATGGCGGCAATGCCGGGAAGCACTTTTCCCTCGATGGCTTCGAGCAGCGCACCGCCTCCGGTTGATATGTATGAAACCTTGTCTGCCATGCCAAACTTGTTGATACAGGCCACCGAATCGCCACCGCCCACGAGCGAAAAAGCACCATGAGACGTTGCCTCGGCTATGGCCTCGGCTATGGCCTTCGAGCCGGCAGTGAAGTTATCGAACTCAAACACGCCTGCCGGACCATTCCACAAAATGGTCTTGGCACTTGTTATGACTTCGGCAAACGCCTTGCGAGTGGCAGGCCCCGCATCCAAGCCTTGCCAGCCGTCGGGCACGGCATTGGCGGGCACTATCTGCGTGTGTGCATCGTTGCTGAAAGCATCTGCTGCCACACAGTCAATGTTCAACACAAGATTCACGCCTCGGGTCTTGGCCTTGGCCATGATGTCAAGGGCGAGCTGCAGCTTGTCTTCTTCACAAATGGAGTTGCCTATACTGCCGCCCATGGCCTTGGCAAATGTGTAGGTCATGCCGCCACACAGAATGAGGTGGTCTACCCTGTCCATGAGGTTTTCGATGATGCCTATTTTTGTCGAAACCTTCGAGCCTCCCATGATGGCGGTAAAAGGTCGCCTGATGTTTTTCAACACGTTGTCTACCGCCTGCACTTCCTTTTCCATGAGATAGCCCAACATCTTGTGGTCGGCATCGAAGAAGTCGGCAATGAGAGCCGTGGAAGCATGTTTGCGGTGTGCCGTGCCAAAGGCATCGTTCACGTAGCAGTCGGCATACGAGGCCAGCGTCTGAGCAAATTTCTCCTGGCGGCGTTTCATTTCCTTTTGGGCATCCTCGTAGGCCGGGTCGTTTTTATCGATACCTACGGGTTTCCCTTCTTCTTCCGGATGGAAACGGAGATTTTCAAGCAGTAGCACCTCGCCCGGTTTCAGAGCGGCGGCGGCATCGGCGGCCTTGGCACAATCAGGGGCAAACTTTACGGGCACACCCAACGCGTCGGACACAGCATCGACTATCTGACCGAGCGACATCTTAGGATTCACCTGCCCTTTAGGCTTGCCCATGTGGCTCATCACAATGAGTGAACCGCCGTCTCCTATTATCTTTTTCAGCGTGGGAAGTGCGCCGCGTATGCGGGTGTCATCCGCTATCCTGCCCCCTTCGTCGAGCGGCACGTTGAAATCCACACGCACAATTGCCCTTTTACCGGAAAAATTGAACAGACCAATTCGTTGCATCATGTTTATTCGCTGAGTGATTCTTTTCCGTGATAGTTCTCGGTGGATGTGTATGCCTTTTCAATTTGTCCTGTGAGTGTATTTCACATCGGCCAGGGCACGATTGGCTTCCACGATTTTTGTCTTGAGGCGGTCTTTGTAGTGGGATAGTTTGTCTTGCAGGGCATTATCACCCATGGCCAACATTTGCACCGCCAAAATGGCTGCATTGACTGAAGCATTGATACCGACAGTGGCAACGGGTATGCCGGGAGGCATTTGCACGATGGACAACAACGCATCCATGCCTTCAAGGGATGACTTGATGGGAACGCCTATAACGGGCACCGTTGTCATGGAGGCTATCACTCCCGGCAGATGGGCGGCCATGCCTGCCGCGGCAATGATTACCTTGATGCCCCTACCCTTGGCATAAGCGGCAAATGCCTCCACTTCGTGCGGAGTACGGTGTGCCGACAGAGCGTTCAACTCAAACGGTATGCCGAACTCGTCGAGCAAGGCGGCGGCCTTCTCCATAACGGGCAGGTCGGAAGTGCTGCCCATGATGATACTTACTTGCGGACTCATGATATGACCTTTTTACAAAAAAACGCCGACAGGCAAACAGTGCGGCAGAGTAAGTGCCGACCGTTTGCCTGCCGTTACCAAAAAAATCAATTGCCCAACAAGCTCTTATACTCTTCGTCCGAGAGCAGGGCATCGGCCTGTGCGGCATCGGCCATTTTGATTTTGACCATCCAGCCCTTGCCATACGGGTCGTCGTTCACAAGTTCCGGATGATCTTCCAATTCTGTGTTGAACTCCACAATTTCGGCATCGACGGGCAGATACATATCCGAAACGGTCTTAACAGCTTCCACCGAACCGAATGTTTCCCCGGCGGACAAGCTTTCACCCACGGTCTCCACCTCCACGAATACGATTTCTCCCAATTCGCTTTGGGCGTAGTCGGTAATACCTACATAGGCGTACTCGCCTTCCAAGCGAAGCCATTCATGTTCCTTGGTGTACTTCAAGTTTGCTGGTACGTTCATGATTGTTTTTTGTTTAGGTTTTTTTGACGCTCACAAAATTAGCTTGTTTTTCCTTTCGTGCCAAATTAATGTGTACAAAAGTATTCATTCTTCACTTAAACAACTGTACAAACGAGAGTTATCGATGTAAAGCTGCACCACAACCTCCCGCGCTTGCATAGTATCGTTTCCCCCCTTCTGCTGCGTGCTTACGCAATTTCTGCTGCGTACTTACGCAGCGCGCGGCGGATACTTACCCGGCAAAATTTTCCTAAGCACCCGCCGGAAGGGGGAAAACGAAGGCTTCCGAGAGCAAGATGAAGAGGAAACGGGAACGATTCGCCCGTTAAATAAACATATATTTATCCAAGTATTATATATTGAGCATATTTTACTATCTTTGCACCGGTGAATCAGCTGTCGGCCTGTTGCACCGGCTTGAAGGAAACACGTAGTATCGGCACAGCAACTAAAACGGCAATAAAAAAACCTCTTTACGAAAAAGGCTTCGATTGTTTTGGCGGCATTTTTCGCTATGAACATGGCGGCGCAAGAACATCTTCAGTTTATGGGCATCTCTTTATGAAGCTCGCGAAAAAATAGACTAAACGACATCTGAAACAATGCAACAAGAAACATTCATCGAATTTACCAACCCTCCAAAAACAACTTAACCTATTATGAAAAAGACATTTAAATTTATTCTGCTTTCCATCGTGTTCTTGGCGTCATCTTGTGCAAGCATTTTTACTCCCACAAAGCAAAATATCACTTTTGTGGGGGAAGAAGGGGCTGTGATTTATGACAATGGACAAAGAATTGCGACAATTCGCGAAACGGGAGAAACCAATGCCCTGATTCGGAAACGGATATCCTCCAAAGAGCTTGTGGTTAAAAAGGAAGGATTCAAGCCTGCTGTCGTTGTGTTGCACCCGGTGTTTAATCCGGTTTCATGTCTGAATCTGCTCAATGTCGTGTTTTGGGCTGTTGATTTAGCTACTCAAAAAGTGTGTAAATGGGAAAATACGTATGTTGAAATAGAAATGGAGGAAGTAAAATGAAGAAAATACTGATTTTTGTCGGAGGTGTCATCACCGGAGCTGCTCTGGTGTTTGGAATCGCAGCTATAGCGGCTTTGGCTGATGTAGTAGATTCTACGGGAATCACATTATTCGAAAGTGAGGGAGAGTGCATAAGCCGAAATTCTTTTGAGGTGTTCCAAGTTGTGGAAAAAGGTCATGCCTTGGCTAAAGAGGACAAATTTTTATCGGACTTAGTCGTATTGTTTTTAAACGAGGGTGAACCTTACTATGATAGTCAAGTCATCAAGATACCTGCCGGAAAATGTGTGAAACAAGTGGGGACTTATCGATACGAAAGTAAGTCGGAAATGATTAAGACAGTTCCGGTGGTTCGCGTTCTTGATGAGTGACTCATCCCGACAAGCAAAAAGTAACCGGGAGAAGCGTCTTGCTTTTCCCGGTTACTTTTTTTGGTTATCACGCACGTGAACAGTCCGACGTATTCAGCCTTTGCTCAAACCGGTGCGCTCCGTTCATCTGGCTGCATCTTCTTTCTGTATCAGCACCCACGCATCGGGAAAACGCCCCTTTATTTCATCGATTTTCGAACGCGCGTCTTTGTATTCGAGAAACGAGGCCATCAGCACGCGGTACATGCCATGTTCGTTAAGCACAATGGTTGCGTTGTTGCCGGCCTCGTTCAGCGACTGCTGCAGCCGTTTGGCATTGTCGCGGTTTTTGAAACTGCCTACCACCACGTGAAATTTCATTCCCATCACGCCGGTGTCCTTTTCTTCGGCGTCCAGGCGGAACGTTTCGTCGCGCACCTCTTCGGGCGGTTCCATATCGGCGAAATTTTGTGGGGAAGTTGCCGCTCCGGATGCCGGTGATGCCGGGCGATGTTCGGACATCGGGCGACCCGTTGACGATTGGGAACGGGGAGAAACGGCATTGGTCGAAGCGACGGAATAAGCCTCCGCCCCACTGTTGCCGGCCTGAGCGTGGGCGTTGGGTATGGTGACCACTTTTTGTTTCGACTTGCAAGCACCCAATCCCACGCCGACAAGCACCGCTGTTATCAATAGATAGAAATGTCTTTTCATACAAAACGGTATTTGAGGTTATATTCGTCTGACAAAGGTAATGTAAATAAAGCGAAATACGGAGAAAATAATGATTTCATGTTGAACGGCCGTTCCTCCTGTCAAAAGGGCGGAGTGACTTCTCCACACCTTCCCGTTTTTCCCCGTCACCTTTGATTTACCCTCCTTCCGCTGCGTGCTTACGCAGCGGAAGGAGGCAACGCATCACTTTTTGCTTTTATGAAACTTCGGTTTGAAAGAAGTCGTAAGCGGATAATTTTCAGCGTACTATTGTTACGGAAATTTATTCACGGAAAGTGACGCTGCAAAAGACCTCTGCAAAACTTTCCCGGATTGTGGTATAGGTTTGCACGGAAATTCGTATCTTTATGGTATGAAACGAGAACGCACCACCCAGTTAAGTTTTGGCGACATGCAAGAGACATGGATGCGGCTTCTCCCATATTGAGTAACCAAACCAGCATATTAACATAAAACTATGATTATTCGCAGCAAGGCCCCTCTCCGCCTCGGCTTGGCCGGGGGGGGCAGTGACGTGTCGCCTTATAGCGACTTATATGGTGGGTTGATTCTCAATGCCACCATCAACCTCTATGCTTATACGACCA
>CAYPFZ010000103.1:0-5563 GCA_964410225.1 uncultured Paludibacter sp.
GTTACAGACCCCGGAACGAGGCCGACACGTTGTCGTGAAGCGAGTGTTATGTCGCAGGGATTGTGTTTGTCGGTGATTTTTTTGAGAGAGGAGAGAGGAGAGTGAAAAATGTCCGACGGCAAGACAATTTTACTGCCGCATATCTGCCAAGTTGTCAGCAATAAAGTAGGATAAAAGAAAGAAGGGTCGGGTACGGGGGCAGAAAGTCCGGACGGGTCACTTTGCTCAAAAACACAAAAAAAGCGGGAAGAAACCCGTAGGGGATGCTTGTCCCTTGGGGTGTCCTCCCGCTGTCTGTTTCGCCGCGTCGGCAAGACGCTTGCCTGCCAGGCGGGTATCGGGTCAGTCTTCTTTGCGGTCAGCCAGCTTGTTGTCAAACAGATACATGGCCACCTTGTCGTTTTCGATTTTTTCGAGAGTGGCCAGCAAGTCGCGTGCGGTGTCTTCTTCTTCCACTTGTTCGTCGACAAACCAGCTCAGCATGTTTTGCGTGGCATAGTCCTTGGTTTCCACGGCCATATCCATGAGTTCGTGAATTTTTCCGGTCACGACTCTTTCGTGTTTCAAGGTATCGGCAAAAGCGTCTTTCGGCGAGTTCCATTCCTGCTGCACTGCTTCGACGGGCTCGAATCTCACCTTGCCATCTCTTGTCATGATATAGTCCATGATGCGCCGGGCATGTTCAAATTCTTCTTTCGCCTGCAAGTCAAACCAATGCGCCATTCCAGGGAATCCCTTGTCTTTCATGTCGTATGACATGGAGAGATACAGATAAGCCGACCATATTTCGGCATTCACTTGTTTGTTTAAAGCTGCCTCCATTTTGGAGTCCAAAGTCGTTTTCATTTTTTTCGTTTTTACGTGATTATACGTTTTCGCTACTCTTGCCAAATATAGCAAGTTTGTTTCTTGGGTGCAAAAAAAATGCCTGATTTTTTTCGGAGGGTATTTCTCGGCTTTTCAGCGGATGTTGCGACAGGAAAAACCACGCGGAATGGCTCTTCTCGTGCGTACTTACGCAGCAAAAATTACGTTAGTACGCGCGAGAAGGGGGGCAGTGTAAGCGCAGCGAGAGGGGTAATGACGAAGTTTCGCGGGGCTTTCCATGGGATGAGCTTAAGAGAGGAAGGTGTTCTTTTATAAATCAAAAATTACTTTAATGGACACGCGAAATATTTAGTATTCGAATATTATTTGTATCTTTGCAAAAAAAAATAAATCATGAGCCGTAACCATTATCTTTCACCGGACGACAAGGATAAAAAAATCGTAAAGCGGTATGAGAATTTCATGGCCGGACGTACCCACGCCGGCTATTTTGACGTGGAAGAGTTTGAAGCCATCATAGAGTATTATCTTAGCCAGGGCAGGATTGCCGACAGCACCAAGGCTGTGGAAGCGGGCTTGAAGCAACACCCCAACAGTTGCGAGCTGTTGGTTGAGAAGGCTGAAATACTCTTTGCCAAGGAGAAATATTCGGATGTTATTCATTTGTTGGATCGTCCCGAATTGGGCAATCACTACGACGCTCTGCTTTTGAAGATGGAAACCCTGTTGAAGTTGGGACACGAGGCGGAAGCTGCCAGGATGTGTGAGAAGATCTTACGTTTGGACGGCGACAACGACGAGGCAGCCGTGACACTTGACCTTGCTGACATCTATGTGAATGTCGGCAAGTATGGTGCCGCTATTGCCTTGCTCGAAAGAGGGATGCAATTGTTCCCTGACGATGCCGATATATGGCACGAGCTGGCCTTCTGCTATGACCAAATCAACCGTACGGACGAGGCGGAGTCTCTCTACAGGCGGGTGGTCGACAAAAATCCTTTCTCCGACTGGGCGTGGTTCAATCTCGGCCAGCTTTATTTTGTGCGGGAAGAATATTCCAAGGCCTTGGAAGCATACGACTACGTGTTGGCCATCAAGGCGGGTGACCATGAGGCCTGCCTGCAAAAAGCTCATGCGCTGTTTCATCTGCAGCGTTTCAAGGAGGCGTTAAACTGTTACTTGGAATACACTGAGATGACCCGGTCTTGGGAAGAAGTGTATCTGAACATCGGGAGATGCTATGAGTTTTTGGGCGAGTACAAGACGGCTGTCGACTATTATCAAAGGATATTGGACAACGACCCCAATGATTTTGAAGCCGTGGTGAGCATGGGGCTCTGCTCGCTTGAGTTGGAGAATTTCAACGACGCGTTTCACTTTTCTCTCCGTGCGACGGAGTTGCGGCCGGACAATCCCGGCTCGTGGCTTTTCAAAGCAGAAGTCATGCTGGGAATGGGGCTTCCTAATGAGGCACGGAGGGCTTATTTCAAGGCGTTGGATTGCGACCCGGAAGGAGTGGATATATGGATGGCCTTGGGTCGTCTTTATGTTGAAATGAACGACTACAGACCTGCGCTTGCCGCCCTCAACATGGCCTACAGAATTGACCCCGACACCGAACAAGTCAATCTCTATTTGGCTATCGCCCATTTTAAGCTGAGGCACAAGTCGTTGGCGACGTCTCATTTGCAAAAGGCCATAAGGGAGAAAGAAGAGGCTGCCGGTGTTTTTCTGAAGTTCTGTCCTGAAGCAGAAAAGGCGCTCAAACGCATGATACCCCGTTCTTGAAAACATCAATTCGTTCCGTCTAACAACTCATCATCAGACAATGAACATAAAGGGCAATATTTTGCTTTTTGCCAAAGGTGCGGCCATGGGTGCGGCCGATGTGGTGCCCGGTGTTTCGGGTGGTACCATCGCGTTTATCACCGGTATCTACGAGAGGCTGATTGTTGCCATCAAGAACATCGTGCCCGGTTTGCGCTTCCTTTTCAGGGGACAGTTCAAGACTTTCTGGCATCACGTCGATGGGACGTTTCTCGCCTGTCTTGTGGCGGGCATTGTCACCAGTCTTTTCTCGCTGGCTCACCTTATGACCTATCTGCTGGAGCATCAGCCCATCTTGTTGTGGGCTTTCTTCACGGGCCTGGTGCTGGCCTCAACCGTGTTTGTGGGTAAAGATGTGGACTGGAGCGGCAAGACGGTTCTTTCCTTTGCCGTTTTCGCTGTGGCGGCGTTTTTCATCTGTTCGCCCGAAAACGAGCCCCTCAACTCGTCGCACGCCTATTGGTATCTGTTTGTGTGTGGAGCCATAGCCATTTGCGCGATGATTCTTCCCGGTATTTCCGGCAGCTTCATTCTCGTGTTGCTGGGTGAGTATTACTTTGTGCTGAAAGCGGTGACCTCACTTGACGTGGCTGTGTTGCTTGTGTTTCTTTGCGGGGTCATTATCGGCATTACGGCCTTTTCCAACGTGCTTTCGTGGCTGTTCAAACATTTCAAGCAAATGACCTTGGCCGCCCTTACCGGCTTTATGGTCGGCTCGCTCAACAAGATATGGCCTTGGAAGCAGACTCTTTTGACCTACACCGACAGCGATGGCGTAACTCACGCTCTTACTCAGAAAAACCTGTTTCCCGCCTCGTTTGAGAGCCTCACGGGCGCAGACAACCAATTGGCCGGGGCTGTCGTGTGCTTCGTTGTCGGCTTTGTTCTCATTTTCTCCATCGAACGTATCAACCGGCAGTTGAAAAGCCGGAACAAGGCACAGGGATAGCGTCTTGACTTACCGCGCCGCTTTTTGCACTCTTGCTCTTCTCTGATGCACGCACGAGCTCTGAAAAAATATGCCGTCGTCGTTTGGGTGGTCTTGTTGCTGCCGTGGGCATGCCTTTGCGCCTCCACAACAGAGTGCCCGCCGGAGGTCGAGCCCAAAACGGTTGTGGGGAAGGCCATGAAATGGTATGAAGAGCACATTACTTACGGCACCATCGCCGTGTTCATGGCTTTGGAAAGCTCATTTCTGCCACTCCCTTCGGAAATCATCATCTCCCCGGCTGCTTACCTTGCTTCGGAACCCGACAGCGAGCTGAACTTCTTCCTCGTCATCCTTGCAGCCACTGTCGGCTCGCTTGCCGGGGCGTTGTTGGTCTACGGCCTGTCAGCCTGGTTAGGGCGAAAAGCCTTGTACAAGTTTGCCGACAGCCGTATGGGCAGCTTCCTGATGATCGACAGCGAGAAGGTACGCCACGCGGAGGAGCTGTTCAACCGTCGGAGCAAGGCCTCGGTGTGCATCGGGCGTTTCATTGCCGGCATCCGCATGGTGATTTCCATCCCCGCCGGGCTGGCCGGGATGAACCTCGTTCATTTCTCTTTCTTCACCTTTATCGGCTCTGCCGTATACAACACCGCCATAGGGCTTATCGGCGTCTTGCTTCAGGGGCAGGAAGATTTGATACATAAATATGGTCGCGAGCTGAGCACGCTCACCGTGATAGTGACCGTGGCGATAGTGCTGGTGTTTGCGGTGCGCTTCCTTTTGTTGCGCGCAAGGAGTGCCGGAGTCTACGGACTTATCGGTCAATCCCTAAAACATTCGCATTCAAGGGACTATTTCACAGAAAAATTCAAACGCGAACGAATCAACGCGCGCTACAAACTGTACGAAATAGACCGTGTGGAAGAGCTGAAGCATATCTTTGCCAAAGAAAAGGTGCGCGGCCTGAACGTCACCATCCCCTACAAGGAGCAGGTGTTGGACTATGTCGACAAGTTAGACGAGACGGCCGCGCAAGTCGGGGCGGTCAACGTGTTGAAAATCACACGTTTCGAAACTAAGCTCCATGTGACGGGCTACAACACCGACGCGGCCGCTTTCGAACAGTCTCTCCTTCCCCATTTGCAGGCTCATCACACGCGGGCGTTGGTGTTGGGCACGGGGGGCGCGTCGAAGGCCGTGACACACGTGTTCCGCCGTTTAGGCATTCCCCACACCCTTGTGTCGCGTCGCCCGGCGCCGGGCATGCTCAGCTATTCCGAGCTCGACCACAACACCATCGCGCGCCATACGATTATCGTCAACGCTACGCCGCTCGGTATGTATCCGCAAGTCGACACCTTCCCTGACATCCCCTACGACAGCCTGACCGACAGACACTTGCTGTTCGACTTGGTGTACAATCCCTCCGAGACGCTCTTTTTGCGAATGGGGCGGGAGCGCGGATGCACCACGGTGAACGGCCTGGAAATGTTCGTCGCGCAAGCCGAAGCCGCCTGGAACATCTGGAATGCGGCCGAGCACAGCTGAGCTCCTTCTCTACCCTCCCTACCCGACCCCCTTCCGATGAGCATCCCCCTTCCGGCGGATGCTTTGGGAATTTTTGCCGGATAAGTACGCAGCAAAAATTGCGTAGGCACGCAGCGGAAGGAGTCTTTGCTGCTCTTTTTAAAAGATTGTATGAGAGCATTTTAGAATATCCTCGAACTCGGTGCGTGCAGCTTGTCATTGAGTGAATGAAAGAGACAAAAAAACTCCGGGGCAGCACGCGGCCACCCCGGAGTCGTTATTCGTCGCTCTGCCTCGGAAGAGACAGAGGAAGTAAGGTTCGTTATTTGACAATCACGCGTCCGTAGCGTATCTGCCCGTCGCCGTCTAACGCGCGGATGGTGTAGATGCCCGTCGCATCGAACACGCTGAGCGTGGCGGGAGCTTCAAGCGCGGGAGAGTGGAAGATAA
>CAYPFZ010000104.1:0-5511 GCA_964410225.1 uncultured Paludibacter sp.
CCCCCGTTTATTGAGATGATTTAATAAACTTTTTGTCTGTTTGTATTCTTGCCCGGTTTTTGTGCCTTGGTAATGAGCCTTCTGCTGCGTAAGCACGCAGTGGGAAAGCACGCAGCGGAAGCCATACTGTCTACCTACTCCGCGTGGTAAGCGGCCGGAATTTTAAGGAGAAAAAAGCGACGCAACCTGCATATACATTTCATGCTTCAACGCAGGCGTTCGCATTCAATCAGGAACTTCCTTCCATCGGCCGACGTGCAGGCAAACAAGTAGCGACTGCCGCCATCAGACAACTTCAGCCTTTTCTTCAATTCATTGACGGTAAGTGGATAATTGCGCGCTACCACGTTGATGCGGCCGCCCAAGGTTGCTACGTGAACTTTCCACTTTTTCTTGGCCTGCCCCCAGTCAGACACGATTTCAAACACTCGTCCCGGAAAATCGGGCAGAAAGCAGTCGGCGGTGTAAAGGTGTGTGTTGGGATGGAGCTTTTCCAAACCAAAACGCCGCGAAACGAGTTTGAACGCGCCGCCTTTCATGATGGCGGCATTGGGTTCGTAAAGGTATCGTTTCAGACGGGAAGTGTATGCAATTTGAGTTTGAGCCTCTTCGGGCAGGCTGAACGTGAAAACCTGCTTTCCATCGTCCCTCCCCTCGAGATTGACGGCGTGTACCGACGGGACGACAGAGTCGGAGGCAGACTGCATGACAAGCAAGATCTCCTTACATTCGTTATCAACTGCCACAATGTGGACTTCGGTTGTAGCGGGCAGTTGTCTGAGGAGGGCAGCAATGTCCATCATGGGCGAGAGCTTGACCATCACGCGCTTCGATTTCGCCAACAATGCGTCAGCCAATGCCCCCACATCGGGTGAGCAGTCTGATAGCAGCACACGTTTGCGTCCGGCAGCATCCCGCCGCGACGGATCGACAAAGATGCAGTCGACGGGCGGCATCGTGCGGAGCATGTCTTCGGCAGTGGCATGGACTACCTCAATGTTACCGGCACCTAACACGGAGAAATTGTGACGTGCGACTTCGCACAACGCTTCTTCTCGTTCCACATACAGGGCGGTTTCAAAATTTCCGGAAATGAAGTAGCAATCGATGCCCAGCCCGCCGGTCAGGTCGACAAACGAACGTCCCCGGCACAAGGAGGCCTTGTAGGTGGCGGTGAGTTGCGAGGATGCCTGTTCCAAAGATACACGGGCGGGATAGAGCAGGTCGTCGGTTGTGTGGAACAAGGGCACTTTATGCCTCATTTTTTGCCGACCTTCGATTTGACGCACGGCGAAGGGCATGTCCACTTTCGGGAAACGCGCAGCCTGAAGCAACAAATGGTGTACGTCGTCGTCAGAATGGTCGTTTATGAATTGCCGGGTGGAAAGCATGCGGAAGTAGGGAGGTTAACAATGGCATCGGCATGTCTCATCGGTCGTTTCAAACTCGATGGTGGCGTGCTGCACGTGTTCTTCCTGCAACACACGGCGGATGTCTGCTTTCAATCCGGCTTGTTTGTCCATGGGCAGGGGCTCATCCAAAATGACGTGGAGCGTCAGCACGTTGTATTCTCCATCCATTGACCAGATGTGCAAATCATGTACGTCTGTTATCGGGGGCAACTGCTTCAGTTTTTCTCCGATTCGTTCCATATCCACATCGTCGGGAGTGCCTTGCAGGATGATGCGCAAAGTCTGTCGGATGTTGCGGAATACGTTGAACAAGATGAAACACGATATGGCGATGGACAAAATCGGGTCGATGATCGGGAGTTCAAAGAAGTGCATGACGAGTGCTCCCACCAGGATGGCCAACCATCCCAACACGTCTTCCAACAGATGCAGTGACACGACCCGCTCGCTGATGGAATGTCCTTTTCGCAGGCGAAATACTGCCGCTCCGTTGACCACCACTCCGACAACTGCCAGCAGCAGCATCCCCTCCGTGTGAGGAGCTTGGGGAGCAAGCAGGCGCGGTATCGCCTCGGCCAAAATGAAGACGCTTCCCACAAGCAACACGACCGAATTGACAACGGCTCCCACGAGCGAAAAACGCCTGTAACCATAGGAATAAGCCTTGTTTTTGCCTCTTTTGGCCAGTTTTTGAAAATACCACGCCAACCCGAGCGACAAGCTGTCGCCCAGATCGTGGATGGCATCCGACAAAATGGCAATGCTGTTGGTGAACGCACCGCCTACCAATTCGATGAGAGAAAAGGAAAAATTAAGGAAAAAGGCAACCTTGATGTTCTTGACATCCTTGTTGTGGTCGTGAGCGTGGTGATGTGACATAAGTGAGTTGTGCTTGGAGCCCCCTGCAAAACTTCATCATTTTCTCTTCAACATCTCTTGTTTTCCTCCTTCCGCTGCGTACTAACGCGCCGCGAGCTGCGTAAACATCCGCCGGAAGGGGGCTTGCAAGGGTTTTACTTGGACATTTCCGAGCACAAAAATAAAAAGGAGTCTGTTGCAACCGTATTGCAATTACGGCAACTCGACAGGTCGACACCTCACTCTGACACGGCTTTTCGCGCCGGGTATTTTCTGAACCAGCTGCTGATCTTCAGGCGTATTACCCCGAAAAAGGCTTCACCGAAGATGCCTCCGCTCATCTTCGAGGTGCCCAACTCACGGTTGATGAAGATAATCGGCACTTCCTTCAACTTAAAGCCGCATTGGTAGGCGGTGAACTTCATTTCTATCTGGAAGGCGTAGCCTTTGAAACGGATTTTATCTAATTCGATGGTTTCAAGCACCTCTCGCCGGTAGCATTTGAAGCCTGCCGTTGTGTCGGCCACCTTCATGCCGGTGATGATACGTACATATTTCGAAGCAAAATAAGACATTAGCACCCGTCCTATTGGCCAATTGACCACGTTCACTCCGCTCACATAGCGCGAGCCGATGGCCACATCCGCACCTTGATTGGCACAGGCATCATACAAGCGGGGAAGGTCGGCCGGGTTATGTGAAAAGTCCGCATCCATTTCGAATATATAATCGTAGCCACGTTCCAGCGCCCACTTGAAGCCGGCTATGTAGGCAGTGCCCAATCCTTGTTTTCCCTCGCGCTCCAAGATGAACAGACGTTCGGAGTTCTCGCCTTGCATGCGTTTCACAATGTCGGCCGTGCCGTCGGGCGAACCATCATCCACCACCAAGATGTGGAAAGGAATCGGTTGCGAGAAAATGGCCCGGATGATGTTTTCAATGTTTTCCTTCTCGTTGTACGTAGGAATGACTATCAGATTTGCTGCCATGTGTAAAAGTGTTGATATGCGTGCCCACGTGATGCGTAGTCGGACATACGTATGACACCCGTCATTAATTCTAAAATTCTATGATATGCTGCACCTTTCTATAAATCGTAGAGCATTGAGGGTTCTGTGCGCTCCAGCGCGGTCAATTCTACGTCACTTCCCACTTTGACGTGTCTTGCCTGCAGGTGGCGACGAACAGTCTCGCAAGCCAACTCCGGCTTGTTGTTCTCCCTGCTCAAATGACACAGGAACACGTGCTTCAGCCTCTCGTGCCAGTGTTCTGACAGACAGCAGGCTGCCTGCTCATTACTCAGATGACCCGTTTGCGCCATGATGCGCTGCTTCAGATAGTGGGGATAACTTCCTTCAAGCAACATCGTCTCATCATAATTCGCTTCAAGCACCAAGTAGTCGGCCTGCGTCATTTGTTCCAACATGGCAGTTTCCACGCAACCCAAGTCGGTGGCAAAAGTGATGCGCTTGCCCCGGCACTCTATCGTGTAGCCTACGCTGTCGGTAGCGTCATGCGACACGGGGAAAGCCGTAACCGACAGGTCGCCCGCCTCGACCGTCTCCCCTTTTTCCATGCAACGACAGAAAGCCGACAGGTCGCGTGTCACGCAGTAGCTGCGTCTGATGCCTTGATGCGTCAACCGTGTGGCATACACCGGCAAGTGAAATGTGTTCACCAGCGCGCCAAGTCCGCGTATGTGATCAACATGATCGTGCGTCACGAAAATCCCTCGCAACCGGTCGGACTCAATGCCTGCTTTCTTCAGATGTTTACGAACAAGGCGCACGCCGATGCCTGCGTCTATCAAAATGCCGGACGAAGGCGTCCCTACATAATAACAATTGCCGCTGCTCCCGCTGGCAAAACTCTGAAACACCAATCTGTCTTCTTCCATCTCACCTGCGGCACATCGTCTGCAAGCCTATTTTTGACATGATAAATAACACAAAAACAAAACGACTCCTTTCCGCAAATCAACAAGCGCCGTTATTTCGATGGCCGAATATTGTCGTGCCGACACGAACCATGGTGCTACCTTCGTCCACCGCAATGTGATAATCGTCAGACATGCCCATGGAAAGAATCGAAAATCGAAGGTCGGAAGGGAAATATTCCTCTTTCACCTTGTCAAACAAGCGCCTCAATCCTCGGAACTCCCGGCGCACCTGCCGACTGTCGTCAGTGAAAGTGGCCATGCCCATAAGTCCACGGACAGCGACATGGGGCAAGGAGCGAAGAACCGTCAGTGCCTCATGCAGCTCCTCCTCGCTCATGCCGAACTTGCTTTCCTCTTGCGCTATGTGCATCTGGAGCAAACATTCGACTTGCCGACCGACTCGGGCGGCTTGCTTGTCTATCTCCTTAAGCAGCCTCAAACTGTCCACTCCATGAATGAGTTCGACAAAAGGGACGATGTATTTGATTTTATTGGTTTGCAGGTGACCGATGAAATGCCAGGAAATATCATTCGGCAACTTTTCGCGTTTTTGGCACATCTCCTGCACATGGCTTTCACCGAACAAACGCTCGCCACATCCGTAAGCCTCGCTGATGGTCTCCACCGGATGAAACTTCGACACACATACCAATTGCACTTGTGCCGGAAGACGACGACGTACCTCCAATATGTTCTCTCGTATCGACATTCGACAAACTGCTGTTGACAGTCAAAAATCTCTCGGCCGCAGCCTGTTACTTGGCCGCCTCGTAAGGATAAATATCCATGATGGAAGTTTCCGTAATGGAAGCAATCTCATAGTCGCCCATGTAGGCAGACATGCCTTTAAGCAGTCCCTCCAACGCCTCTTTCAGATTGGCGGCCTGCACCAACATGTTCACCCCGGTTCGTTTCTCTAAGCCTCTCTCTTCGTCTATCGTCAGATAGAACACTTTGCAACGATACCACTTGTCGGCATCGTCGGTATTGTTGGTGAATACTTCGGCTATGCGCTCCCGCTTTATTCCCGCCACCGAAAACTCACCGCTGACGAAAGGCTTCATCTCCTCGATGATCCGGGCTTCGGCTTCGGTGAACGACAAGGCATCAACCAAGTAATCTTCACTCACACTGACTATTTTCCCATCGTCAATCGTCTTTTCATATCTGATTTTGCAGGCAAACCAATTATTCATAAATTATCCTCTTTAGAAAGACAGCCACCACCTGCGGGATGCAAGAGGGAAGCCAGCACAAAGATACAAAAAACCAACACCCGACAAAACCCAATCATCTCTCTTT
>CAYPFZ010000105.1:0-5499 GCA_964410225.1 uncultured Paludibacter sp.
AATCAGTTGTCACACCGTTTAATAAAGCTTTCGCACGAGAAGGGGGGAGCATAAGGTATCGGAGGGCACTTTTGTTTAGACTTGAAGTGCAGTTTCGAAGGGACCAAATTGCAGATGAGTCAAAAAAGTGACATCCACGGAGATACTAGGAATGGCATGGAAGCAAAAAACAAATAGCGGCACGGCTCATTTTTCGCCGGAAACGTCTGTCGGCTGCAAGTTTGCGGGGAAAGCAGTATTTTTGTCGGAGGATGGCCGGGTGCTTCTTTCTGCATGCCGCGCCGGCTCGTCTTTTTCTGATACAAATGAAAATGCAACAGTCACTGTCGCCAGACACGCCTCATTACATTGATATAGAGGCGATCGTTGCCGCAAAGTTGCCCGGACGGAGATTGCCCCGTCCGCTGATCGGCTATCTGAAGCGGATTGTCCACGTCGAAGAGTTGAATCGTGGTCTCGAACAGCTTTCCGGCGCGCGCGGATTGGAGTTTGTCAGCCGCCTGATCGACTACATGGGCATCAGCTACTCCGTTGAGGGGCGCGAGCGTTTCCCCCGCGACGGGCGGAACTATATTTTCGCATGCAACCACCCTTTGGGAGGTCTCGACGGCATCGTGCTGGCTCACATCATCGGGCAAGAATATGGTGAAAATATTCGATTGTTGGTGAACGACATTCTCCTGTTTGTCGAGCCGATGCGCGAGCTCTTCATTCCCGTAAACAAACTCGGAGCGCAAGGTCGGAACAACGCCACCCGTCTGAACGACTTCTATCATTCGGGGATGCATTTGGTCACTTTCCCGTCGGGGAAATGTTCGCGCAAGACGAAAGGTCGCATCATCGACCCGGAATGGAAGAAAAACTTCATTACCAAGGCGGTGGAATATCGTCGCGACGTGGTGCCTCTGCGTTTCGAGGGACGTAATTCGGCGTTTTTCTACAATTTGGCCAACCTTCGTACCGCTCTGGGTATTAAGGTCAACGTGGAGATGCTTTACCTGGCCGACGAATTTTTCCGCCAAAAGGGGGCACACTTTAAGGTACGTGTTGGCAATCCTGTTCCGTGGACTACTTTCGACAAGAGCCGCACTCCGACAGAATGGGCCGCATGGATGAGGGACTTGTGTTACTCACTTTGAGGGCGTTCCGTCTCGATAAACCATTTCGTACATACGGCGGAAAAGGAAGGATGTGAGCTTTCTTTTACCATTTGCACGATTGTCGGAAAAGCAGTACCTTAGTACGTTTTTCAGAAAGGTTGGAAGGAATAAATAAATGAGTGAACAAGAGAGAATTATTAAGGTGAACATTGACGAAGAGATGAAATCTTCGTACATTGATTATTCCATGTCGGTCATTGTGTCTCGCGCCCTGCCCGACGTACGCGACGGTTTGAAGCCCGTTCAGCGTCGTGTGCTCTTCGGGATGGACGAATTGGGTAACAATTCCGACAAACCTTATAAAAAAAGTGCCAGGATTGTGGGTGACGTGATGGGTAAATACCATCCTCACGGCGACTCGTCCATCTACGGCACCTTGGTGCGTCTGGCACAACCTTGGGCCATGCGCTATCCCTTGGTCGACGGACAAGGCAACTTCGGATCGATCGACAACGACGGAGCTGCCGCCATGCGCTACACCGAAGCCCGACTCTGTAAGCTGGCAGAAGTCATGCTCGCAGATTTGGGGAAAGACACGGTAGACTTTCAGCCCAATTTTGATGATACCCTGCAGGAGCCCCTCGTGCTCCCCACACGCATCCCCAACCTGTTGGTAAACGGTGCTGCAGGTATCGCCGTGGGCATGGCCACCAATATGGCTCCTCACAACATCGGCGAAGTGGCAGATGCCATTGTGGCTTACATCGACAACAATGATATCGACACCAACGAGTTGATGAAGTACATCAAGGCACCCGACTTCCCTACCGGCGGTACCATCTATGGATATTCGGGCGTGAGGGAGGCCTACGAAACCGGACGCGGGCGCATCGTGGTGAGAGCGAAAGCCACTATCGAAGTGGACAACGGACACGAAAAAATCATCATCTATGAGATTCCCTACAATGTGGTGAAGAAAGACCTTATCCAGCACATTGCCGACTTGGTCACGGAAAAGAAAATCGAGGGTATCTCCAATGTAAACGATGAATCCGATAAAGACGGGATGCGCATCGTGGTTGATGTAAAGCGCGACGCCAACTCCAACGTGGTACTCAACAAACTCTTCAAGTTCACGGAAATGCAGTCGTCGTTCAGTGTGAACAACATTGCCTTGGTGCATGGTCGTCCGCGCCTGTTGAACTTGAAGGAACTTATTCGCTACTTCGTCGAACACAGGCACGAGGTGGTCACCCGCCGCACTCGTTACGAGCTGCAGGAAGCTGAAAAAAGAGCACACCTACTTGAGGGGTTCATCGTCATTCTCGATAATCTTGAAGAGGCCATCCGCATCATCCGCGAGTCGAAAACCCCCGGCGAAGCCCGCGAACGCCTTATGCAACACCTCCCCCTTTCTGAGGTACAGGCTCGTGCCGTTGTTGAAATGCGCTTGCGCCAACTCACCGGCATGGAGCAAGATAAACTCCGCGGTGAATACGAAGAACTGATTCCCCTGATCGCACATCTCAAGGATGTACTCGAAAAAGTGGAACTCCGTATGCAGATTATAAAAGATGAAATGCTCGAGGTAAAGAAGAACTTCGGTGATGCGCGCCGGACGGAGATTGTCTACTCCTCCGAAGAATTCAACCCGGAAGATTTCTACGCCGACGAAGAGATGATAATCACCATGTCGCACCTTGGCTACGTCAAACGCACTCCGTTGAGCGAATACCGGATTCAGGGCAGAGGAGGAGTCGGTTCGAAAGGCAGCAACGCCCGCGACGAGGATTTCATTGAATATATCTACTCCGCATCCATGCACAACACACTGCTTTTCTTCACACAAAAAGGCAGGTGCTACTGGTTGAAGGTGTACGAAATACCCGAAGGCACGAAAAACTCCAAAGGGCGTGCCATCCAGAACTTGCTGAATATCGATTCCGATGACAAAGTGAACGCATTTATCCGTGTCAACGGTCTGTTTGGAGATGAGAAATACATAAAGACACACTTCCTGGTGTTCTGCACAAAGAACGGCATCATCAAGAAAACATCACTCGAGGCTTATTCTCGTCCGAGGCAAAATGGCGTGAATGCCATCACCATCCGCGAAGACGACCGAGTGATACAAGTGCGCCTTACCGACGGCACAAGCGACATTATCATGGCCAACCGCAACGGACGTGCCATTCGTTTCCCCGAAGACAAGGTACGTGCAATGGGACGAACGGCAACAGGCGTGCGTGGCATGACACTCGATGAAGACGGAGAAGACGAAGTGGTAGGAATGATATGCGTACCGAAAGGCTCGAAAGACACAGTGATGGTCGTCTCGCAAAAGGGCTACGGCAAACGCACCTGCCTTGACGAAGTGGATGCCGACGGCAACCCGGTGGCCGTCTACCGCGTCACCAACCGTGGAGGAAAAGGAGTAAAGACCATCAACATCACAGAAAAAACGGGCAAGTTAGTGGCCATAAAAAGTGTCAATGACGGCAATGACTTGATGATTATCAATAAGTCGGGCGTGGCCATTCGTTTGAAAGTCGCCGACATACGGGTTATGGGTCGAGCCACACAGGGTGTGCGCTTGATCAATTTGGAGAAACGGCACGATGTGATAGCTTCTGTGTGCAAAGTACCTTCCGACACTGACGAGGAACAGTCCGCTACCGAGACCGTCGGGTTGGAAGCCGGTCAAACCCCGTTGCCTGACGAGGCTTTCGAAGAATAAACAACGCCCCTGCAAGGCGTCTTTGCTTTCCGTATCTTGATTCAATGATTCAAAAAAACGATGACGGATGCCGCAGTTTTTCATAAAAACCGCGTTACGACCCTTTACGAACCCCCTCCCGGCGGATGCTTACGCAGTGAAAATTGCATACTTACCCGGCAGAATTTCCCAAATCACGCAAGAAAAGTGGAGAAAGCAGGAAATGACAACGAGTAATGAAGACTCCGCAGAGGTGTCTCAAAAAGCAAAATATTTGTACGTTTTACATACGCAAACGCCATTAGTATCAGTTATAAGTCGGTAGGGGTGTGTACATGCTACGGCCGTCGGATTTGACAGACAAAAGAACAATATTAATCAGGCACTATAAACATTGAGAGCAAATGAAAAAGGTAATCTTGTCCTTGCTTATTGCAAGTAGCGTAATGGGCGTACATGCCCAAAAAGAGAATGTGAATAAGGCGAAAAACAAAGCCTTAATGGAAACGCCCGACTTTGCCGGAGCAAGGGAGCTCATAGCCCCCGCATTGGTAGAACCAAGTACCAAGAATGTGGCTAACACGTGGTACGTGGCAGGCCTCATCGGCTACAAGGAAAAGGAAAAGATGGACAGAGACAACATTCTGAATCCCGCCGGCATCGATCAGAATGCCAAAGGCGCGGCAGTGATGGAATCGTATGCTTATTTTGTCAAGGCCGACAGTCTGGATCAGTTGCCCGACGCAAAAGGCAGGGTAAAGCCCAAGTTCCGCAAAGAAATCAAGCGTATGATGAAAGAATACTACGCTTATGATCTGATAAGTTATGGTGCGGCACTTTTCGACGAACGCAAATACAACGAAGCACTGAACGTGTTCAACTCATTCCTGGCCATCCCCGACATGCCTTTGTCTGAAGGTGAAATACCCAAAGACTCCACTTACTACATGATTGCATATTTCGCCGGTATCGCCGCCTCGCAGGGAGGAAACTCCGAAGAGGCCATACGCCATTTCACTAATTTGAAAGACAAGGACTATGAAACCCTGACCGTATATCAGTTTTTGCATGAAGAATACAAACAACGAGAAGATACGGTTAATTTTATCAACGTGTTGAAAGAGGGGAGCGAGAAATTCCCGAACGAGCCTTGGTTTCTGCAGAACCTGATTAATTTTTACATCTATTCAAACCAGCCTGAAATTGCGCTTTCCTACCTGAACACCGCCGTCGAGCGTGACCCCAACATGGCACAGTACCGCTTTGTTGAAGGTGGATTGTATGAGTCGCTAAAAGACAATGAAAAAGCAGAAGTTGCTTACTTAAAGGCAATTGAACTTGATCCGACTCTTGCGTCGGCTCACGAAGCACTTGGTCGCCTGCACTACAATGCCGCCGTTGCCATCCTCGATGCCGCCGACGAGTTGATAACCGACCGAAAAGCGTATGCCGCCGAGCAAAGCCGGGCAAAGGCTGAATTTGAAGCGGCATTGCCCTTCTACAGCAAGGCGCACGAACTCTCACCCGATGAAATGGGCTACAAGGTCATGCTTCGCGCCTTGTACTACCGCCTCGGAATGGATGCAGAATATGAGGCCATTGACAAGGAAATCAATGAATAAGCAGCGTTAGGACTTTTCTTCGTTTTTCATACTTTTTTTGTTGATTTGGAGGGCGCGTCAA
>CAYPFZ010000106.1:0-5386 GCA_964410225.1 uncultured Paludibacter sp.
AAGGTTGGGTTGCATTGGAACACCACCGTGAAATGGTAGCCTCGTTCTTTCCTAATTGTTCAGCCAGCCATTTTCCGGTTTTCCCTTGTTCTACCAATACTATTTTTAGTCGGTTTATCTTTTCTGTTCCCATATTAAAAACGCATTGCAGTTTTGCAATAATAATTGATTATATCTGCAAATATAGTGATTGCTAACCAGAAACATTTAGGTTTTGACAAGAAACTACTCTTGTATATTGAAACTTGTATTGTCCGTTCTCTTATGGAAGTCGTGAGACCCCTGCAACGAAGTTTTGCAGGGGTCTCAATACAGAGAAACGCAATGAAGACAACGGAAATTCGAAAGAAAGGATTCAAGCGGGGTTACAATCAGCTGTGCCTCGCAGACGTGAAAACCGCGAGAATGGAAATTTGGGAAGCCTTGGGTGTTACTTATAGAAGTCGTTTTCAAGCCTACAGATTAAGAATAATCTACACCAAGGGCGCACAGGTCGCCGCTGTTGAAGAGGTGTTCTGCAAATACGGGTAAAACCGCGGCGTTTGTGTAGAAAATATTTGTTTTCTAACTTTGTCTCCGCGCGTGATAACGCAACAGCGCGGGAAGCAAAAACGACCTCTTTCCTGTTGTCGGTTTGTTGCATTTCTGTTTGTTGCCTTTTTGGAATATTCAGAATGTCAATATATTAAAGTTAGTTTTTGAGGTTTATGGAAGAAAACAAAACGAAGGAGCTTGATTTGCTGGACTTGATCCGGATGTTTTTTAGATGGCTGAAACATGTAGGGTGGTCGTTTCTCAAGCTGATGGGCAACTGCCTGAGGCTGATGTGTCGTCATTGGGCCGTGTCAATTGTGCTGGTAGGTATCTGCTTGGCAGTAGGTTTCTATTTGGGGAGAACTTCCAATCTCCGATACAAAATCGAAGCTATGGCGGTGCTTAATGGCAGCACGGCGCAAACGGTAAGCGAGGTGACCAAACAGCTGACATTCTTTTCCCCTTTGGGTGACTTTACCTCCTTGGCCGCACAGTTAGGGCTGCATGACAGCATCACACGCAACATCAAAGAAATTGAGACATTCCACGTGATCGATTACCGAAACGACAGCATACCCGACGTCGTTGACTTCAGGCGGCGACACGACTTGACAGATACGCTCAACGTCTACATGACCAACCGACTTTATTTCCGTATCAAAATGAAAAACGTGAACCAGTTCCCCGTTTTCAAAGAAGCATTCATCAACTATTTCAACCGACACGAGCGGCTGACAAGAGAGTTCGCCGTAAAGCGTGAAAACCTCGAAGAGGAAATAAAGTTGCTCAACGCCGAAATCAGTCGTTTGGACAGCATGGCCACCATCACCTATCTGCAGGAAGCACCTGCACAGCTACAACTCCATTGGTCATCCTTCATGATAGGCAAGCAAGAACGCCAATTGCTTCACGAGGACTTAGTGTACTTGCAGAAGATGAAACAAAAACGGGAAATGGAATTGGCCAATTTTACAGACCCCGTGACGTTCCCTGACGGATTCTCCGTAATTCCGAAACCTATCCACGGCAAGGTTTTCTTCTTGATAATTACCGGGTTGATCGGCGCATTCCTGTCTGTAATGGTAGCACTGATTATTGAAAACCGGAAGAAGATAATAGACTACCTGTTCGAGAAATAACGACAGAAAGAGCATACACACGCTCCATACGTTTAGAACACAGGGATGTGCCGAGTTAATCCACCGAACGACATGTCCCTGTGTTTTCTTTTTGTGTCATTCTCTATATTAATCACGTCAAGAGTCTCATATAGAGATTTCTGCAAACACTACATCGCTCCCCTTCACCCCTTGTTTTTCCCTTTCCGCTGCGTGCCTTGGGAAATTTTGCTACGTACTAATGCAATTTTTGCTGCGTACTTACGCAGCGCACGGCGGATACTTACGCAGCAAAAACTGCGTAAGCATCCGGGAGAAGGCCTCTTATAAAGAACCACAACGTGCTTTTTCACCCGAAAAACGACAGCCATCATTGATTTTTTGAGCCATTGAATCAAGACACGAAAAAAGAAGGAAGTTTTGCCGCCGACTCGTTTTTTTGTCTAAAAGACTCGATTATTTCGTCTAAAAAAAGAACAACGGTGATATAAAATATCTATCTTTGTTGCCACAAACGCAAAGCGGTCTGCCCGATAAAGGCACTTCGCTGTAATCGATTATTTTTAACATAAAGGTAAATTATGAAAAAAGTTATTTTCGTGTTCGTGCTGGCAATGGCCGGTTGGGGAATGGTCAATGCGCAATCAAGCGCAATAGGTGGACGTGTAGGCACAGGTATTGAATTTTCTTACCTCCATGGGTTGAACAGTGGCAACAGGTTGGGTATCGACGTGGGGTTACCTCTCTTTGCAGGGATAAGCGGCGTAGTGACACACGACTGGGTGTTTCCTTTCAGCAGCTGGCAGGAAAGAGGTTCGTGGAACTGGTTTGCCGGTATCGGCGGTGGTTTAGGGCTTTCTTGGAACGGTCACTTCAATGTGGGTGTAGCCGGTCGCATCGGGGTGGAATACAATTTCTGGTTTCCCCTCCAACTGTCGCTTGACTGGCGTCCGGTCATCGGTCCCGGCTTCGGCTCTGGCAATGCTTATTTCTACACCAACGGCTTTTATGCCGGTGCAATCGCACTTGGTATCCGCTACATCATAAGGTAAGCGTCACTGCCCTTGCGGCTCTTACGTCCTCAGAGAAGAGACCATACAAAAAAACAAAGGGTTGCGTCGACAGTCGGTCGGCGCAACCCTTTGTTTTTTATCCACTAAGACCGCTCCTTCGGTTCGTCAAGCGTCCTCCTGCAACACTCATAAATAAAACATTACACCTCCTTCATAAGCTCTCGCCGCGGCGTTAGTACGCACCGAAAGAGGATGAAGAAAGAAAAACGGATGGAAAGTGGAACAAGAAATGAAGCCTGTCGACATCCCGGCTGTCGCGTAGCAGAGAGAGAAGGGAATCAGTCGAGTTCGAGGAGGCCGTCTCTGTACAGATTGTAGTTTTTGGCGAGCAATGCCATGAATTTGCTTATATCTTCCCGGGCAAGGAGAGTTTCTTTTGAGATTGGGGATTTTTTCATCTTCAGCATCATCATTCCATAGAGGAAGTTGAAGCACACTTCCAAGTCACACAGGCCGGGATTGGTCTGTTTTGTCCGGAGTTGGGTGACGAGCGGCAGGATGTGGTAGAATTTGGCCATATAGGTTGAGTCGTTTCCTGCACGCAGTATCCGGTGATGGAGCTCGTCGAGCTCGGTGAGGGTGTTTTTGTTTATTTGTAGATGCCCCTGCTCTTGTACGTTCTCTTCTTTCATCATGCCTATCAGGCTTTCCGTCCATTCGTACAGAGACTTCCGCTCGTTGTCGGGCAGTTGTTGCGTAGCGATGAGCTTTTCTTCAACAATATCGATATCCAGCATACATGCCCGCAGTAAATCTTCGAGTTGCCACATGTACAACAAGTATTCGACGATGTTTTCCTTTTTCAATTTCCCGGCTATAAACATGTTCTGCTTTTGTTTATGGTGAAAAGGGTAGGGGGATGTGTCAATCGTCTGTGTCGAAATCCCATTCCATGTTGTCGCCGATGAACATGGGCGTGGTGAAGCTGTCAAGGTCTCGCCGCTCTTTTTTGGTGGGTCGTCCTGTCCCTTTGGCACGTCCGCTGTATCCTGTCTGCTTGCTCAATTCAATGAGTTCCAGTTGATCGCGGGTAGTGACATTTTTCATGAATTCAGGAACGAGTTTGGCGTTCATGCGGTTTTCGGCCAATGCCAGCACTTCGAATGAGTAGAGTGCCGGATTCTTTTTCACTTGCACGATGTCGCCTACCTGTATGTTACGCGAAGGCTTGGCGGGTATGTTTTTCACCAACACCTTCCCTTTTTTGCAGGCCTCGGCGGCGAGAGATCGGGTTTTGAACAGGCGCACGGCCCACAGCCATTTGTCTATCCGAACTTCTGTCTTCATTTGTTGTTGTATCGATTCATCGTGTCTTGCACTCCCGATAAGCAGAAGTTTTTTATCATCTCCACCGCGGTGTCCACTCGTTCGGGTAAGGCCTGTTGCTCTTCTTCGGTCCAATGCCCCAATACGTACTCAATCTGCCCGCCTCTGAGGAAGTTGTTGCCTATACCGAAGCGGAGGCGGCTGTAGCTTTGTGTGCCTATTATTTCCTGGATGTTGCTCAATCCGTTATGTCCTGCGTCCGACCCTTTGGGTTTAAGGCGCAACGTGCCGAACGGCAATGTGAGGTCATCGACAATTACGAGCAGGTTAGCCAGCTCGATTTTTTCTTTGTTCATCCAATACCTTACGGCCATGCCGCTCAGGTTTACGTAGGTGGAGGGTTTCAGCAACACAAGGATGCGCCCTTTCAATCGTACTTGGCAGGTAAAGCCATAGCGGTGGTCTTCAAAAAAAGCATTGGACGCTTTAGCTAAAGCGTCCAACACCGTAAATCCTATGTTGTGGCGGGTGTCCCGGTAGTCCGCACCGACATTACCTAACCCGACAATCAAGTATTTCATACGTATCCGCTATTTTTCGGCGGCAGCGGCAGCACCGCGGGCGGCTCTTGTCAGTTTAACTTGCGCAACAACGGTGTTTTTGGCGTTCAGTATTTCGAGCTCGGGAAGTGACACAGCACCCACTTGTATGCTTTTGCCCAAGCCCAAGGTGGTAACGTCTATGACGATATGTTCCGGGATTTGGGTATAAAGGCCTTTTACTCTCAATTTTCTTGTTTCAAGGCTCAATTTGCCCCCGGCCTTCACACCTTCGGCCAGCCCTTCGAGCTTCACGGGTATCTCCACAACCACCGGCTTGTCTTCGATTACCTGCAGGAAGTCCATGTGGAGAACTCTGTCTGTCACCGGATGAAACTGAATTTCTTTCACGATGGCGTTACATTTGTTTCCATCGATGTCAAGGCTGACCAAATACACTTCCGGAGTGTAAACCAAGTTGCGCAAATCGGCGTTCGTCGCGGTGAAATTGACGTTGCTCCCGCCTCCGTACAACACGCACGGCACGCTGTTTTCCCGCCTGACGGCCTTTGTCGCTCTCTTACCTAACTCTTTTCTGAGTTTCCCTTTCAGTTCGAATGATTTCATCGTTCTTTTTAGTTTTTGTGTTACTCAAAATCCGGGCAGCTGATATGTCTTTTCGTGATGCGTTCTGCCCTGTTTCCCATCACACTCTACCTTGTCCTACAGGCGGGGCAAAGGTAACACAATTTGAATCCACGGCAAAACTTCCTCTCCCTTTTTTGTTCTATTTTAGCCCAATGAGCGTGAGATATAAAAAGGGAAACGCCTTGTAGAAGTGTCGTCTCTTGCGTTA
>CAYPFZ010000107.1:0-1478 GCA_964410225.1 uncultured Paludibacter sp.
GCTTTGGTGCAAATCTGCATGGCCTTGACCAAAGTGACGAAACAAAGCATATATCACACTTCATGTCCAAAGGCCGTCATTATTCTTTAGAATCTTGTTCGAGTTTGAACGAGTTTGCGTACCTTTGTTCCCGTTCAACATTTCGTAGTAATATATAATATGGTAAGAAAAATTTTTCTCGTAGGAGCCTGTTTGCTGCTGCCGACAGCCGGATGGGCTTGTACTAATTTTTTGGCCGGAAAAGGTGCCACTACCGACGGGTCGACGATGGTGACCTATGCTGCCGACTCTTATGCGCTGTATGGCGAATTGTATCATTACCCGGCAGCTACCTATCCGGCGGGCACGACGCTCGACATTTATGAGTGGGATACGGGCGAATATTTGGGGCAAATAGCCCAAGTGGAACAAACCTATTCTGTTATCGGCAACATGAATGAGCACCAGTTGTGCATCGCCGAGACGACATTCGGAGGACGAACCGAACTGGTGGACACGGCCGGCATTATGGACTATGGCAGTCTGATTTACATCACCCTGCAAAGGGCGCGCACCGCTCGTGAGGCCATCAAGGTGATGGATGCGCTGGTGCAGGAATATGGCTACCACAGCAGCGGCGAGTCGTTCTCCATAGCCGACCCCAACGAGGTGTGGATTATGGAGCTGATAGGGAAAGGCCCCGGGCGTAAAGGAGCTGTGTGGGTGGCCTTGCGCCTGCCCGACGACTGTGTGTCGGCTCACGCCAACCAGGCTCGCATCACGACCTTCCCCAAAAACGATCCCAACAATTGCCTCTATTCACCCGACGTGATTTCCTTTGCGCGTGAGATGGGCTATTTCGAAGGACGCGACAAAGATTTCAGCTTTTCCGACACCTATAACCCACTTGACTTCGGCGGGCTCTTCTGGTGTGAAGCACGTGTGTGGACCTTCTTCCGTAAACTCGACCCCTCCATCGAACGCTTCGCCTCTTACGTAAAGGGTGATACAAAAGAACGTATGCCCCTGTGGATAAAACCCAATCGGAAAGTCAGCGCACAAGACATGAAGGAATTCATGCGCGACCAGTATGAGGGGACAGAGTTCGACGTGCCGGCCAACGAGTTGTCAGGGCCTTTCCACACCAAACTGCGTTTCGGCCCTCTCTCTTTCATGCTCGACAGCGTGGAGTATTCCATCGAGCGCCCGGTGGCAACACAACAGACGGGCTTCAGCTTTGTGGCACAGATGCGCGGATGGCTGCCCGACTACATGGGGGGTATCTTGTGGTTCGGAGTGGATGATGCGGCCACTTCGCTCTACGTGCCAATGTATTGCGGCATAACAGATGTGCCCGAGTGCTACCGCGTAGGCAACGGTAACCTCTTGGAGTATTCCTCCACGTCGGCATTTTGGGCCTACAACGCGGTGGCCAACTTCGCCTATGGACGATATGAACACATGCTGCCCGACATCAAACAAGTGCAGAGCGAATGGGA
>CAYPFZ010000107.1:1578-5311 GCA_964410225.1 uncultured Paludibacter sp.
TTTTGCTGCGTTAGTATGCAATCTTTGCTGCGTGCTTACGCAATTTTTGCTACGTACTAACGCGCCGCGAGCTGCGTACTAACCCGGCAAAATTTGCGTTAGTACGCAGGAAAATGGGGAGAACTAAGGAAAAAAAGGACAAAAAAGCCCCTATGTACGGGAGACACAGGGGCTGAAATGGAAGGACTATTTATATTCGTCCCAGCTTTTGATGGTAATGTCGTCAATGTCCATTGAACAGAAGGCATGGATGAACGCGCTGGCCAATCGGGCATTGGTGAGAAGGGGAATGTTCAGGTCGATGGCCGCACGACGGATTTTGTAGCCGTTGGTCAATTCACTGACCGAAAGGTCGCGGGGGATGTTTACCACCATGTCGATTTCTTTGCGGTGAAGCATGTCGAGTGCCTGAGGGTGTCCCTCTTCGTTAGGCCAATAGACGCGAGTGTTTTCAACGCCATTTTCAGCGAGAAACTGCGACGTTCCTCCGGTGGCGAAAAGATGGTAGCCCTTTTCTTTCAACATCCGCGAGGCTTGCAACATATCCACTTTTTGTTTCGCGCTGCCCGTGGAAAGAAGGATGTTCTTTTCAGGGATACGGTAGCCTACGGAGAGCATCGCCTTGAGAATGGCACACGAGGTATCTTCACCTATGCAACCTACCTCGCCGGTGCTGGCCATGTCGACACCCAACACGGGGTCGGCATTCTGCAGACGGTTGAAGGAAAACTGGCTGGCCTTAATGCCCACGTAGTCGAGATCGAAGAGATTTTTTTCCGGCTTCTCAACCGGCAATCCTAACATTACGCGAGTGGCCAAGTCGATGAAATTTATCTTGAGTACCTTGCTTACGAACGGGAACGAGCGGGAAGCCCGCAGGTTGCACTCAATGACCTTGATGTCGTTGTCGCGCGCAAGGAACTGGATGTTGAACGGCCCGGATATGTTCAGCTCTTTGGCTATCTGGCGGGAGATACGCTTGATGCGCCGCACGGTTTCCACATACAACTTCTGAGGCGGAAACTGTATGGTGGCATCACCCGAATGCACTCCGGCAAACTCGATGTGTTCGGAAATGGCATAAACGATGATTTCGCCATTTTGTGCCACTGCATCCATTTCCACTTCCTTGGCATGTTCGATGAATTGGCTCACCACTACAGGATGTTTCTTCGATACGTCGGCCGCCAAACGGAGAAAGCGTTCCAATTCATCACGGTTGCAGCAGACATTCATTGCCGCCCCGGAAAGCACGTATGAAGGACGAACTAACACGGGAAAGCCCACTTTGTCGATAAACGCGTTAATGTCGTCCATCGAGGTCAGCGCGCTCCATTCAGGCTGGTCCACCCCGATGCGGTCGAGCATGGCGGAGAACTTGTCACGATCTTCGGCGTTGTCAATGCTCTTGGCCGAGGTTCCCAATATACGCACTCGCTGCGTGTCAAGGCGCAGAGCCAAATTATTGGGTATTTGCCCCCCGGTCGACACGATGACCCCGTGGGGAACTTCCAGGTCAAGAATATCCATCACCCGCTCGAAGGTCAATTCGTCGAAATAAAGGCGGTCACACACGTCATAGTCGGTCGACACGGTTTCAGGGTTGTAGTTGACCATCACCGAGCGATAGCCCTCCTTGCGGATAGTGTTCAAAGCCTGCACGCCACACCAGTCGAACTCCACCGACGAACCGATACGATAAGCCCCCGACCCTAAAACCACGACGCTTTTACGGTCGCCCGTGTAGCACACATCGCTCTCCGTGCCGCCATACGTAAGGTATAAATAGTTGGTTTGTGCGGGATATTCGGCGGCAAGGGTATCAATCTGTTTCACCACAGGGGTGATGCCTTTTTCCTTTCGGTATTGGCGCACAGACAAGATGCCGTCTTCAATGTCACCCTGCCAGCCAATGGCTCGCGCCACCTGGAAGTCGGAAAAGCCCTGCTGCTTGGCTTTGGAAAGCAGCTCGACCGGCAACTCCCGAAGTTGGATGTGGTTATTGCCCCATTCTTGCAGTTCTTTATCTGTGCTTATGATGTTCTCCAATTTATAGAGAAACCATTTGTCTATCTTGGTCAGTTCGTGTATCCGGTCAACAGTATAGCCGGCTTGCATGGCCTTCGAGATGACGAAAATGCGTTTATCCGTCGGTTCGCTCAGTGCCTTGCCTATGTCGGGAATAAATGGTTCTTTGTTTCCGACAAATCCGTGCATACCCTGCCCGATCATACGGAGCCCCTTTTGGATGGCCTCTTCAAAAGTACGTCCGATGGCCATCACCTCACCTACCGACTTCATGCTCGACCCGATTTCACGGTCCACACCGTGGAATTTTCCAAGGTCCCAACGCGGAATCTTACAAACCACATAGTCGAGCGCCGGTTCGAAAAAGGCTGAAGTGGTTTTCGTAACAGAGTTTTTCAAATCGAACAGGCCATATCCCAATCCGAGTTTTGCCGCCACGAGTGCCAAGGGGTATCCCGTGGCTTTCGATGCCAAAGCCGAAGAGCGGCTCAAGCGGGCGTTTACCTCGATGACGCGATAATCTTCCGATTCGGGGTCGAATGCGTATTGCACGTTACACTCGCCCACAATGCCGATGTGGCGAACGATACGGATGGCCAGCTCGCGAAGTTTGTGGTACTCTTTGTTGGTTAATGTCTGACTTGGCGCAATGACGATAGATTCGCCCGTATGAATACCTAAAGGGTCGAAATTCTCCATATTGCACACCGTGATGCAGTTGTCAAAACGGTCGCGCACAACTTCATATTCTATCTCTTTCCAACCCTTCAGACTTTTTTCGACCAACACTTGCGGTGAAAAGGAAAAAGCTTTTTCTGCCAGCAGGTTCAGTTCTTCCTCGTTGGCACAAAACCCGGAACCCAATCCCCCCAAGGCATAAGCCGCCCTGATGATGACAGGATAGCCCAATTCACGAGCCGCACGACGTGCATTTGCGATGTTGTCCACCGCCTCGCTCTTGATAGTCTTTACGTCGATCTCATCTAACTTTTTCACGAAAAGTTCACGATCTTCGGTGTCTATGATGGCTTGAACCGGGGTGCCCAACACCTTGATGTCATACTTTTCCAATACGCCATTCCGATAGAGGTCTACACCGCAATTCAAAGCCGTTTGCCCTCCAAACGAGAGCAGTATACCGTCCGGTCGTTCCTTTTCTATCACTTTCTCCACAAAATAAGGAGTGACCGGAAGGAAATAAATCTTGTCAGCCACTCCCTCGGAAGTTTGTACCGTCGCAATATTGGGGTTAATCAAGACCGTCTCGATACCTTCTTCCTTTAGGGCTTTGAGTGCTTGCGATCCGGAGTAATCGAATTCGCCCGCCTCACCTATCTTTAATGCACCACTGCCCAACAGCAGCACCTTCTTTATGCTTTCCATCATCGTTTCTTTATTTTTCTCGGTCAACGCCCGTGTCAACAGCTGCCTTTTGTTGCTGTCAACTTGCCGACTCGGCGAGATTCATGTAAAACGTCCTTGTTTCTGTAATGTATTGATTTAAAAGATAAAATAATCGCATTCTGCCTCCATCACGACCCCTCTTCTCCCCGTGCTTACGCAACAAAATTTTTCTAAGCACACACGAAAAGGCTCTTTCCTAAGCATTATTTTATTTCATGTTGCTTGATGGAGCATGGCCGGGGTCTCACGGTAGCATAACTTAGCAACTTCCCATCCCCAAGGCACAAAAAACTCTACAGCC
>CAYPFZ010000108.1:0-1703 GCA_964410225.1 uncultured Paludibacter sp.
GGCAGTCATTTTTTCCTCCGAACGAGGCCCAGTCCGGTCAGTTTGGTTTTCCTGCAGTTCGTTCTTTCGGTTGCGTCGAACACACCTTATACATATAGGTGTAGCACGAAAAAAACTTGTTGCTTGTTTCGTTGTCGGCATGTACACGCAAGTTCCGGGCACATTGTGCCACATATATAATGCGGCCATTGTCCGAATGCTAAGGTTGCGCCCGGCGAAACCCCACAGCCCTCCGGCCGTCAATAGCTGTACTGCAAGCGTAAAGTAAACTTGTCGGCTTGGGCATTCTGCAGAGCTTCCACCCGGGCGAAAGGCTCAAAACTAACGAAGTCATAATAGGCCGACACGCGCAACCGACGGCTGATGTCACACAAGGCACCCACGCCCAAGGCCTGTTGATACATGTCTGCCACCCCCGTGCCGCCTGACCCTACGCCGCTACCCGACACTTTTGTGTTGGGGTCATACCAATCAAACTTTGTCACCAAAGCAAAAGCACTGTGACCGATACGGTGCACCATGACAATATATCCTCCGAAAAATCGGCGTATGTAAGTATCATCGGCCGGCAACTCGCTATGGTTCGGGCTCTCAGACGACCACAACGTGCCGGGTTGCGTGCCTGCGAGTAGCTCGCCACGCAGCTGCGTCTGACCCAACACAGAGTTGAGACACACCCGAAGGTCACAACCAAAATATTCACGCTTGGCGAAATTTCCCTTGTTTGCAGCCGCCTGATGAAGCACAAACATACCGTCTTCCATCTCATAGACGCGCTCGGTTCCCTGATACACGCCGCCGTTGTAGTAGGATACTCCCGCACCGTAGGCCACGCGCTCGCTCGGCGTTCGCTCCACACTTAACCTCCCGATGAAGTCTTTGCGACTGTCTGTCTCCGACTTTATACCGTTGCCTGCCACTACAGCTGCCTCCAACATCAGGCAGTGCCAAGGTGATGTCTGCGGGGCACGCATCACAATCTTCGCTCCCAAATCGCGTTCCTGCGGGAAAAGCATGCGAAACACCGTAGCCCGTTCAGGCTCCTCGCGCCGGCTCGACGAGTGGGAAATCTCATAACCGAAGGGACGGTTGAACACGCCTGCCTGCAGCCCGCCTGCAAGCCACCACGGGTTGCGCACTTCCACATACGCATCTTTCAGGCTCAGGCCTTTTTCCGTCACGTCTATTTGCAGCACCGTTCCTGCCAAACGTTCTCTGTAGGTCAGCTTCACACGTCCCCGGCGCACGCCCAAGCGACTGAAATCGTGCTCGGCATCGCCCCTGTCGCCACCCACATCGAGCGTTGCGTCCTTTTGGCCGTACTGATATTGCACCTGCAAGTAGCCCGAAATTGTCAACTTGCCCGACGGGAGCAGCGAAATGCCTTCGTTTTTCTCTTCCCGGTACACGTCCGCCCGAGCACTTTCAGGCAACAGCCACAGCAGCGACCAAGCTGCAAACACCGCGACAAAAGTGTGATTCATACCTATTTTCAGCATCTCCATCAGTATGCGGTCGAAGCGGGCAGAGCCGGTGGGAGGCAATTCTGCGGCCAGGCCTCTTGCTGCCATCTTCCAACCGATTCGCCGCAAAAGTCACCCCTTTGTGTTACGATGCGGTTACGAAACACTAAAAAGTCCGTTAACCCTCGGTCGGCATCCGTAAAACATTGGTAAGCTGTCTTTTGCTGCGTACTAACGCAA
>CAYPFZ010000108.1:1803-3099 GCA_964410225.1 uncultured Paludibacter sp.
TTTTGCTGCGTAAGTACGGAAGATTTACCCCCTTTCCATTCATTTTTCGCCAGCCTTCGGCACGGTGGCAAAAGGCAAGTCTTCAGCGCCGAAAAACTCCGTCACGGCCCTCCGGCAGGCACATTCAGATGCACCGGGAATGCGTTGTATGTGCCCCGCTTTTCCGTGTTCCGCAAAAAAAACCGCTAGACGTTTTTCGTTCAAAAGAAAAAGTCCTACATTTGCAGGCTCACTTTGGGAAAGGAATTTACGTAAAGAGAACCATTATAAACTTTGTGAGAAATGACTAAAGCAGACATTGTAAACGAAATTGCCACCAAGACCGGCATTGACAAGACGACAGTGCTCCACACTGTGGAATCTTTCATGGAAGCAGTTAAGGGTTCGTTGGCAAGGAACGAGAATGTGTATTTGAGAGGTTTCGGCAGTTTTATTGTGAAACATCGCGCAGAGAAGACCGCCCGCAACATTTCCAAAAACACCACTATCATCATTCCGGCTCACAACATCCCGTCGTTCAAGCCGTCTAAGTCCTTTATGGGGCAGGTAAAGTAAACAGTATGTTCAACCGATAAAGTGTAAGCCCCATGCCCAGCGGAAAGAAGAGAAAAAGACATAAAATGTCGACTCACAAACGGAAAAAAAGACTGAGGAAGAACAGGCACAAAAAGAAATGACAGGCTCGGCTTGTTAGCCTTCGGGTTGGCGGGAGCCTGCCCATTCTCCTTAAAGTCCGGGATTAAAAACAAACTTGACAGCTCCGTGTTGGCTTTAAGTTTGTTTTTTTTTATCCTTGAATGAAGTCTATTGTATTAAGAAGAAAGACGTGGACAGCGAATTAGTAGTAGATGTCAGACCGTCGGAGATAACTATTGCGCTGCTTGAAGACAAACGCCTGGTGGAGCTCCACCGTGAAGGACGCCAGAAGCAATTTGCCGTGGGCAATATCTACGTGGGACGGGTCAAGAAGCTCATGCCCGGCTTGAACGCGGCCTTTGTCGATATTGGCTACCAGAAGGATGCTTTTTTGCACTATCTTGATTTAGGTCCACATTTCAACACACTCTCCCAATTCACCAACCGGCTGCTTGGCGACCGCAGGCGGATACCTTCCATTTCGAAATCGAAACTCCTCCCCGAAATCGACAAAGACGGAGCGATAGGCAACGTGCTGAAGACGGGGCAGGAAATCCTCGTCCAAGTGGTCAAGGAGCCCATATCGACCAAAGGCCCCCGCCTGACAGCGGAAGTATCCATCGCCGGGCGCTTCTTGGTGCTCATCCCTTTTGCCGAGAA
>CAYPFZ010000108.1:3199-5234 GCA_964410225.1 uncultured Paludibacter sp.
CAGCGGAAGTATCCATCGCCGGGCGCTTCTTGGTGCTCATCCCTTTTGCCGAGAATGTATCTATTTCCCAGAAGATAAAAAGCGACGGCGAACGTTCCCGCCTGCGTCAGCTCATTCAAAGCATCAAGCCGAAAGGCTTTGGGGTCATCGCCCGCACGGTGGCCGAAGGGAAAAAGGTAGCCGAGCTCGATAACGAGTTGACCATACTGGTCAAACGCTGGGAAGAGTCGGTGGTAAAAATCCAACAGTCAAGAGGCGTCACCCTCATTTTGGAAGAGATGGGTCGCACGGTGGGCATCTTGCGCGACCTGTTCAACTCCAACTTCAAGCACATTCATGTCAACGACCCCGAGGTATTTACCGAAGTGTTTGACTATGTGAAGCTCATCGCGCCCGAACAAAGTGGCATCGTCTCTTTGCACAAGAGCGACACCCCTATTTTCGACCATTTCGGCATCACCAAGCAAATCAAGTCGTCGTTAGGAAAAATCGTTTCCATCAAAAGCGGAGCCTATCTGATTATCGAACACACCGAGGCTCTGTACGTGATCGACGTAAACAGCGGCAACCGCTCCAAAGCGGGTAACGGGCAGGAAGACAATGCCCACGAGGTCAATTTAGCTGCAGCCGAAGAGGTTGCCCGCCAACTCCGCCTGCGCGACATGGGCGGCATCATCGTCATTGACTTTATCGACATGCACGAGGGCGAACATCGTCAGAACCTGCACGAGAAGATGAAAGAATTCATGGCGGCAGACCGCGCCAAGCACAACATCCTTCCTCTGAGCAAGTTCGGACTGATGCAAATCACCCGCCAACGTGTACGGCCGGCAATCGACATCGATTTGGGTGAAGATTGCCCCACCTGCCACGGGAAGGGCAACATACCACCTTCCATTTTGTTTACCGACCACTTGGAAAACAAAATCGGATACTTGGTCAACACTTTGAAGGTAAGGAAATTCGTTCTATATGTTCACCCTTACGTCTACGCCTACATCAACAAGGGATTCTTCTCCATCAAACGGAAATGGCGAAGGGAATTCGGAAGAGGTTGCAAGGTCGTCCCGTGGCAACAGTTAGGCTTCCTGCAATACAAATTCATCGACAGAAAGGGTGAAGAAATCGACCTGCAGGAGAAAATCGAAAAAATCTCGTAACCGGGAGAATCTTTTCATACATCAACAAGTAAGTGTGCGTCAGGATAAAGAATCGTCTTGGCGCACTTTTTTTGTTGCAGACAGAAAAAGGCTCGGGACGGAAGGTCGCTGACAGCCCTTCCCCGACGGCTTCCGCCTCCTTTGCTCGCCCCTTTATCTCCGCCAAACATGACTTCAGATCTGTCGACGAACAGCGCGAAATGCGCTTGTTTTTTAACCATCAACCCGGAAAAGAAACCGCGACAAAAACAACAGGAGACAAGCGGCTTGCGTAACCGCTTGTCTCCTGTTCCGTATACGAGCAAATTGTTGAAGAACGTGAGGCTATTTTCGAGTCTCCCCCGCTTCTTGTATCATTTTCATTGCCAAATCCAATATATGCGTATCGTCAAGCATCACCACCCCTCCGTCAGGCCCCGGCTCGATGTGCAACCCGGCACTCTGCCCGGACTGGAAATGCGATCCGCCGAAATAGTTGCGCACCGTGTCAGTGTCTAATCCGACTTCTTCTGCAATTTTGGCCATGCTGCCGTGAGGAAGCGAGTCTTTGATTTTTCTCAGCTCGTTAAACGTGATCGTCTTGGTCATAATCCTCTTGATTTATTAATATATAAATGATGAGTTAAGCCTATTGGCGGAACGACCGTAAACTTATGTGTTTATTTTCGAACGGCCAAATGTTTTTGTGTTTTTTATGTTTTTGCACCGTGGAATTTCATGAGGAAACGCGCTGTTGCAGTCAGAGGCACATCGTCTGTCGTTGCTCCTCCTCTTTGTTTGCCCTCTTCTTTGCGCTTTTCTCCCGTTTCGAAACAGGGAAAGCACGCAGCAGAATTTGCGTAAGCACGCAGCGGAGCGTGCGGGAAGTATCAGGT
>CAYPFZ010000109.1:0-5219 GCA_964410225.1 uncultured Paludibacter sp.
AGAAGGAGGGTTATAAAGGAAGGGAAGCGAAAAAACGAACCTTCGTCTGCGCCGCCTGCGTGCGCATACCGACTTTTACCTAAGTCACATACTCAAAAGTTCGTAGAAAGAGGCTTGCTGTCAATTCACCCGTACCAGCCAGCCTAAGTTGAGAGACAGATTCATGTTGTTGGAATAGTCGAACGTCACCTTTCGCTCATACAAGGTGCTGAGGCTGTAGTTGGCTCTCGCTTCCAATTGGATGAGCTGTCGACCGGCGGCCACTTCAAGCCCTATGCCAAGCACCACACCGTAGTCGAACCAATGTTCGACCGCCTCATGTTGCCCGCTGCGGTCGTCGTCGGCTACCAAGTCGACCAAAGTCGTTTCTTTCAAGAGGATGGCGGCTTTCGGGCCCAAATTGACGATGAAACGCACCTTCTCCCCCAAGGCAAAATGCGACATGAAGGGCACTTCTATATATTCAAGCCGGCGAGTGTGCAAACCTTCTTTCTCTTTCCATCCTCGTTGCGAGAAGTTGATTTCACCCTGTATGCCCATACCTTTCTCCGCCATGTAGCATACGGTCAGACCTCCGTTGTAGCCCAACAGAATGTCTTGTCGCACTTTGGGTGAGAATTGTACCATAGAGGCGGTCGCCCCGTGAGAAGTACCGATGTAGAGTTCGGGGCGGTCAAGCAGATAAGTTTGTCCTCTTGTGCCAAGAAATGTGCACAAGGTCGCCGCGAGTATGAGAAACGATTTACGCATGTGATTTCAGCAGGGCTGACAGGTGGTCATTTCTCTCGGCTGTCGTCCCAATAAACCTGTTGGTTGACAAAGCCAGAGCCGGTGGAGGCTCGTTTGAAGTGGAACTGCGACTGCAGCCCTTCTTCGTACACGTCAAGCTCTAACTTGTCGTCGAACCGGTAGCCGGAAGTCAGCAGGCGTATGAAATAGTTGAGCAGGTCGTAACCCAACAAGTCATAGCGGGGATTGCGCGAGAGGGCACTCCAGCCCAACAGCTGTGCAAAATTCTCGTCGTAAGTGTCAAGTCCCGGCATGTCGGTTTCCGCGCGAAACGCCGACACATTCACTCCCGCAGGGAGAAGTATCGGCTGGTTCTTCCACCCGTAACGTTTGAACAACAATATGTCATGACTGCGAGCCGCGAGATGAAGGGCTGCGAAGTAGGGCTGCACAACCTGAAATTGATCTGTGTTGAATATCACAAGATTGCGTTTGTATTGGACGGCCGCCGAATTAAAAAGACCGTCCCCCGCACCGGTAATGGAAAGGGTGGTATATTCCCTACCCCGCTTGTCGAGCATTGCCTTGATCTGTGCGCTCAATATGGCGCCTTCGTCGGTCGAAGGGACGTATTGCAGATCGGCGAAAATACAATGCACGTCGTTCAGGCATGTGGAAAACATGCTGTCCAACAATTCGATTTCGGCCTCCATGCCGGGGTTGAACTGGAAGAGATATGGATTTTGTTCGATGTCATCCACTTTCGAGGTGAAAGGTATCAAGGTCTTCACCTGATACCGTAGGGCAAAAGCTGCAGCTACGGGCACTTGCGAGGAGTAGGCCGGCCCTATAATCAAATCCACTTTTTTCAACAAGGGGTCGGATGCGAAAATCTCCCTCATCCTTTCAGGAGTTTTCCCCGTGTCATAGGTATACACGTCGGCTGAAATGCCGAACGCTTTTGCCTCTTGAAGGGCTTTGACAACACCCCCGTAGAAATCGACAAATCGCGTGAGGTTAGGGTCGTCGGGGTTGTCGAAAACGAAAGGCAACATCAAGGCAATACGCAGGTGACGGGTGACCGCTACCGCAGTGTCGCCCTGCAGCTTGTCCCAGTCGACAAACGTGCGTACTTTCCCGTCTACCGTGTCGGTAGCCATGAGTGCAGCATAATAAGGTATTTTCAATTCCTGCCCAATGGAGAGAATCTCCATCCCCGGGTTCATCTTGAGGATGTCATCGACTTCCACCTCGTATTTCCGACTGATGGAATAGAGCGTCTCCTTGGGTTCGACGCGATGAATGAGATGTTTGACCGTGAGGTCCTGTTGTTGCTTTGCCTCCTTACGGTCTTGATAGATTTCTTCGGGCTTGGGGATGCGCAACACCTCACCCTCTCTCAAACCGGAAGCCGCATCAGGGTTGTACCTGACAATATCTTCCTGCCTCACGCCATAGTGCTTGCTGAGCGAGTAGAGTGTCTGCTGTTTCTCCACCCTGTGGTAGTAAAAATTGGGATTCCCTTCCAAAGATGATTGCGCCGATGTCGAAGTTGCCGCGTCCGAAACTGAGGAGTGGGGCGTAGTGCCACCACCAAGCGATGCCGCTATCACCTCTGCCGACATCCGGGAGGTGTTTGCCTTTGGCTGCGTGGATGTGGTGGCTTGCTCCTCCTTGTTCGTCTGAAGCGTTTTCTTGGGGATGAACAAGATTTGACCCTCCTTCAGCCCGTCTTTTATCTCAGGGTTGATGCGCACGAGCTCCTCCTGCGTCACGCCGAAATTGACACTAATGCGATACAGTCCCTCGCTCTGTTTGACAGGATAAACATAATATTCCACCCCGTCAATCACTTGTATCTCATAGGGAAGCGCATCTTGTGCCACCAGCGGAAGCAACATGCAAAGGCACACCACAAAGAGGATAAAACGTTTCTTTTTCCTCATTTCCTAAAATAAAGCCCGCCGCCGTGTCTCACGGCCAAAGCAGAATGTATGTGCAAACGTACGCAAAAATAACAGATTATCCATTACTTCCCTGCGGCAATACAGTTTTTTTTTGTGTAACAAACTCGACAGCAATTACATCAACACCTGAGGAAAGAAAACAGCAGACACGCTCTCCGCGAAGTTTCCCCGACGAATGCCATCTGCTTTTTTCATGCCAATCATCCCCCTTCCAGCGGATACTTAGGAAAATTTTGCCGGGTAGGTACGCAGCAAAAATTGCGTTAGTACGCAGCAGCGAGGGGGAAAGCATAGGAAGAAAACGGGGTACGAGTCAAGCGGAATATTGCTTGCAACTAATTGACATAAAGATAAAAAGTACTGGTTGATGGTGTGCCGACACCCCGGGACGACAGTTTGAAAAGAAAAATCCGCACATTGGCACACGAGAAAGCTGCCACAGCGAAACGCCGTACTGCTGTGGCAAGGCCGGCAGCCGGAACTACCGTTTTTCGTCGATCAGCCCTTTCAATTTGGCTGCCAATTCGTAGCGTTCTTCGCTGACGGCTTGTTGCAACAAGGTGGACAGTCGCTGACGGCTTAACAGTCTCATCTCATCGGGTGAGGCATCTTCGAGGTCGTCAAGGGTTTCCAACAGCTTGGGGGAGGAGATGGTCATCCCGACCAAGTCAAATATTTCCCGCTTGATGCAGATGGGACAGCCTGCCCTTACCGCCAGAGCCACCGCATCAGAAGTGCGGGCGTCAACCGTACATTTGTGTCCATCGGCCGTTATAATATGCAATTCGGCGCAGAAGATGCCGTTGACAAAAGCGTAAATGAGGACTTTTTCCAATTGGCAACACAATGCCCGCAGTGTGTTGCACATCAGTTCGTGGGTGAGCGGACGCGGCAGCTCCTTATTTCTCAATTTCAACGTGATAGATTGTGCTTCGGCCTCGCCTATCAGCATAGAAAAGCGACGATTGCCGCCTTCCTCCTGCAACACCAAACCGTAAGTGCCTTCAGGGCGTTGGTTTTGCATAAGTCCCACAATCTCCAATTTGACGTTTGTCTCCATCGTCTCGTTTCCCGGTGTTTGCTTTCCCCCGAGGGGGCTTCCTTTGCGTGCTGTTGCAAATATACAGATATTTTGCCCGAGAAAGTTTTTTTACCGGGTCTTATTTTGCCCAACTTAAGATTTACTATCTTTGCTTTCCGCTATTTGCCTTGCTTTTCGCTCCAAGCTCTTTTGCCAGACAAAGAGCGTGGGAGCAGGCAAGGGCGACAAGACGCGTGAGGTTGCATGAAAGAATTTTGGTGGAACATATTCAGAACTGCGTGGGGCTTGGTTGTATCCACAAAGGCAACGTGGGATGTTATCGGAGCTGCCGGTGTCCGGGCGCGAGCCGTCCGCCGCGAATATGTCTTCCCGCTGGCAGCGGTGGCCGTGGCCGTGTCGTTTGTGTTCGGATTCGTTTACACCGAAGAGAGGATGTTCGAAGCGGCTGTGCTCCACGCGATTATTGCGGCTGCTTCTCTGTTTGGGGGCTACCTCGTCGCCAACTTCTTTTGCTACCTATTCTTGCGGAAAACAAGACCCGACCTTGCCGACAAAAACGACTGTGAGATAGTCGCAGGCTATTCGTTTACAACCATCCTGCTCATCGAAATACTGACAACGGTATTTCCCAACCTTTTCTTTTTCAAAATCTTGAATATATTTACCGCCTATCTTGTCTGGGAAGGCTGCCGCGTCATCTGGATGCTGAAAGACGAAGAACGGGGCAACATCGTGTTGTTGTTCAGTGTGGTCATCATTTTTGTACCTGTCGTCATCAGGCAGCTTTTGCGTTGGATGTTGCCGAATATTTAGAAAAAAATCGCCATGCGCCATAAATCAAACGTTTTAATCCGCAACAAAAGAGCTACTTTCGACTACGAGTTGATTAACCGATACGAAGCGGGTCTGGTGTTGTATGGCACGGAAATCAAGTCCATCCGTGAAGGGAAAGCCGGACTGGCCGACACCTACTGCGTTTTCGTAAAGGAGGAGTTGTGGGTAAAAAACATGCACATCGCCGCCTATCGCTTTGGCACGTACAACAACCACGAGTCTCTGCGCGACCGCAAACTGCTGCTACACAAAAAAGAGTTGCTCAAGCTGCACCGCGAGGTCAAAGAGAGCGGGCTGACCATCGTACCGACCAAGCTCTATATCAACGACAAAGGCATTGCCAAGATGGAAATTGCCTTGGCACGGGGAAAGAGGGTGGCTGACAAACGGCAAACCTTGAAGGAAAAAGAAGACAAGAGAATGATGGATCGGTTTATGAAGCGTTAAAACGGCATCCTCCAACCGGGAGGAAACGCGAAGTGCGGCCTCTTTATCTTGATAATCAAGACAACCTGTCGGCGTTGTAATTCTCGAACATTCCTTTTTGTTTCTTTTTTCAAGCGGCGTTTTTTCTGTTCTTATCAACCTAAAAAATGATTGGTTTCATGCGAAGGATGCTGACAAGGGTACGTATCTTTTCGGAGAGC
>CAYPFZ010000110.1:0-5173 GCA_964410225.1 uncultured Paludibacter sp.
TCCGTGCTGTTGTGTTGCCGAGATGTCAGATCAGTCACGATCCAGGAAGAAAATCGGGATGTTGACTAAGAAGATGTCTTTCCCGGAGAGTTGCGGGCGTTTGGCGATGAGCTCCGAGAGCAGGATGTCGCCAATCACGTAATTGCTTTCTTCGCTGATATATTGCTCGTGGATTTTTGAGAAGTTGAGTATACTGCGTATGTCAGTCTCCTTGTAACGGGCGTAGATTTTCAGCGTGATGTCGGTTGTATAGTCGGGTTGCTCGATGTAGTTCTGCTTCTTGTATTCGTAGCGATAGTTGTGCAGGCGTGCCATGATGTCGCTGAGGATTGACGATGCCGTGGGAAGACTTCCGGCTCCCTTTCCGAACATGAACTGCCGGTCGTAGCACTCCCCGCGGATCACCACACCGTTGTATTCGTCGTCGACGCTGTATATGTATTTCGAGGGGCTGACGAATTCCGGCATGACGAACATCGTGAAATGCTCGTCGCTGACCTTGACAACCTGTGCCACGAGTTTTATTTTGACATTTTTCTCCCGGGCGTACTGAATATCCGCGTCGTGGATGGTCGAGATTCCGTAGGTGAAGATCCGTTCCGGGGCGACGTAGGTACCTAAGGCATGGACGGTGATAATCACCAGCTTGAACAGCGAGTCGTAGCCCTCGATGTCGAACGACGGGTCGCTCTCGGCGAATCCCAAGGCTTGGGCTTGGGCCAATGCGTTGGCATAGGAATCCTTGTGGTCGAAGACCCGCGAGAGGATATAGTTCGACGAACCGTTGAGGATGCCCTTGACTTCGAGCAACAGGTCGTTGTCGTAATACTCTTCAAGATTGCGGATTACGGGGATCGAACCGCACGACGATGCGTCGTAGAGCAGCGCGACATTGCGCGTCTTCTGGATGTCGATCAGTTCCGGGAGGTGGTGAGCCAACATGGTCTTGTTGCCCGATACGACGGGAATTCCGCGCAGCAGGGCGCTCTTGATGATGCGGTAGGCAGCCTGGGCGTCGTCGATAACCTCGACGATCAGGTTGATGTTCGGGTCTTCGAGGATCTCGTCTGCCGAGGTGGTGAACAACGCGGGATCGGCCTCGACCTTGCGGGGCTTGTGCAGGTCGCGTACGCAGATCTTCAGAATCTCGGCGTTGGCGTTTCTCGACTTGCGCACCACTTCGTAGATACCCTGTCCGACGACACCGAATCCGAACAGTCCGATTTTGATTTTGCTCATAAGGGTTCTGTGTTTAGTTGTTCATGAATGGGAGTAGGATGTCGTTTAACTGTTCGTGCTCGACGAGGAATCCGTCGTGGCCGAATGGCGAGTCTATCTCATAAAAGTTGCTGTGGGGAATCCGTTTGTGGAGTTGCCGCATCTCGGCCGGCGTGAAGATGATGTCGGTGGTGATGCCGACGACCACCGTGCGAGCCGTGATCCGTGATAGAGCCGCCTCCTCGCCGCCACGTCCTCGCCCCACGTCGTGGGTATCGAAGGCGTTGAGGATGGCGTAGTACGAATAGGCGTTGTAACGGCGGCAGAGTTTTTCGCCCTGATACTGCTGGTAGGTGCAGGCGCGGTGCAGTGCGGGGGTCTCTTCACGGTCCTGCTGCGTGAGGTTGTATCCCTCGGGACCGCGGTAGCTCAACAGCCCGATGGCGCGTGCAGCGGCCAGCCCCTTCATCCCGGCATCGTCACACGGCTTCCCGAACGTTGTGTCGGCTTCGATGGCCATGCGCTGTGTCTCGTCAATGGCGATGGCCCAGGGTGAAGCCTTGGCTGCCGTAGCAATCAACACGAGCCGTTCGATGCGTTCGGGTTCTTCGACGGCCCACTCCACGGTCTGAAACCCTCCGACCGAGCTGCCGACAAGCGTCGCGATGCGGCCGATGCCCAGAGCGTCGGCCAGCAGGCGGTGTGCCCGTACCAGGTCGCGTATCGTAAAGGGTGGGAAGTCTCGGTACCACGGCTTTCCGGTCACGGGGTTCACGTGCAGAGGCCCTGTGGTGCCGTAGTGCGAGCCGATGATGTTGGCACAGACGACGAAGTGTCGCGCGGGATCGAGGAATCGCCCTTCCTCGACCGTATGGGGCCACCAGTCGGCGACATCCGAATTGGCCGTCAGCGCATGACATACCCATACAACGTTGTCGCGTGCGGCGTTCAACGTCCCGTAGGTGTGGTAGGCAATCCGCAACTCGGGGAGCGTATGTCCGGTTTCGAGCTCGAACGGTCCGGGGGCTATGTAGAGTTGTGCATCCATCGCTTGGTCTGCGTTATTCGACGTGGGCGAAGGCCTGTTCGAAATCGTCGATCAGATCGTCGACGTTTTCCAGCCCGAGCGAGATGCGCAGCAGCGTCGGGGTGACGCCCGCAGCTGCGAGGTCGGCTTCGCAGAGCTGCTTGTGGGTCGTCGACGCGGGATGTGTGACGACGGTGATCGAGTCGCCGACCATGGTCATGTTGGCCGCCAGGCGGAGCGACTCGACAAAGCGCACGGTGCTTTCGAGCGTTCCCTTCAGCTCGATCGTGAAGACGGCCGATGCCCCGAACCGGAAGTATTTGTGGGCATTGGCGTAGCTCGGGTGCGTTTTGAACCCCACGTAGCTGACATTCTCCACTTTCGGGTGGTTGCGGCAATATTCGGCCAGACGACGCGTCGACTCCACCTCATGCTTCACACGCAATGAGAGGGTCTCAAGTCCGATCATCATCAGGTAGGTATCGAACGGCGAGGGGCAACAGCCCATGTCACGCAGTCCGTCGACACGGCACTTGACAATAAAAGCCGCGTTGCCGAACGTCTCGTAGAGGTTCAGTCCGTGATACCCTTCCGACGGGCCGTCGATCTGCGGGAACTTGCCGTTTGCCCAATTGTAGTTGCCGCCGTCGACGATCACACCGCCCATGGCCGTGCCGTGGCCATTGATCCACTTCGTGGCAGAGTCAACGACGATGTTGGCTCCCCACTCGAAAGGGTTGCAAAGGTATCCGGCCGCGCCGAACGTATTATCAACTATGAACGGCACGTCGTGCTTCCTAGCCAGTTCGCCCAGTGCTTGCAGGTCGGGCACCGCACAAGTAGGGTTGCCCATACTTTCAATGTAGATAGCCTTGGTGCGCTCGTCGATCAGAGCGTCGAATGCCTCGGGCTCTTCGCTTGGGGCGATGCGGCAGTCTATGCCCAGCTTGCGCAGCGTGATGCGGAACTGATTGTAGGTACCCCCGTACAGATAGGGCGAGGTAACGATGTTGTCGCCCTTGGCGGCCAGCGAGAGCACGGTGAGCAGGATGGCCGACATGCCCGACGATACGGCCAGGGCACCGACGGCATCGTACAATGCGGCGATCCGTTGTTCGTAGTTCGACGTCGTGGGGTTATGCAAACGGGTATAGATATTGCCGGCTTCGCTCAGTTCGAAGAGGCGCGCGGCGTAGTCGCAGCTACGGAATCGGTATGCGGCTGTGGGATAAATGGCCAAGCCGCGCGATCCGGTCGGCTCATCAGGGTTCAACCCTGCATGGATCTGCAGGGTTTCAAAGCGGTATTTTTTCTTGTCCATATTGTATGTAATTATAACCCGCTGGCGGAATTAAATTAGTGCATATTTGCCGAGCCTTTCTTTTTTCTTCTATCGCCAGAAAAGACAAAAGCCGCTTCCCTCGTACGGGAAACGGCCTCTTTTGCTCTGCGGGGTGGACGCTGACGGATTCGAACCGCCGACCCTCTGCTTGTAAGGCAGACGCTCTGAACCAGCTGAGCTAAGCGTCCTGCAAACAATCTCCCGCTGCACAACTCATCAAAAACCGCCGCAAAGGTAGATGTTTTTTTATATGCCGCAAAAAAAACGAGGATTTTTTTTCGGGGAAATCATTGAGGAAGGCGTTTGTTGCTCTTTTTCATAGCATTACATCGGAGACTACAGGTTATCTTGCAGCGGCTTCTCCCGCAAGGCGGCTACCTTGGTATCCGTAAAACTCTAAACTATTAAAAAAGAGGATATTTCAAAACAAAGTTTCCCCGCTTCTCTTGCGTTAGTACGCAGCAGAAGGGGAAAATAAAAGGCATGGGAGGTCGCCAGGAAGGGCAGTTTTTGGGGGAGGTACGCCACTTGCCTTGCGTAGCGCAGGCGGAAGGCAAACGAAAAATTTGGCGAAAAAACACTACCTTTGCCACTGTCAACAGCAAAAGGAAACAGCCACCGATGAACAATTTCGTAGGAGAATTGCAATGGCGCGGCATGGTACACAGCATCATGCCGGGCACGGAAGAACAACTGGCCAAGGAGATGACCACGGCCTATGTGGGCTTTGACCCTACTGCCGACTCGCTGCACATAGGGCACTTGGTGAGTATCATGATGCTCCGTCACCTGCAACGCGCCGGCCATAAGCCTATCGCCCTTGTGGGCGGAGCCACGGGCATGATCGGTGACCCTTCGCTCAAGTCGGACGAACGCAACTTGCTCGACGAAGAGACCTTGCGTCACAACCAGGAATGTATCAAGCGGCAGCTCTCGCGCTTCCTCGACTTCGGGAGCAACGCACCCAACGCCGCCGAGCTGGTGAACAACTACGACTGGATGAAGGACTATTTGTTTCTCGACTTCATTCGCGACATCGGGAAGAATATCACGGTGAACTACATGATGGCCAAGGATTCGGTGAAGAAGCGCCTGAGCGGTGAGTCGCGCGAGGGCATGTCGTTCACCGAGTTTTCCTATCAACTGTTGCAAGGCTACGACTTCCTCTATCTCTACGAGCACAAGGGTTGCAAGTTGCAGATGGGCGGCAGCGACCAATGGGGCAATATCACCACGGGAACCGACCTGATTCGTCGCAAGACGGGACGCGACGATGCCTACGGTTTGGTGTGTCCGCTCATCACCAAGGCCGACGGAAGCAAGTTTGGCAAAACCGAAAGCGGCAACGTGTGGCTCGACCGCCGCTACACCTCACCTTATAAATTCTATCAGTTCTGGCTCAACGTGGCCGATGCCGACGCGGAAAAATACATCAAGATATTCACCTTCATCCCTCGGGAGGAAATCGACGCCATGGTGGTCTCTCACGCTGCCGAGCCTCATTTGCGCTTGTTGCAGAAACGATTGGCTAAGGAGGTGACCATCATGGTACACTCTCACGCCGACTGGCAGGCTGCCGTGGAGGC
>CAYPFZ010000111.1:0-5151 GCA_964410225.1 uncultured Paludibacter sp.
CTTCCGCTGCGCGCTGCGTGCTTACGCAGCAGAAGGGGGTATAGAAGGGGCTGGGAAAGGGTATACTGTGTGCCGTAAACGGCTGTCAGAAACGACCTTTCCACCACTTGCGCAGGCGTTCGGTCAGTTGTTGTTCAGACGGATTGTCTTGTGGATGCCAGAGGCGCTCGCCGAGCAATTGTTCGGGCAGAAACTGTTGTTCCACGAAGTTGTCTTGATAGTCGTGGGCATATTTGTAGCCCTTGTGATAGCCCAATTCTGCCATCAATTGCGTGGGAGCGTTACGCAGATGCAGGGGCACGGGCAAGTTGCCTGTGCGTTGCACGAGCGACAGGGCCTCGTCGATGGCCTTGTAGGCCGAGTTGCTTTTGGGTGAAGAGGCCAAGTAGATGGTTGTCTCCGCCAAGATGATACGTCCTTCGGGCCAGCCGATTTTCTGCAAAGCGTCGAAACAGGCGTTGGCCAGCAGGAGCGCATTGGGATTGGCCAGCCCTATATCTTCGGAAGCCAAGATGACCAATCGCCGGGCGATGAACTTGGGGTCTTCGCCTCCGGCCACCATGCGTGCCAGCCAATAAATGGCCGCGTCGGGGTCGCTGCCTCGCACCGATTTGATAAAAGCGGAAATGATGTCGTAATGCAGCTCGCCGTTTTTATCATAGGCCATGGGATTTTGCTGCAGGCGTGCGGAGACAACCCGGTTGTTGATGCGCACCGTGTCGGCATCTTCGGCAGCCACCACCAACTCGATGATGTTGAGCAGTTTTCGCGCATCCCCTCCCGCGTAGCGCAGCAGGGCTTCGTCTTCCTCAATGATGATGTGTCGCTTGCTGAGTTCTACGTCCGTTTCCAACGCCCGGCGGGTCAATTCCAGCAAATCTTGTCGTTCGAGCGGCTTCAACACGTAGACCTGGCAACGCGAAAGCAGTGGCGAGATCACCTCAAACGAGGGATTCTCGGTGGTGGCTCCTATGAGCGTCACCGTGCCGTTTTCCACCGCTCCCAACAGAGAGTCTTGCTGCGACTTGCTGAAACGATGTATCTCGTCGATGAAAAGAATGGGACTTGCCTTCTGATTGAAAAGGTGGACTTGTTTGGTCTTTTCGATGACCTCCCGCACGTCTTTCACTCCTGAGGTGACAGCACTGAGGGTGTAGAAAGGGCGCTTGAGCTCGTTGGCGATGATTTTGGCCAAGGTGGTCTTGCCCACGCCGGGCGGCCCCCATAAGATAAAGGAAGCAACGCGCCCCGTTTCGATCATCTGTCGCAACACAGCTTGTTTGCCCACCAAATGTTTTTGTCCGATGTATTCACCCAAGGTTTTCGGGCGAAGCCGTTCTGCTAAGGGCTGCATACGAGGAAATAAAGTTAAATGACAGAGCAACAGATGTTGGAGGCTTGCGCATGGCGAAGCAACAGGCTTTCGGCAAGTGAGAACGTTTCTGACAGTCCCTTTTGCCCGCCATAGGCATTGATTATTACCAGCAAGTGGCAGGTGTCGATGGTTATCTTCGTACGTTCATGGTCGCTGGTGGGAGTGCCTATGCCACCCGCCCGGTCGCGCAAGACGGGCAATCCCTCAATGTTCAGCGCGTTTCGCCCGATGCCTTCGAACGGTTCGCCGAAAGTGCCCACACCCAGTTCGAGTGTCGAGCCTTGTATCTTGTCCGAGTCGAATGCACCGATGGAGAAACTACTCCGCATGGATACCAAATTAATGATGTCGACCAGCGTATTGATGCGATAAAGAGGCAGTTGCCTCACCGCCCGGCGGCAGAGCGACTCGGCTGATGGGCGGTAGCGGTTAGGGTCTTTCCCGAACGCTTTGTAGGCTTGCCGCAAAGGCTGTATCCCGGGGAGTTTTTTTAAATCTCCCATGTTGTAAGCAGTGCTCACACGCCGGCACTCGTCCTCTATCTCCGCCCACAAGTCGTCTGAAGTGGGAGAATTGGTGACGGTGCACTCCATCATCCCCAAAGCCAAAAGCGGGCATTTTTCCCGTACCGTCTCTGATATTCTTATCTCCATCTCAAAAGTCCGATATGATAATTTGCCGGGCAGACATGCTATTCCGATAGTGCAAATTTAGCAAAAACCCCGGAACGCATATTCAAACCGGGAGACATTGTAAAGTGACAAGCTCCAAGTGGTCCGGCCGAGTGAAGCTCACGGGTTTGGCTCCTCTCCGACGTGCGTATAAACCACTGAAAATAAAGGCTCTTTTTCCGTCTTCTCTTCCGTACTTTCGTAAATTTTGCTGCGTACTAACGCAGCGAAAGGGGGTATGCAAGAAAGCAATTGCGGCCTTAACATTTATAACGGAGGGGCATTTTAAAGTTCGCCGATTAAAGCGTATCTTTGCCCCTCATCCATACAGACAACAACATACATGGCAGAAACTGCACAAATTTTAGATAAGATAGTAGAGGGGATGCAAGAGCGTAAAGCAAGACGCATCGTCATCGTCGACATGAGCGAGCTGAAAGATGCTCCGTGTAGCTATTTCGTTATTTGTGAGGGAGATTCGAGTGTGCATGTTGTCTCTATCGCTCTTTCGGTCAAAGACTGGTTGCGCGACAAGATCAGAGTAAAACCTGCGGCGGTGGCGGGGCTTGAGAACGGCGAATGGGTGGCGATGGACTACCGGCAGGTGATCGTGCATGTGTTTCGCCGTGCCGCCCGTGACTTCTACGACATTGAACACTTGTGGGAAGACGCCAAGCTCATTGAGATTGCCGATTTGGATTGATGCGCACTTCCGCCGCTGTGTCAATTGATTAAAGAAAAAAAGAAAATCAAAGAATGGAGACCAACAGACCCAACCAGCATCCCAACCAACCGGGCAAGCACACGCCCGGAAAGTTTCGCTTCGGTTTTTCCTGGATATACGGGTTGATTATCCTCATACTTTTGGGTTCGTATTTCTTTGCCGATGGTGAGACATCGCGTGAAGTGCCCTATTCCAAGTTTGAAGAGCTCGTCAAAGAGGGGTCGGTGGAACGCATCAGAGTGTATACCTCTCGCAACACGCTTGAGGCTCGCATTTCCTCGCAGGCTGCCGGTGAGCTTTTCGGTACGCAGAATAGAGACAGCAAAACCTCGGAGATAAGCCGCACCGTGACGGTGAGCATTCCTTCGGTCGAAGAATTCTCCAAATTCATCCAAAAAGCCAAAGAAGAGTATGGTTATACCGGTGAGGTAGACTATAAGGAGGGGCGCAACTATTTTGAGATGTTTGTCTACAGTTTCCTGCCCATCCTGCTACTTGTTCTCTTCATTGTTTACATGAACCGACGCATGATGTCTCAGGCAGGCGGTGGCGGCGGCGTGTTCAGCGTAGGCAAATCGAAAGCCCAGCTCTTTGATAAGTCGTCGGCCAATAAAGTTACTTTCAAGGATGTGGCCGGGCTTGAAGGTGCCAAGCAGGAAGTGGAGGAAATCGTCTCGTTTCTCAAAAATCCCTCCAAGTATACCCAATTGGGGGGCAAGATACCCAAAGGTGCGCTCCTTGTCGGTCCTCCCGGCACAGGTAAAACCCTTTTGGCAAAAGCTGTGGCAGGCGAAGCCGATGTGCCGTTCTTTTCCATGTCGGGTTCTGATTTTGTGGAAATGTTCGTCGGAGTAGGAGCATCGCGGGTGCGTGACCTTTTCCGTCAAGCCAAAGAGAAAGCCCCTTGTATCATCTTTATCGATGAAATCGACGCCATAGGTCGTGCGCGCGGTCGCAATCCGAACATGGGTGCCAACGACGAGCGTGAGAATACCCTCAATCAGCTGCTCACCGAGATGGACGGCTTCGGCACCAATAGCGGGGTCATCATCTTGGCAGCCACCAACCGTGCCGACATCCTTGACAAGGCTCTGCTGCGTGCCGGGCGCTTCGACCGACAGATACACGTTGACCTGCCCGACATACAGGAACGCAAGGAAATCTTCCATGTCCATTTGCGCCCCCTTAAGATTGACCGGACGGTCGATGTGGATTTTCTTGCCAAGCAGACTCCGGGCTTTTCCGGAGCTGATATAGCCAACGTGTGCAACGAGGCCGCACTCATTGCCGCCCGTAAAAACCGGGATGCCGTGGGCAAACAGGATTTTTTGGATGCCGTAGACCGCATCATCGGCGGGTTGGAAAAGAAAACAAGAATCACTACAGCTTCCGAGAAACGTTCCATTGCTTACCACGAAGCGGGGCATGCCACCATCAGTTGGAAGCTCGAACATGCCAACCCTCTGGTCAAAGTCACCATCGTGCCCAGAGGTGAGGCACTTGGGGCTGCATGGTATTTGCCCGAAGAACGACAGCTTACCAACAAGGAACATATACTTGACGAAATGTGTTCCACGCTCGGAGGACGTGCCGCCGAGGAGGTGTTCCTTCACCAGACCTCCACAGGAGCCATCAACGATTTGGAGCGTGTCACCAAACGTGCCTATGCCATGGTGGCCTACTTCGGCATGAGCCAAAAACTCCCCAACATGAGCTATTACGACTCCACCGGGCAATCAGATTATGGCTTCACCAAGCCCTATAGCGAGAGAACGGCCGAACTCATCGACAGCGAAGCCAAATCCATTGTGGCAGAACAGTATGAACGCGCCAAAAAGATACTCGAAGAGAACGCCGAAGGACACAACCGCCTGGCCGAGCTCCTCATCGAGCGCGAAGTCATTTTTTCGGAAGACCTTGAAAAAATCTTCGGACCGCGTCCCTGGGCCTCGCGCAGCGACGAACTCATGGCCATGAACGGCCAGCCCCAACCTGAGCTATCGACAACTGAAGACACCGGAGCCCTCCCTCCTGCCGACGAAGAAGCCGGCACGTAAGCAGAGGGCATCGTGTGAACCCGTTCTTTTCTTTTTCATCCCAAAACCGTGAAGGGAGTGTGTCGAAATGAGCGATACGCCCCCTTTTTTATTTTTCCATAAACAATCGCACCCGTACTTTCAAGTTGCGGGATTTTGAGACCTCTACAAAATTTTCACCGGGGTTTCAATTCGCTTTTTTGCCTTAGTTTCCTGCCTTCCGCTGCGTGCTTTGGGAAATTTTGCTACGTAAGTACGCAGCGCACGGCGGGTGCTTACCCGACAAAAAATGCGTAAGCACGCAGCAGAGGGCCGCCTGCAAAGCCTTTTGCGTGACACCGGGAA
>CAYPFZ010000112.1:0-4974 GCA_964410225.1 uncultured Paludibacter sp.
GTTTGCACGGTCTGTACGGGGCGTTCCACTCAGATGAAACGGGAAGTTGACAGCACACACAAGGAAGACGGCCGAAGTGCAGACCAAGCCGGCGAGTCTCTCTTAAGGTTTTACCAATCAAAATGATTTTATACCTTTGCGCCCGCAAGTTGAACACAACATAATGTCTAACCTACTAACATGGATTAGTAAAAACATTCGTTTAATTGATGGAAGAAAACAAAGATTTGGCGGTTGAGGCCACGCAAGCCCCCGCTGAGACGGAAGTGCCCGTTGTCGAAGAGCCGAAAGAAGCTCCTGTTGCGGAAGCCCCGGCTGCAGAGTTCGATTGGGATGCATACGAAAAGGGCGATGTCATCTCCGAGCAGTCGAAAGAAGAATTGAAAGCTATTTACGACAACACGCTCAATGCTATCAGAGACAAGGAGGTTGTCGAAGGGACAGTGATTTCAATCAACAAGCGCGAAGTCGTTGTCAACATCGGTTACAAGTCAGACGGCGTGGTACCGATGAGTGAATTCCGCTACAACACCGATTTGAAGGTGGGCGACAAGGTGGAAGTGTTTATCGAGAGCCAGGAAGACCGCAGGGGGCAGCTGATTCTTTCCCACAAGCAAGCCCGCCTCACCCGCGCCTGGGACAAGGTGAACGCCTCTTTGGAGACGGGCGAAGTGGTGAAAGGCTTCATAAAATGCCGCACGAAAGGCGGTATGATTGTCGACGTGTTCGGCATCGAAGCGTTCCTGCCCGGCTCGCAAATCGATGTGAAACCCATCCGCGACTACGACGTGTTCGTGGGCAAGACCATGGAGTTCAAGGTGGTGAAGATAAATCACGAATACAAGAACGTGGTCGTTTCGCACAAGGCACTCATCGAGGCGGAGCTCGAACAACAGAAGAGAGAGATTATCAGCAAGCTGCAAAAGGGTCAGGTGCTCGAAGGCACAGTCAAGAACATTACTTCCTACGGTGTATTCATCGACTTGGGCGGCATCGACGGTTTGATACACATCACCGATTTGTCTTGGGGACGCGTGACGCACCCGGACGAGGTGGTGAAGCTCGATCAGAAACTCAATGTAGCCATTCTCGATTTCGACGAAGAAAAGAAACGCATCGCCTTGGGCTTGAAACAGCTCACCCCGCATCCTTGGGACGCTCTCGATGAAAACCTGAAGGTAGGCGATCGCGTGAAGGGCAAGGTGATGGTCATTGCCGACTATGGTGCGTTCGTGGAAGTGGCACCGGGTGTGGAAGGTCTCATTCATGTGTCGGAAATGAGCTGGTCGCAACATCTTCGTTCGGCACAAGACTTCCTCAAGGCCGGCGACGAAGTGGAAGCCGTCATCCTCTCCCTTGACCGCGATGAACGCAAGATGTCACTCGGCCTCAAGCAACTGAAGGCCGACCCGTGGGAAAACATTGAAGGACGCTACCCTGTCGGCAGTCAGCATTCGGCCAAAGTGCGCAATTTCACCAACTTCGGCGTATTTGTAGAATTAGAGGAAGGCGTGGACGGCCTGATTCATATCTCCGACCTTTCGTGGACGAAGAAAATCAAACACCCGTCGGAATTCACCAGAGTGGGTGAACAGATTGATGTGGTGGTGCTGGAAATAGACAAGTCGAACCGCCGCCTGAGCCTTGGTCACAAACAGTTAGAGGAAAACCCGTGGGATCAGTTTGAGACAGTATTCACCTTGGGAAGCATCCATGATGGTGTAATCATTGATGTGTTCGACAAGGGAGCGGTCATCATGTTGCCCTACGGTGTGGAAGGCTTTGCCACCCCGAAGAATCTGGTAAAGGAAGACGGCACGCAGGCACAGTTGGATGAAAAGTTGCCGTTCAAAGTGCTCGAGTTCAATAGAGATTCCAAACGCATCATTCTTTCTCACAGCCGCGTGTTTGAAGATGCCAGACGAGAAGAGCGAGGCGAAGGCGATGCCGCCAAGAAGGGCAAACGCCCGAAGAAAGAAGACGACTTCGTCGCCCCCATCATTGAGAAGACCACGTTGGGTGACATCGGCACTTTGGCAGCCCTGAAAAGCCAGCTGGATGCAGAGGCCAAAGCCGAAGCCAAATCCACCGCGAAAACGAAGAAGTCATCTGCCAAGAAGGCCGCTGCCGAAGCCCGTCCTGAAACGAAAGGCGTAGAGCCTGAACCGGAGGAAGCCAAAGCCGAAACGCCGCAGCCGGAAGCTGCAGCCGCGGAAGTGGAAAAAGAAACCACCCCGGCCGAAGCTGAAACCACCACCGACACGGCAGCCGAAAAAGAAAACGCCTGATTCTTTCCGCATAGACGGACAAAACCACAAGGGACGTTCTTCGAAAAGAAGGATGTCCCTTTTTCTTTTCCTACCCTCCAAAATATCCCCTTACAACCTCCTTCTGCTGCGTGCTTTGGCAGCTACGTGCTGCGTACTAACGCAATTTTCGCCGGGTAGGTACGCAACAAAATTTACCAAAGCACCCGCCGGAAAGGGGGAAAAGAAGTGAAGCGGAAAACGATGACATCTTTTTTTCTGAGGTCTCAACACACAAGAGAAAGGGCTCACAAGCCGAACCTGGAAGCCGTACAATTTTTCCAAAACTGACAATCACGTATTCGGATTTAAATGTTTAATTTAGCCCCCCTCATGTACGAACACAGATGTGTCTGAAAAAACTTCGAACCTTTGTCGTTTTGTGGTGTCTGTTGCCGTCAGGATTTTTCGGGGCGGCGGCACAAAGTGTCGGCTTGGTGTTGAGTGGCGGTGGCGCGAAGGGCATGGCGCACATTGGCGTAATCAAAGCTTTGGAAGAGAACGACATACCGATAGACTACGTGGGGGGTACGTCTATGGGTGCCATTGTGGGGGGGATGTACGCCATCGGCATCACGACCGATGAGATGATCGCCTTGCTCAAATCTGATGAATTCAGGCGCTGGTCTACGGGAGAGGTGGAACAGAAATATGTGTATTACTACAAGAACGCCACTCCCCGTCCTTCGTTGTTTGACCTCCGTTTCCGCTTGCAACTCCCTGACAGCACCTCCCGCTTTTCCATCAAGCCGGTATTTCCCACCAACGTGGTTCCTTCCGTTCAAATGAACTATGCGTTCCTTGAGCTGTTCATGCAGGGTAACGCGGTGGCGGCAGGCGACTTCGACAATCTGTTTGTGCCGTTTCGTTGTGTGGCTTCCGACATTTACAAAAAGGAAGCGGTCGTGTTTCGAGGGGGCGATTTGGGCGATGCCATTCGTGCATCCATGACTTTTCCTTTTGTCTACAAACCGATAGAAATCGATGGCAATTTGCTCTTTGACGGGGGCATTCTCAATAACTTCCCCGTCGATGTGGTAAAAGATGATTTTCATCCCGACTTCCTGATTGGCAGCGTGGTGGCTTCCGAACAAGAGAAGCCCTCGCCCGACAATGTATATCAACAGTTGCAGACCATGATCATGGGGCATACCGACTACTCCATTCCGGAGGAGGAAGGCATCACCTTGCGTTTCGACATGCACGATCAGCCCATGTTCGATTTCTCCAAGGTGGACGAAGTGGTGCAAAAGGGCTACGAAGAGACCATCCTGCGGATGGATGAAATCAAAAGCCGGGTGGCGCGTCGCTTGCCCGAGAGCGAGCTGAAGGAACGCCGCGAGGCCTTCAAGGCACGGTATCCCGAAGCGAGGTTTGGAGATTTGCATTTCTCCGGCATCGACTCCCTGCAGCAACGCTACGTGGAAAAGGTGTTCAGGAACAAGGGCGACACCTTCGGTATGGAGGAACTGAAGGGCGGGTATTTCGAGTTGGTGTCAGACGAGATGATATACGAAATCGTACCTCACGGCGTATACAACAGCGAAAAGGATGTTTACGACCTGCATCTTGACGTGCAGACGGAGGCCAACTTCAAATTGCAGTTGGGCGGCAACGTTTCCTCCACCAATTCCAACCAGGGCTTCATCGGGTTGCAATATCAAAATCTCGGTGAATATGGTCATACTGCTTACATGGGGGCACAATTCGGCAAGATATACAACGGCTTGAACCTTGAGACGCGTATTGATATTCCTTCCGCTCTAAACCTCTACATGAAGGCCGACGTGGTGTTACACAAATATGATTTCTACGAGAGCAACCTGTTTTTCTACGAGTCGGGTGGACTGTCCGATGTGACTCAGAACGAAATTTTCGGCAAAATACTTCTCGGTTTTCCCCTGACGCTCAAGGGAAGAGCCGAGTTTGGCTTTGGATTTGCCTTGCTGAACGACCGCTACGTGCAAGACTCCGACTTGCAGACCGAAACTTCCGTGCCTGACAGAAGCACCTATTCCATTGCCGGCACGTTTATCCGACTCGAAAGCTACACACTTGACAACGTGATGTATCCCACTGCGGGTCACCACATACGCGCCGGTTTGCAGGGGCTGTATGGCAAAGAGGCTTTCCGCTCTGTCGACTTTCCCTCCCGGAGCCTTTCCGACAAGAAAGACTGGTGGCTGCAGCTCACAGGGCGATATGAGCACTATTTCCCGGTGACGTCCCGCTTCGTGTTGGGGGCTCATGCAGAGTTGGCTTTCAGTACGCGCGCCTTCTCGAGCAATTACACCGCTACCATCTTGCAGGCCCCGGCATTTACCCCCACCCCCCACAGTCAAACGGTGTTCAACCCGGCATTTCGTGCCAATTGCTTCGCGGCTTTGGGCGCAAAACCCGTGTTCAAAATCACCAATTCACTCCACGTGCGTAACGAAACCTACGCCTTTCTTCCTTACCAGTCCATCCTCAACCGAGCCGACAATACGGCCGAGTACTCCGCACGCTTCCCCGGTGTGTATTACCTCTCGGAGACCTCCCTTGTGCTCAACATCCTGAATTCCATTTCTCTTTCCGTGTTCGTCAACTACTATTCTTCGGCTGTCAGCCGGTGGAATTTTGGCATCAACATCGGTTGCCTGCTCTTCAACGACAGGTTTCTCAATTA
>CAYPFZ010000113.1:0-4919 GCA_964410225.1 uncultured Paludibacter sp.
TTCACGTCCTTTCCAACGATCTCGTCCACGGTTGCGTCGAACACGTCGGAGAGGAGCAGCAGGCTTCGGAGGTCGGGGTAGGTCTTGCCATTTTCCCACGAACTGATGGTTTGCCGGCTCACGTAGATGCGTGATGCGAGAGTGTCTTGCGACATCCCTGCGCACTCCCGAAGCCTTCGTATGGCCTTTCCTGCCTCCATGGCTCTTCTCTCTCTCTCTCTCTCTCGTATCCGAGCTACCTTCCGCGCAGATCGTGGCATGCAAGCTGCCTTTGCGCCATCAAAAGGGCTCGACATGGCACCCTTGTGCTTGTCAAAACATCCTTACATGGGTTTTTGCTGCTACAACCTCTGTTGCAACTGTTGCCGTAATCGCTGTGATCGTTGCCGCAACTGCTGCCGCAGCCATCGCTCGCATCTGCGTAACGTGGCGCGCTCGGCGATACTGAAGAGGACTTGTTTCATCTTCTCGTTGCAAGGTGGGATTTATATCGAAAAAAAGAACGACAGAACCCACAAGGCGCAACGCCCGAACAAACCCTGTTGTTCAAGAGCTTGTTGTACATGTAACTGCAACCCTGAACGACGGGGTGCCACTGCTTTTTTGAGGATGGCAGCTAAGACATCGCCATAAGCTCGTTGTCAATTGCGCGACGAACGAACTCCGATTTCGTCATCCCGGTCTCCTTCTGCACCCTCTTCATCGCGACGATCCGCGAGTGCGGAACCTTCACCGTTATCGAGTCGAGTGGCTCGTCGGTCATCCTCGGTCTGCCCCTGATGGCGTTGTACCAGGCGGTGAGTGCATCGTCCTTCGTGATGCTCTGCTCAGGGTGCCGCGCCTCCACCCTGTCGTCCACATACACCTTGTTCATCTGAAGAAAGCACCACCCTTCAGCGATAAGACAAAACTATATTACTACGTTCAGTGGTTCCGGCTTCACTGAATATCCCCAGAACCCCAAATCCTTTCCCTCACCCGTCCAACGAAGAAATGTATTTCCTTGCCAACAGCGTTCTAACAACACGTTTCTGTCGTTAGAGTATCTCTGTTGGTTCTAATGATTTTTTTGGTTAGAAAACTGTCATTAGAGGTTAGATTGTGTGCTACCTAAAGGAGCGTGAGTATATAAATCTTGGGAGGAAAACGGAACAGATCGCATCAAGCGCTCCACAGGTGAGCACCAGAAAAAAGGGGAACATTTATGGGGAACAATGTGGCGGATGTGCGAGGACTTATTGACTTAACATCCGATGAAATCAGGCATCATTTCGATCGGCTTATCGGTATGAGCCTTTATTGGGCCTGGCTGCAAATTGTGTTCTCCGCTGAAAGCTGCATGCCAAGAGCCCTGTTCACCGTGCCTCTGTCAGCCCATCTGCAGGTTTGGGCCCTGTCTCTGTGCGCCGCTTCCGTCGTTTTTATCGTAACCCTTTTGTCTTCAAGGGAGCAGGCGTTTTCAGCAAATGCAGGCGGTATAGCCGCCTCATCTATACTCCTGGCAACGGGATCTTTATTTCTTGTTGCCTCCTCTTACGATGTTTTTGTAAAGATTTTTGCGCCAATTGGCGCAGTGTTGACCGGCGTGGGGTCTGCGACGGCCTTTCTTGAATGGGGTTCTCACTTGGCAGCTTTAGCCCCAAGGCGTGTGCTTATCGATACGGCGTTTTTTTTCTTTAGGGACGGCTCTTTTTTTCGGTATCGTGATGTCGCTTCCTCCTGTTGCGGTGCAGGGACTTGTGTGTATGATGCCTCTCTTCTCAGGGGCGTTTTTATTGCATGCGTGTAGGACGGATTCTGGCGGTGCTTTGCGCAGGGAGGAAGGGTTTTCGTCGAGAGTAAAATTCAAAGGAGCAGACTCCAACAAAGGCTCCAACAAAGTTCATACGTCGAGATTAGTCTTGCTTGCTGTTCTGGTTGGATTTGCCTTCGGGGTCATGAGGGCGATAAGCCTGTCTGCTGGAGGTGGTGCAGCAACAGACGTGACACTGGCAACGGTATGTGGAGTGCTTGGGGGAGGGGTACTTCTTCTTGTCACCGCACTTTTTTACCGCAGGGAAGATGAGCTGTATTTGGCATGTCAAGTGTCGTTCCCGCTCCTTGCAATGGGTTTTCTCTTGCTCCCCCAATTCATCGATGGTGCTTTCATCCCGGTTTTCATTTTCACAATTGGACACAGCTATTTCTATTATTCGCTTTGGGTGTTTTGTACAGAACAGGCAAGGTTTGCCACGACAATGCATCGACCAAAAAAGGTCTTTGCAGGCGGATTGCTCGCGTTTCTTGGAAGTTCATTGATCGGTGTCGTTTTTGGAATTGTCCTACTCATGTCGAGAGCCGAGGAAACGCTTTTGGTGTTCTGGGTTTCTATCGTTGCGATCTACTTGTTTGTTATCGGTTTCGCGTTTTTGTTTATCAGGTCAAAACGGGGCTTCGACGACGATGAGACAGGTAGACAGGAATTGTTCGAGGAGGCGTGTGACGTTGTGGCGGATGAAGGAAAGTTGTCACCGAGAGAAGCAGAGGTATTGAAAATGGTGGCTTCCGGCTTCGATAGGGCGGGCATGCGTGAAGCGCTCGGCGTTTCAGATAATACGATAAAAACTCATGTCAGGCGCATTTATTTGAAGTTAGGTGTTCACTCGAAAAGAGAGGTATCCGATTTAGTCGAGGCGTATATGGCTCGAATAGAGTACGGAATGAACGACCAGCTTTGTCGCCTATCAAGGGTGAGAGAAGAAAAATAGATTTTCACCCCTCACGGGCGCTTCAAATATGGTGAGACTCTTCCTATTGTCGTTGTGGGTGAAAGGGTGTTCGCCCACTCGGTGATAGGAGGAGGAAAATATGAAAACGAACAATGTTTCTCGCAGATCGTTTTTATCCGGTGTTGCCGCTGCTGGCGCTTCGACTGCCGTTTTTGGTCTGTCTGGATGCGCTCCCAGTTCTTCCGGCGAGCAAGGATCGGAGTCGGGGCAAGCAGCTAGTGACAGTGCCCATGAGTGGCTGCAGCCTGCCCCGGAGCTTCCGGAAATCACGGAAGAGGAAACATATGACATCGTTGTTGTGGGGGCAGGTATTGCAGGATGCACGGCTGCACAGTCGGCCGCCGAGGCTGGCGCAAGCGTCTTGGTTGTCGAGAAATTCGAAGAGATTACTGCCCATGGTACCGATATCGGAGCTGTTGGCTCAAAACTCCAAGCTGCTGAGGGTGTTGAAATCGATACGGCGCTTGCAACGCGTCTCATTTATCAATGGGGCCAATCTGAAGCGAATTACTACCTCATCAAGAACTTTGTCGAGCGCAGTGGCGAGGTAATGGATTACTACATCGACATGGCGGAAGAAGTAGGTTATGAAGTGATTCTCAATACAGAAATGACGGCTCGTTCTGATTGGGATACTCTTGAGGATCGGTTTAAGCAGTTTAGAACTGCACACAAGTTTCTTTTGCCTGAAGGAAGCGATTTGCCCGAGCAGGCTTGGAATGTGGGCTATTTCATTAGTATGGTTGCAGAGGACGCTCAAAAACAGGGGGCTGTATTTGAATTCAATACAACTGCCGAGCAGTTAATCAAGGAAGACGATACGGTCACCGCCGTTGTCGTAAGTTCAGATGATGGCTACAAAAAGATCAACGTGAACAAAGGTGTTATCCTTGCCACGGGTGGTATTACGGACAATGAAGAGATGATCCAATGCCTGTGCCCCATTGCATTGCGTGCCGATCAGTCTGACTATACGCCTGTCGGAGGCAATATGGGCGATGGCATCAAGATGGGTAAATGGATCGGTGCTGCACTTTCCACTTGTTACCCCGCACCCATTATTCATCCCGTTAATCTTTCGGTCATGGGGCCCGGATTTGATACCTGCTGGCTTACGGTTAATCGTGATGGAATGCGTTATTGCTGTGAAGTGGGTTTCGAACCTATCGTAACGAACGCTCGAATGGCAACTCCGGGTAATGTTTCATGGGCTATTTGGGACTCCAATTACAAAGAACATGCTCAACGCCAGGAGCCAATCAAATCCCAGTCGTTTATTGATGGTCTTGAAGAGGCGGTAGAGGCGGCTGTTGAGAACGGGGAGTTCTACAAGGGAGAGACCCTTGAGGAACTTGCGGAAGCGATCGGTGTCCCGTATGAGACCCTTCAAAAAACCGTAGATCGTTACAATTCGTTTTGCGATGCAGGAGAGGATCCCGATTTTGGAGTTCCGGCTCGCTTTTTGAGTTCGGTCAAGGACGGTCCGTTCTATGCGAGTAATGTTTCCGCATGGATGCTTGTCTTGCCATACGGTTTACGTGTTGATCAGAATTCCCAGGTTCTTGACGAATCCGACAATCCTATTGGTGGATTGTTTGCCATTGGAAATGTCCAGGGTGATTTTTTTTGCCAATTCATATCCCGTTACTTTGCCGGGAACGAGCCACGGTCGCGGTATGACTTATGGACGTCTCGTCGGTCAGGCTCTCGCCAATGATGAGACTATTGATGGCTACGCAATCGGATTCTAGGGAAACAATTATTGCCCGCAGGCGATCGATCGCCTGCGGGCCGCTCGCCGTGTATCCATGCCCCGGGAAGTCAGGTGTGCCACAAAGGACGGTATGTCTGCGAGGCTGTCGGACGGGTCGCGACTGAAGCATTTGCCCGTGGTTATCGGGTGCGGTAGTTCTCGAACATGTCCAGTAAATTCTGGCGCGAAGACACGCCGCATTTCTCGTAGATGTGCTTGACATGGGTTTTCACGGTGCTTTTGGCCAGCACCAGTTCACGTTCGATATAGGGTACGTCACGACCGCTTGCCAGGAGCGTGAATACCTCGCTCTCGCGCGCTGACAGCCCAAAATCCTCGGCAAACGATGCGCAGACCTGCTCAAACCGCGCCTCAAACATGGGCGCGGTTTCCTTTTC
>CAYPFZ010000114.1:0-4915 GCA_964410225.1 uncultured Paludibacter sp.
AGACTGTAAATCTGCTGGTTTTCACCTTCGGTGGTTCGAATCCATCACTGCCCACGCAGTTCGCCGCGGAGAATAAGGTCGGCGATCCGCAAAAAGCGGAAGTAGCTCAGTTGATAGAGCATTAGCCTTCCAAGCTGAGGGTCGCGGGTTTGAGTCCCGTCTTCCGCTCAATAAAAGCTGTTGTAGCTCAGGGGTAGAGCACTTCCTTGGTAAGGAAGAGGTCACGGGTTCAAATCCCGTCAACAGCTCGGTTTTGGGTCGGGGCTTTTTTATATCATATTCATACTGAATCATTAATTTCACAAAAAACAATCTTTGAGTTATGGCAAAAGAGAAATTCGACAGGTCCAAACCGCATGTAAACATCGGCACTATCGGCCACGTTGACCATGGTAAGACGACCTTGACCGCCGCCATTACGACAGTGTTGGCAAAGAAGGGTCTTTCCGAATTGCGTACGTTCGATTCGATCGACAATGCTCCGGAAGAAAAAGAACGTGGTATCACTATCAATACCGCGCACGTAGAATACCAGACAGCAACCCGCCACTATGCGCACGTGGACTGCCCGGGTCACGCTGACTATGTTAAGAACATGGTGACCGGTGCCGCCCAGATGGACGGAGCTATCATCGTGGTGGCTGCTACCGACGGTCCGATGCCCCAGACACGTGAACACATTCTGTTGGCTCGTCAGGTGAACGTGCCCCGTCTGGTGGTGTTTATGAACAAATGTGACATGGTTGACGACCCCGAAATGTTGGAACTGGTAGAAATGGAAATGCGCGAACTCCTTTCGTTCTACGATTTCGATGGTGACAACACGCCCGTTATTCGTGGCTCTGCCCTCGGTGCACTGAATGGAGTACCCGAATGGGAAGAAAAGGTTGTTGAACTGATGGATGCCGTAGACAACTGGATTGAGTTGCCTCCCCGTGCCGTTGACAAACCGTTCTTGATGCCCGTTGAAGACGTGTTCTCCATCACAGGTCGTGGTACGGTTGCCACCGGCCGTATTGAAACGGGTGTTATCAAAGTGGGCGACGAAGTTCAGATTATCGGTCTTGGTGCCGAAGGCAGGAAGTCCGTAGTGACCGGCGTGGAGATGTTCCGCAAGTTGCTTGACGAAGGTGAAGCCGGTGACAATGTGGGTCTGTTGCTCCGTGGCATCGACAAAAACGAGGTGAAACGTGGTATGGTCATTGCCCACCCGGGTCAGGTTACTCCTCATTCTGAATTCAAGGCTACGGTTTATATTCTGAAGAAGGAAGAAGGCGGTCGTCACACCCCGTTCCACAACAAGTATCGTCCCCAGTTCTACATCCGCACATTGGATGTGACAGGTGAAATTACCCTTCCGGAAGGAACAGAAATGGTGATGCCCGGTGACAACTTGGAGATTACGGTGAATTTGATTTATCCGGTAGCTTGCAGCGAAGGTCTGCGCTTCGCCATCCGTGAAGGCGGGCGTACCGTCGGCTCGGGTCAGATCACGGCTATCATTGATTAAGGGTTGATAAATGGAAATTTTGCAAGTTGCAAGTTTCTTGCTTGCAACTTGCAGTTGTACACGGGTGTAGCTCAGTTGGTAGAGCACTGGTCTCCAAAACCAGGTGTCGGGAGTTCGAGTCTCTCCTCCCGTGCGAAATAGATCAGCGTATGAAACCCATTAACTATATCAAAGAGTCATATAACGAGCTCGTCCACAAAGTATCTTGGCCCACAAGGTCAGAACTTGCAAGCAGTGCGGCGGTGGTGTTGATTGCTTCCGTCATACTATCCCTCATTGTTTGGCTGATGGACTTGGGGTTTGAGAAAATCTTGACAATCGTTTACGATGCCTTAGGGAAACTGTTTTGATTGTTCATTTAACTAAGGAGGATCAAGAAAGTGTCCGAAAACAATTTCAAATGGTACGTCATGCGTACCGTTAGTGGAAAAGAGAGTAAGGTAAAGGAATACATCGAGGCCGAGATGAAGAATAGCCATTTAGGTCAGTATGTATCACAAGTATTGATTCCGACAGAAAAAGTTTACCAGGTTCGTAATGGCAAAAAAGTTACGAAAGAACGTAGCTGCATGCCCGGATATGTCTTGGTTGAAGCCAATTTGCTTGGCGAAACCCTCCACAGCCTTCGAAACACTCCCAATGTACTTGGTTTTCTTGGAGAGAAGAATGATGTTCCCACGCCGATACGTGCTTCGGAAATAAGCCGTATTTTGGGGACAATGGACGAACTCCAGGAGTCGGGAGAGGAAATCCTCACGCCGTATGTAGTGGGAGAAACCGTAAAGGTTGTCATCGGTCCGTTTTCCGGTTTTAGCGGAGTAGTTGAGGACGTGCAAGAAGAAAAGAAAAAACTCAAAGTTATGGTTATGATATTCGGGCGGAAAACACCGCTCGAATTGTCGTTCACTCAAGTGGAGAAGGAGTAAGCAATTCCTGTTACAGATTGTATCGTTCTTCCACACAACAAGTTAAATTATGGCGAAAGAAGTTGCTGGACTTATCAAATTGCAGATAAAAGGGGGTGCAGCAAATCCATCTCCCCCTGTAGGGCCCGCTTTGGGATCCAAAGGGATCAACATCATGGAGTTTTGCAAGCAGTTTAATGCCAGAACTCAAGATAAGGCGGGCAAAGTATTGCCGGTTGTTATCACTTACTACACGGATAAATCGTTTGATTTTATCGTTAAGACTCCTCCCGTAGCCATACAGCTCTTGGAAATCGCGAAAATCAAAGGAGGTTCTTCGGAACCCAATCGGAAAAAAGTAGCAGAGTTGACATGGGAACAGGTGAAGCAAATAGCCGAGGATAAGATGACCGATTTAAACTGTTTCAACCTGAAGTCGGCTATGCGTATGGTGGCCGGTACGGCAAGAAGTATGGGTATCACGGTAAAAGGTGATTTCCCTGACAATAACTAAATAAACACTTCATTCAAAAATGGGTAAGTTGACGAAAAATCAAAAGATGGTTTCTGAGAAGTTGGAAGCCGGTAAAATCTACACATTGAAGGAAGCTGCACAGTTAGTCAAGGAGATTACTTTTACAAAATTCGATGCTTCTGTGGACATAGATGTGCGTTTGGGTGTTGACCCTCGTAAAGCAAACCAGATGGTTCGCGGCGTGGTTTCGCTACCCAATGGGACGGGGAAAGAAGTAAGAGTTCTTGCACTGTGTACTCCTGATCAAGAGACTGCGGCAAAAGAGGCCGGTGCCGATTACGTGGGACTTGATGAATATATCGAAAAGATTAAGGGAGGATGGACCGATGTTGACGTTATCATCACCATGCCGAGCGTCATGGGCAAACTTGGTGCGCTGGGTCGCATACTGGGTCCACGCGGCCTGATGCCCAACCCCAAGAGTGGAACCGTGACCCAAGACATAGCCAAAGCGGTTAGGGAAGTAAAGCAGGGTAAGATAGATTTCAAAGTCGACAGGTATGGTATCATCCATGCGTCTATCGGGAAAGTGTCATTCCCCGACGACAAGATTGTGGAAAATGCCAAAGAGTTTATTTCCACTTTGATCAAGTTGAAACCCTCGACAGCCAAAGGTACTTATGTGAAGAGCATTTATCTTTCGAGCACAATGAGTAAGGGTGTGCAAGTCGACCCCAAATCAGTTGAATAATAAAAATGAAATTGTATGAGAAAGGAAGATAAAAGCATCGTAATAGCCGAAATTAAAGCTATCTTGGCGGCTTATCCTCACTTGTACCTGGCTGATATAGGTGGGTTGAACGCTGCTCAAACAAGTGCTTTGAGAAGGAGTTGCAACAAAGAAAACATCAGGCTCGTTGTTGTAAAAAACACCTTATTGCAAAAAGCAATGGAGGCCTCCGAAGTGGACTACAGTCAGCTGTATGCTGTCCTGAAGGGGGAGACTTCACTCATGCTTTCAGAAACAGGGAACGCACCTGCCCGGTTAATCAAGAATTTTAGCAAGGACAATCCCCTGAAGAAACCTGCACTGAAAGCCGCTTATGTCGAAGAGGCGTTCTACGTGGGAGAAAATCATCTGGATGAGTTAGTGAACATCAAGAGTAAAAACGAACTTATCGGCGATCTTGTTGCTCTGTTGCAATCACCTCTTAGGAACGTTGTATCCGCGCTCCAATCCGGCGGGAACACTATCCACGGTATACTGGAAACATTAGGAGACAGATAAACACCACTCGCTCGCGACAGGCGGGCAAATAAAGAATCAGAAAAACAAATCAAAGAATAAAAATTGACTAAAATGGCAGATTTGAAAGCTTTTGCAGAACAATTGGTTAACTTGACGGTTAAAGAAGTTAATGAGTTAGCTCAAATTTTGAAAGAAGAATATGGTATCGAACCTGCAGCTGCAGCTGTAGCTGTTGCCGCCGGCGCGGCCGCCGCAGCTCCCGTTGTTGAAGAAAAGACCTCTTTCGATGTAGTTTTGAAAGCAGCCGGTGCCAATAAGTTGGCTATTGTGAAGTTGGTAAAAGAACTCACAGGCCTCAATCTGAAAGAAGCCAAAGAATTGGTGGATTCCGCTCCCTCGGTGATACGGGAAGGCGCAGCGAAAGACGATGCAGAATCTTTGAAAAAACAGTTGGAAGAAGGCGGCGCTGAAGTTGAACTCAAATAATTTTGTTCCTGCATTATAGGTGCTTTTGGTTTAGATTCCCCTCACAAGGGGGATTCTAAACCTTTTTCTGCTTGTGTCAACACGAGTGGGTGTGTTTTAGTACGGTGTTTGACAAGGGCGAATTCCTGTGATAATCGTCCCGCCTCCCACGGCAATCCAAGATGTAAACCGTTGAAAACGTTTGTCTCTCGCAAACCCGGTGTCGCTGCCCGGAAGAAACGGCGAGAAGACACAAAAGAGAAACTGTAACACAGCTTCTTACATCTCTTCTGCTGCGTACTTACGCAGCG
>CAYPFZ010000115.1:0-4859 GCA_964410225.1 uncultured Paludibacter sp.
GAAGTTGAACACAAACACCAAATCGTCTCGCCGGTAGGCCAGTACCCGGTCGGCCTCTTTATCCCATAGTTGGCAGAGAGGCAGCAGGTTGAAGTGTTCCATCGAACGTATGAGCGACAACATGTCGCGGTCGAACTCACGCAGGTCGCCATAGAGGCAGTTGGGGTTGTCTGCCAAGTCCCACTGTCGGCGGGCGTATTTGTAAGACCATCCGTTGCCCTCACGCGGGAAGTCTATCCACTCCGGATGACCGAATTCGTTCCCCATAAAGTTGAGATAGCCCCCGTTCATACACGTGGCGGTAATCAGCCTTATCATTTTGTGAAGGGCGACACCCCGGTCAACCAACAGGGTGGTGTGGCCTTTTTGCATGTGCCAGTACATCTCCGCGTCAATCAGTCGGAAGATGAGGGTTTTGTCGCCCACCAAGGCCTGGTCGTGGCTTTCGACGTAACTGATGTTTTTTTCGTCGGCGCGCCGGTTGGTCATCTCCCGGTAGATATGCCCCACGCTCCAGTCTTCGTCTCTTACTTCCTTTATATATTTTACCCAAAAGTCGGGTATTCCCATCGCCAAGCGGTAATCAAAGCCCATCCCTCCGTCGTCTGTCGTGCGAGCCAGCCCGGGGATGCCGCTCACCTCCTCGGCGATGGTAACAGCGTGGGGGTTCACTTGGTGTATCAGCTTGTTGGCCAAAGTGAGGTAACAGATGGCGTCGCCGTCTTGGTTCATGTTGTAATAGGCATCGTAGTTGTCGAAACGCTCTCCTATGCCGTGGTTGCGGTAGATCATGGAGGTCACCCCGTCGAAGCGGAATCCGTCGAAGTGATATTCTTCCAACCAGAACTTGCAGTTGGAGAGCAGGAAATGTATCACTTCGGGTTTGGCGTAGTCGAAAAGCAGTGAGTCCCACGCAGGATGTTCGCGTCGGTCGCCTCCGTGGAAATATTGATAGGGCGTGCCGTCGAAGCACCCCAGCCCCTCTTGTTCGTTTTTCACGGCATGGGAGTGCACCAGATCCATGATGACGGCAATCCCCATCTGATGCGCATCGTCGATGAGGTGTTTGAGTTCTTCGGGCGTGCCGAAACGCGACGAAGCAGCGAAAAATCCCGATACGTGGTAGCCGAACGACCCGTAGTAGGGATGTTCCTGTATGGCCATCACTTGGATGCAGTTGTATCCCAAGCGGGCGATGCGTGGCAGCACCGAAAGGCGAAATTCTTCGTAGGTAGACACGCCCTCTTGTTGTCCGGACATGCCGATGTGACATTCGTAGATGAGCAGCGGGTCTTTTGACGGCACGAAGTGGTGACAGCGAAATTGGTAGGGCGTCAGGGGATCCCACACCTGTGCGCTGAACAGCTTGGTCTGCTCGTCTTGCACCACGCGCCGCGCCCATGCCGGGATGCGCTCGCCCGAGCCACCGTCCCACTCCACAAGCAGTTTGTAGTGTTGCCCGTGCCTTATCGCCTCGGAGGGGAGTTTTATCTCCCACACCCCGCCCGTAAGTCTTTGCAGGGCATAGGCGGGCTCTTTCCTCCAATCGCAAAAGTCGCCCGCTATGTAGATGGCGGTAGCGTTGGGTGCCCACTCGCGAAAAACCCACCCGACCGGCAACCGATGTAAGCCGAAATAGAGGTAGCCCGAGGCAAAATCGGAAATCGTTTGGGTGTCTCCTGTTAATCTCTTCTCCATCCGGCAGAAATATTCGTACCTGCCTCGGATGGCTTCGGCATAAGGCCGCAGGTAGGGGTCTGATTTCACAAGAGGGAGTTGGTTCATGTCTCTGTCGGGTGGTGTTTGTTTGTGGGCGTTGCCCGGAGGAATTCCGTCACCCTGTTTGCTGCGTTTGCCGGTGTCATCTCTCCGGGGCGTGTCAGCCAAGGTGTTCGTCGACCGTGTAGTTGAGGAAGCGGTTAAGAGGGCATGCCGACCGGAACACCTGCGCCACGCGGTCGACAAAGTCGTCGGAGGCGAGCGTCTCCCACGGCAAGGGGCATTCCACCACGTATTGTTTCAACTTGAGCAGGTCGGCACGAGGAAAATCTTTTGGAAAATTTTTAGGCACCGTTTTGAGCGCGTCGCTGCTGTGAAAGCCGCCGAAGTGGTGGAGAAAATCCGCGTCTTGGAGAATATCTTCCAACTCGTCGATATTGTCGTACACGCTTTGTCTCAAGGCTTTAAGTAAGACTGCGTCGGGACACCACACGCCTGCTGCCAAAATTGACGCCGCGGGCTGCAGATGCAGGTAATACCCTCCGCGCGGGCTGCGTCGCCCGCCGCCCGAGGCGATGAACGCACCGAAATGGCGCTTGTAGGGCGACTTGTCGGGCGAAAAACGAATGTCGCGATAGATGCGGAAGATGCAGTCTTTGGCCTGCAGGTGTTGCAACTCGCTGTCGAAAGCCGACATGCGTTCTATCAACTCCGTGACTATCACGGCAAAATGTCCATGAACCCGGTCGTACCATCCTTTGTTTTGGCCAAACCATTGGCGGTCGTTATGTTTCGCCAATTGTTCCAAAAAATCCAATATTTCTTTGACTTGTGTCATCATCTTCTCAGGGTGGCCGCGTTTATTGCTCACAAATGTACTCAATTGTCCGCATACGCACGTCTTTACACCTTTGTTTTTTCCGCATCCGCTTAACGAGCTTCTCACACCCCGAAAGATAAAAAATCGAAAGCTATGAAAATTCAGGAATCCTTGTCCGACATCTTTCTCTGTCGCCTTGCGTTTTGCCCCCTCTCGTGCGTACTAACGGAAATTTTGCCGGGTGCTTACGCCGCAAGCGGAGTTGGTAAGCAAGAGAGCAGCTTCTCAACTGTCTCAAAACAAGGGAGAAATAGCTTTTCCCCTTTGCCCCGTGAAGCCGGTCGGAATGCGACAATAAAAGGTACGCACTCTTTCAATCAAAAGTCCGTACCTTTTATTTTTCCGTCGAATATGCCTGAAAAAATCGATGCTTTCGAGTGCTAATGGAGCATATTGAAAATCAATTCTTTCAACAGCTCGCCTTGGTTGGTCGACGGGTAGTCGATGCCCTTATATCGCGCATCGCATTGGCGAATCAAGCGGATGATTTCCACCGTTTTCCTGGCTCCGAAAGTGCGGGAGGCCTGTGTGTATCGTTTTACAAAATAGGGATTTATGCTCAATTCGCGCGATACGGACGATTGACTTTTATCGCTCAAATAGTGATAAAGCATTAAATTGGAGAAAAAATTGAAAAGCTGCGTCAGAATTTTGGGTAATGGGTTTTCTTTTTGATTATCAGCAAAATATTGTGCAATTCTGTAAACCTTTAGTGTATTTCGCTCGCAAAGCGCATCTTGAAACTCAAATATATTATAATTCCTACTTATACCGGTCGTCTTTTCTACTATTTTGTTATCTATCTTCCCCCCGGAAGGAACAATCATCGCGATTCTTTCTAATGCCGTCGACAGCCGGTAGAGGTCGCTGCCGATGCACTCTATCAGCATAAGCGCTGCTTGTTGGCTTATGGTCAATTGCTTATCTTTTACAAAATGGTTAATCCATTCGAAAAGTTCATTTTCATATAATCGAGGAAAATCGAAGAGCGCATTGCTTGCCTTCAGTTGTGCGAAACATGTTTTTCGCAGGTCGGGCGTGCCGTGTTTATAAAAGAAAAGCAACAGCGTATGTGATGCGGGTTGTTTAAAATAGTGAAGTGCATCGTCCCATTTTTTGATTTGCTGGGCTTCTTTAACCAATACGACCCGCCGGCTCCCCATCATAGGAGTCATTCGTGCGAAATCTATTATCTGTCGCATTGTAACATCCTGACTGTAAACGACCTCTAAATTAAATTCTCTCTCTTCTGCAGGTAACAATTCGTTTTGAACATAGTCTGCAATACGGTCGATGAAGTAGGTCTCTTGCCCGGAAAACAAGTAGACAGGCCGGGGACGTTCGGAACGCAATTCGGCCAAAACTGCATCCATCTTATTTAGAGCCTTTACCATGATAATCGGTTGCTAATAGGTGAATGACTGATAGTTGTATGTATTTTGCTTATCACAAAGTTACGATTTTTTCATAAGATACGAACCTTTCTTCGTATCTTTGATGTGCGATTTTGATGTTAATAATGAATGCTTTTGATGGTGCACGGCTGAATTTGCCTTCTTGTTCGTTACGGATTAAGGAACGGGAAGGCCGGTTTTTTGTGTTCGACAAGTTGCGAAAAAGGTATGTGAAGCTGACTCCCGAGGAGTGGGTCAGGCAACATTTTGTGAATTACTTGGTGGATTTTTTGGGCTATCCACAAGGATTTTTATCGATGGAAACGGGGATTTTTGTCAACGGTATGCGTCGGCGTTGCGATGTGGTGGCGTATGATTCGGCTGCACGCCCCTTGCTGCTTGTCGAGTTGAAAGCTCCGCACGTGCCCATCACTCAGGAGGTTTTTGATCAAGCGGCGGTATACAATACCCGCTTGCAAGTGCGCTTTTTCATGCTCAGTAACGGACTGGAGCATTATTGCTGCCGTATGGACGTGGAGAACGGCAGGTATCAATTTGTGCCTAAATTGCTTTCTTATAGCGAATTGCTTGCTATGTCATAGAAAAAAGACAGGTAGCGTCGCAGCAAACCTTCCATCACCCTTTTTCATCTCTTGTTTTTCCTTTTCTCTTGCGTACTAACGCAATTTTCGCTACGTACTAACAGAATTTTTGCTGCGTTAGTACGCGCCGCGAGTTGCGTAAGCATCTGGGAGAGAGATTTTTGTAAGGGATTGTAATTAGTCCCTCCTTACGAACCACAAAATGAAAATTGCCGAGTTGTGTAATGAGGGGATTTCTTTTCTTGGAAGCGAGAAAATATGAGA
>CAYPFZ010000116.1:0-4800 GCA_964410225.1 uncultured Paludibacter sp.
CGCCGGGGCGGTGGGCATTTGGCAGTTTGTGGCCGAAACGGCCAAAGAATACGGTCTGGAAGTCGGCTCCGAGGTCGACGAGCGTCGCCATCTCGAGAAGGCAACCGTGGCCGCTTGTGGCTACTTGAAAGATTCGTATGCTCTGTATGGCGACTGGCTCACTGCCGCCGCCTCGTACAACGCCGGTCGACGACGCATCAGCTCATCACTCGAAAGGCAGGGAGCAGACGACTGCCTCGGGCTGTATCTGAACGAGGAAACAAGCCGCTACATTTTCCGCCTGCTTGTGGCAAAAGAGATATTGACCCGCCCGAAAGATTTCGGATTTTGCCTGAAACGCGACGATTTCTATCACACGGTGCGCACCACCGAAGAGGAAGTCTCAGGCGAGGTGTCCGACTGGGTAGTTTGGGCAAAAGAACACGGCACCGACTACGTGCAGCTGAAATATTTCAACCCGTGGATTACGGGCATGAAGCTGACCAATCCCAAGGGAAAGACCTATCGGGTGAAGCTGCCCGTGAAAGACGATCTGCACTACAAAGCCTCGAAAGTGAGCATCCACAACCCTGTCCAGGTGGAATGAACGGCCTGTTGTGCGGTGTTTCTCAATGATATATTTCCCTCAGCATTTTAATTTCCTTAGCGTAGCCGTCTAACTCGCAGGGTGTTTCGAGGAAGAAGGGCAGATGGCGCAAGGCCGGGTGGTTGACAATGCGCCCCAACGCCTCCATGCCGATGTACCCTTGCCCTATCCGGGCGTGGCGGTCTTTGCGACTCCCCCGAGGGTTCATGCTGTCATTAAGATGGATGGCCTTAAGACGATCTAACCCTATCATCTTGTCAAAGTGCGTGATGACGCCGTCCGGGTCGTTCACGATGTCATAACCGGCATCGTACACGTGGCAGGTGTCCAGACACACTCCCAAACACTCGTCCCTCTCCACTGCCCGGATGATGGCACGCAACTCTTCGAACGTCCTCCCCACTTCGCTCCCCTTTCCCATAGCGATATATCTTTGAGGTTTGTTAATAAAACGGAAGCGAGACTATTTTCTCAAAGTATGTGCTACATTTGTAATCCTGCGTCTTTGAAGCGGACAACGCTCCAAAAGCGAGTGTCATTTTTTCAAGTAAGCCTGTCGGGCGGGCTTTTTCGTTTTTTTCGAGGCATGAAACAATTTGCCTGCATAACGTTTTTACTGCTTTTCTTTGCGACGGCCGTTTGGGCCGGCGATCGGACGCATGATGTCGGCGGGACGAGGGTGCGTGCACGGGTGGAGAATGGAGATACCATCCTCGTGGTCACCCTGCGCGAGATACACGTTTTTGCCCCCATGCGTTTCAAAAACAAGCGCCAGGAGCGATTTTATTGGCGTACGGTGCGCGACGTGAAACGCACGCTTCCTTATGCCAAGCGGGTAGCCGCCGAGGTGATGACCGCCAACCGTGATATGCTTGCCCTACCCGACGACAAGGCGCGCAAGGAATATATGAACAAGTTCGAAAAAGAGCTGTTCCGCAAATACGAGGGCGACTTGCGCAAGATGACTTTCAGCCAAGGCAAGATGCTCATCAAGCTCATCGACCGCGAGTGCGATGCTACTTCTTACGAGCTCATTCGCGTCTATCGGGGGAAGGTCACGGCTTTCTTCTGGCAGGGATTCGCCAAAATGTTCGGTGCCGACTTGAAGACCGTCTATGACACCTCCGACCACGAAGACCGCCTGATTGAGCGCATCATCATTCAGGTGGAGGCAGGGCAGCTGTGAGGACTGCCCACGGCGGTTTTCAAACAAGCCAATCCTTGTTCTTTCCTTGCTTTTCGCCGCTTCCGGCGGATGCTTTGGAAAATTTTGCTGCGTACTAACACAGTTCAGGCTGCCAAAGCACGCAAGAGAAGTTTTTTATTATACCCTGTACAACAGATTTTTACTTGTTTGAAAAAGAACAGTTGTCGGTTATTTTGCGAGCAATGGTTGCCGCTTTTTTTTGGAAGTTAGCGAATTTTTTTTAACTTTGCCTCTGGTTATCGCAGGGTTGGTTTTGTGAGGTGAGTCAAATTATAGAACATACCGGAACAATACGACACATTGACGGGAGTCAGGTGCAGGTTCTCATCACCCGGCATGCGGCCTGTTGTGGTTGTCATGCCGAGTCGGCGTGTCCGGCCTCCGGTTCGGCGGAGAAGGTGATTGAAGCCGAAAGTGACGGTTCGTCTTTGCAAGTGGGCGAGGAGGTGTTGGTCTACGGGCGTCGTTCGTCGGGCATGTGGGCTGTTCTGCTGGCTTTTGTCATTCCTTTTTTGATCATCTTGCTGTTGCTTGCCCTTTTGCGTGTGTGGATAGACAACGAGGCACTCACGGGCACGCTTTCGCTGGCGGCATTGGTGCCGTATTACGCGGTGTTGTCGTTATTCAAGGGCAGGATGAAATCCTCTTTCAAGTTTTACGTAAAGAAATTATCTTGATAGGCTTATGGACGTAATTATCGTATCGTTGACTTCTTTGGGGGCGGTTGGTGCATTCTCGGCAGTCATTTTGTTTTTTGTGGCCAAAAAGTTTTACGTCTACGAAGATCCCCGCGTTGATGAAGTGGAGGCCTTGCTTCCCAGTGCCAATTGCGGTGGTTGCGGCTACCCGGGTTGTCGTGGTTTTGCTGCGGCATGCGTCAAGGCCGACGATTTGGGCACGTTGTTTTGCCCGGTGGGTGGCATGGCGGTCATGGAGGCCATCGGGAACAGTTTAGGTAAGACGGCGGCAGCAGCTGACCCGACGGTGGCTGTGTTGCTCTGCAACGGTACGTGCTCCAAACGTCCTCGCACCAACGAGTACAACGGAGCGAGAAACTGCGGGATAGCTCACAGCCTCTATGGCGGCGAGACGAATTGCTCCTACGGTTGCTTGGGCATGGGCGACTGCCAAGTGGCCTGCAAGTTCGACGCATTGTACATCGACAGCGAGACAGGCTTGCCCGAGATAAACGAGGAGAAATGCACCTCATGCGGTGCATGTGTCAAGGCCTGCCCGCGTCAGCTCATCGAGTTGCGGAGGAGAGGGCCGAAGTCGCGCCGCGTTTACGTGGCTTGTCGCAACAAAGACAAGGGCGCGATGGCCAAAAAGGCTTGCGGTGCGGCCTGCATCGGTTGCTCCAAGTGTGCTAAAACTTGCAAGTTCGAAGCCATCACCGTGGTCGACAGTTTGGCTTATATTGATTCGCAGAAATGCCGTTTGTGCCGCAAGTGTGCGTCCGAGTGTCCCACGGAGGCCATTGTGGAAATAAATTTTCCTCCCCGAAAGGAAGCGATGACCGAGCAGGCAGGATAGGAGTATAAAAAACGTATAACGGTCGGTTAGCGAGAAGCAGACGCAGCTTGCGCGATAGAAGGCAGCATTGATGCCATTGCCTTGTCGCCATCCGACCCGACAAACAACAGAAATATGAAGACATTCAGGTTGGGCGGCATTCATCCGTCGGAGAACAAATTCTCGGCAGGTAAGCGCATTGTCGACGTGCCCCTCCCCCGGCAAGCGATCATCCCGTTGGCGGCTTACATCGGTGCTCCGAGCGTGCCGGTGGTCAGCAAGGGCGACACGGTGAAGGTGGGTCAGCTTGTGGGCAGAGCCGATGGATTCGTGTCGTCGAACGTACATTCGTCCGTATCGGGCAAAGTGGTGAAGATAGAGCCGGCTCTTGACGCCTCGGGCTACAGACGCATGTCAATGTTCATCGACGTGGAGGGCGATGAATGGTTGGAAACCATCGACCGCACGCCCGAAGTGATACGCGACTGCAATCTCACGCCGGAAGAAATTGTCAAGAAAATAGCCGATGCCGGCATCGTGGGTTTGGGCGGTGCCACCTTTCCTGCACATGTAAAGCTGGCTCCTCCTCCGGGCAAACGGGCCGAAGTGCTTGTCATCAACGGAGTGGAATGTGAGCCCTACCTCACGTGTGACCACCAGCTGATGCTTGAAAGCAGTGAAGAAATATTGGTGGGCGTTACCCTGTTGATGAAAGCCCTGCAGGTGGAACGCGCCGTGATAGGTATAGAGAACAACAAACCCGATGCCATCGAGTTGTTCCGCAAGCAGATACGGGAACTCTCCTTCCAAGGTATCGAGGTGCAGCCGCTGAAGGTAAAATATCCGCAAGGTGGCGAAAAACAACTCATCGACGCGGTGACAGGTCGGCAAGTCCCCAGCGGAGCCTTACCCATAGAGGTGGGTGCGGTGGTACAGAACGTGGGCACCACTTTTGCCGTCTACGAAGCCGTTCAGAAAAACAAGCCACTCATCGATCGCATCATCACCGTCACCGGCAAATCGTTAGCCGAGCCTGCCAACTTCCGTGTGCGTTTGGGCACACCGCTCTCCGAGGTGGTGGCACTGGCCGGCGGCATCCCTGAAGACACGCGTAAGATAGTGGCCGGCGGCCCGATGATGGGGCGTGCGGTGACCTCCCTTGACCTGCCCACGGCAAAAGGGAGTGCGGGCGTGCTGTTCCTCGCCGGCAGCGAGGCGCGGCGTCATAAGCCACAGAACTGCATTCGTTGTGCCAAGTGCGTGTCAGTGTGCCCCATGGGTTTGGAGCCCTTCCTGTTGGCCAAACTGACAGAACACCAACGGTGGGACGACTTGGAATCCAATCGCATACGCGACTGCATAGAATGCGGTAGTTGCAATTACACTTGTCCTTCTTATCGTCCGCTGCTTGACAACATCCGCTACGGCAAGTCGACGATTGTGAACATCATACGCGCCCGCAATGCCGGGAAATAGTGTTGCCGAAACAGTGGCA
>CAYPFZ010000117.1:0-4780 GCA_964410225.1 uncultured Paludibacter sp.
TAGCCATGTGAGCAACCAGATCAAGCACCTTGTGGGAGTAGCCTATCTCGTTGTCGTACCAAGAGACGACTTTCACGAAGGTGTCAGTGAGGGCGATGCCGGCTTTCGCGTCGAAAATGGAAGTACGACTGTCGCCAAAAAAGTCGGATGAAACAACAGCATCTTCCGTATAGCCGAGAATACCTTTCAGTTCGCCTTCGGAGGCCTTTTTCATTGCGGCACAGATTTCCTCGTATTTAGCGGGCTTGGCCAGATTGACGGTCAAGTCGACAACGGACACGTCTAATGTGGGGACGCGCATCGACATGCCGGTAAGTTTCCCGTTCAGCGAAGGAATTACCTTACCCACCGCTTTGGCAGCACCTGTGGACGAGGGGATAATGTTGCCCGAAGCGGCACGGCCTCCGCGCCAGTCTTTCAGCGAAGGACCGTCGACAGTTTTTTGAGTGGCTGTGGTCGAATGAACGGTCGTCATCAGGCCTTCGGTGATACCCCAATTGTCGTTCAATACCTTAGCGATGGGTGCCAAGCAGTTGGTGGTGCAAGAAGCGTTGGACACAAGCCGAGTGCCTTTCACATACGTTTTTTCATTCACACCGCACACGAACATGGGGGTATCGTCTTTCGAGGGAGCCGACATTACCACGTATTTGGCACCTGCATCGAGGTGGGCTTGGGCTTTTTCTTTGGTCAGGAACAAGCCCGTCGATTCCACCACATATTCGGCACCTACCTCGTTCCATTTCAAGTCGGCAGGGTTTTTCTCGGCGGTAACGCGGATGGCATTGCCGTTGACTATAAGGCGGCTGTTTTCCACATCGGCTTCTATGGTGCCGTCAAACCGGCCGTGTACCGTGTCATATTTCAGCATGTATGCCAGATAGTCGACCGGGCATAAATCATTGATACCTACAATCTGGATGTCATTTCTCTTTTGAGCGGCACGAAAAACAAAACGTCCGATGCGGCCAAAACCGTTGATACCTACTTTAATCATCTCTCTTTACTTTGAAGGTTAAGTTACTTTTTCGTCAATAGGGCGCGAAACTACAAAATCCACGTATTCGCGCAAGAACCGTTAAATATTTATTATGTAATTTTACACTTGATATCCATCTACACGAATCAAGGCTGGTAGTGCAAGTCGCGTGCGCCTTTCACTTCTGATGAAATCTCGTTGAGCCAACCGGCTTGCTGGAACACGGCGGTCTGCACTTTGATAAATCGGATGCTCTCCAAATGGACGGGCTGCCCCGAAGCATCTACGGCGTTGGATATGTCTAAGCGGTTGGCACGAGTAGTGGCGTCATAGTCCGTTCCTTTCACATTTTCGGCATACCCCCAGGTAAATAGTTCGGAGAATGTCGTCCAATAGGGCACGTCGGTGGTGCTAGCATTATAATACGCATCAGGGAGGCGCGTGCCGGAGAACGTGACACTGTCGGCATCGGCCTCCGCCCACCACCAACTGTCCGTGGGAAGATAGGTGTCGGTGACAGGGTCTTTTTTGTATCCTTCAAGCAATTCCCCGGAATTGCCCTGATTATCGCGCCAACGCACGTTGCCTCCTTCTTCCGGCCTGTAATAGGTCAGTTCATAGCCGCGTATGGTTGCCTCGTGGTCGGCTTCGCTTCCTGCCAGTTCATACCACGTGTCGTCGGGCAGTCCGTTGGCATTTTCGTCACACATTACGTACACTACAGCCGGCTCGGCATCTGCTCCGGAAGAATACACCTCTATGTCTGCACCGTCGGCATTCGGCACGTCGTGGTCGAAACCTGCCACTATGTAGCCGCCAAAACCGCCCAAATAGACATCCCGGTCGGGCTGACCGATAAAGAGGTTCGCGTCTTCCGAACGCCGGTCGGAAGCGTGTTGACCGGGAGCATAGGCATAATCGAACACGGCAGTGATGTAGGCAGATGAATCTTCATAAGCAGATGGGGTTTCATCTACCCCTTTTGGCGACTCGACCGGCTCTTTGCAACCGACCGGCAGCAACACCACAAGCAGCAAGATGGGAAAAAGAACTCGCATTTGTGTTTGTCGTCTACTACAAAACCGTGAAACACCAAGACCGAACACGTCAAGACCGCTTTTTTCTGATGGTTACCATAGTGGCTCCAAAACCGTATTCGCGGAACGACGCATCTTGAAAATATACATGGCGGTACTTGGTTTTTAGTTGTTTTTCTATCTCTTTACGTAACACTCCCTCGCCTTTGCCGTGAATGAACACGATCTTTTGACCTGTCTTGTCTTTGTATTCTTCCATCACGGTGTGGAACTTGTCAAGCTGGCATTGCAGCATGTCGGCATTCGACATGCCCGCTGTGGTATCAAGCAGTTCGCCGATATGCAAATCCACTTCGACAACGGCGGGTGCATTTTTACGCGGATTGCCCACCGACTTCCGAGGTTTGGCGGGAGACTGTTTTTGGGAAAGCATCCCCTCCTTGATAGTTTCAGGCGTGACGGGAGGCTGTTGCCGGCCGTCGCGCTCTGCCAATACATCCACCAACATGGCCGGTTCGTCAAAATAGTCGCTTGACGTGAAGCTGTGCAGTTTGTAGAATTTGACCGCATTCAGCCGCACATTCACATCTATCGCGGACTGTGGTGCATACGGTTTGCCTTTCTTGAGGGCAACAGCCTGTATCCGCAGTTGCTCCCAGTCGTTCAGCACCTCTTTCTGCAAGGTGGCAACATATTCCTGCATATTGGGTTCTATCTCTCCGTGGGCAACGCTGCGTCTGTTGTCCTCCGGCCCGATGACCATATTATAATATAGGTAATAGTTGCTGTCATTTACCAAATAACATTCGTATGACGACGACTGCAGATGTTTGATGTCAAGCGGGAAGAACGCCAGCAACACCGTGGGGTTGTCGCCGTCGGGAGTTTCCAATACGGGTTGTTGTTCAGGTGTCGCCCCGACTTTTTCGGGTGCCGGCTTTTCGCTTGTTTTTTCCTCACGGGGAGCATGCCCCTGACGCTTGGGCACGTTGGTCGTTTCGCTCACATTGTCCACCACAATGACTTCACGAATCAAAGCCGGGATTTCAAAACCGGAATCATCTTCCACATACACCAAGCCTTTCTTCTCTTCTATGCGGCTAATCCGGCCACCTCCCTTCGCATTCAAAAAGCGTATGGTATCTCCTTTCTTCATTCTCCCTCCTCATTTACATGCCTTTCTGTCTGCTGAATGCAACAAGGCGACACACACAAACTCAGGAAGTTCACAGCCCGTTTTTGCCTTCGCACTTGCCTTTCGCTACCTTTGCGCTCACAAAGATAGGGAAAACTTGACAAAACAAAACGCATCGTCTCATGTGTGCAGAACCGATATTCATCAAAGACTTCGACTATCCCCTCACCGACGAACAGATAGCCAAATACCCGCTTGCCCGACGTGATGCCTCCAAATTATTGGTATACAAAGGGGGATGTATCGCCGAAAGTCGTTTCTTCAATCTATCTGATTTCCTGCCTGAAAACTGCCTGTTGGTTTGTAACAACACACGCGTGATACAGGCTCGTCTGTCATTCAGAAAAGACACCGGCGGGCGCATCGAGCTGTTCTGCCTTGAGCCATACGCTCCGGCGGACTATTCACTTTCGCTGGGTAGCACCACCGCATGCACGTGGAGATGTATGATAGGCAATTTGAAGAAATGGAAAAACGGTTCTCTCAGCAAAGAGTTCGACACCCCCGACGGAGCATGCCGTCTCAAGGCCACGCTGTTAAGCAGCGAAGAAAACACCCATTTGGTGCGCTTCTGCTGGGACAACCCGGGAGTGCCGTTTGCCCAAATCCTCGAACGTGCGGGTGAACTGCCCATCCCCCCTTATCTTCACCGCGCCACAGAAGACAGCGACAAGGTGAGGTATCAGACGGTCTACTCGCGGGTGGAAGGTTCGGTCGCCGCGCCTACTGCCGGACTTCATTTCACCCAAGAGGTGTTCGACAGCCTGAATGACAAACACATTGAAACTGCGGAACTCACCCTGCACGTGGGAGCAGGCACCTTCCTGCCGGTAAAGTCTGACACTGCCGACGCGCATCCCATGCACATGGAGGTCATCGAAATAGACCGCACGACCGTGGAGCACCTCATCCGCAAGGCGGGACAAGTCGTGGCCGTGGGGACCACATCGGTACGCACTCTCGAAAGCCTCTACTACATCGGATTGAAACTGACAGAAGGTCGCGGCAGCGAGGCTTTCGCCATCGGGCAATGGGAACCATACGAAAAACAGACAAACCTGCCTGCCACCGAGGCACTGCAAGCCATCGTGCGACACATGCAAGAAAACAACACGACACGCATACACGCTTCGACACGCATCATGATCCGACCGGGATACCGCTTCCGCATAGTGAACGGCATCATCACCAACTTCCACCAACCCAAAAGCACCCTGTTGCTGTTGGTGGCGGCCTTCGTGGGGGACAACTGGCGCAGCATTTACGACTATGCCCTGACACACGACTTCCGCTTCCTCAGCTACGGCGACAGCTCGCTGCTGCTCCCTTGAGAAAAACAAAAGGAGGAGACAGGGAAAATTTCGCAAAAACACTGATTCACAAGTTTATTTTCCGTTTGAATTACGGAGTAAATCCACCGTTGAAAGAGGATGCTTTCGCCCTTTCAAAAGGCTTCAGGGCGGCCTCAAAAGGGGTTTTCTTTTCAGAAAGCAGTAGAAGCCCTCGAACATCCTTTTTTCGAAGAAAGGAAGAAAACCCTTTGAACTTTTTTGGTAAAATCTTTGGAAA
>CAYPFZ010000118.1:0-4714 GCA_964410225.1 uncultured Paludibacter sp.
CTAACGCGGCAAAAATTGCGTACTAACGCAGCGAAAACTGCGTAAGCACGCAGCGAAAACTGCGTAAGCACGCAGCGCCAGCGGGGAAAACACGCAGCGGAAGGGGGCGAACAAACAACGAAAACCGCAGTCTCGCCCGGTGAATTGCAGGCTGCCTCCGAGAAATAAATGGTTTGAATGTTTGTCGGTAAAAAAAAAAACAATACCTTTGCGCACCATTTTTGGGAAAAAGTGATACCGCAAAAAAGAGATTGAGATGTCAAAGATTTGTCAGATTACCGGGAAAAGAGCGATGGTGGGAAACAATGTTTCGCACTCGAAACGTCGCACGAAGAGGACTTTTGATGTGAACCTGTTCCGTAAAAAGTTCTATTGGGCAGAGCAAGACATGTGGATTAGCTTGAGAGTATCTGCCGCCGGATTGCGCACAATCAATAAGGTAGGCTTGGATGCCGCGCTTAAGAAGGCAGCCGAGAAGGGGTATTTATATGCATAAACGGGAGGTGACTCATCATGGCAAAGAAAACGAAAGAAGCGAGAATTCAGGTCATTTTAGAATGCACGGAACATAAGGCGAGTGGCATGCCGGGTACGTCCCGCTACGTGACCACAAAGAACAGGAAAAACACTCCTGAACGCTTGGAGTTGAAAAAATACAATCCCATTCTGAAGAGGATGACCGTACACAAAGAGATCAAATAAGAAAGGGCTGAGTCATGGCAAAAAAAGCAGTTGCGACACTTCAAAGGGGAGAAGGACGTTCTTTCTCCAAAGTGATAAAGATGATAAGGTCACCCAAGACCGGCGCGTATGTCTTCAAAGAAGAAATGGTACACAACGACAGACTGAAAGAGTCGTTGGCGAAATAGAGCGGCCTGGTTTCCTACTCATACATCCTCCCATTTTGCACAATGGGAGGATTTTTTTTGCTTGTCAGTTGAAAAAGATTAATTTTGTAACGTACTTGAGCGTATGGTTTTCGCTTTACAGGATGGATTTTGCCGGCAAATACCTGAATCGGACGCATATATAATGAGGGAAGGATTATGGGATTATTCAGCTTTTTCAATAAAGAAAAAAAGGAAACGCTCGACAAAGGTTTGACCAAAACCAAGGAGAGTGTGTTTTTAAAGTTATCACGTGCCATAGCAGGTGGGTCAAAAGTGAGTGAGGAGGTGCTGGACAACTTGGAGGAAGTGCTCGTGAGCTCCGACGTGGGTGTAGAAACCACCCTGCGCATCATCGAGCGGATAGAATGCCGGGTGGCACGCGACAAATATCTGAACACGTCAGAACTGAATCGCATATTAAAGGAGGAAATAGCAGCCTTGCTTGCCGAAAATTCGACAGACATTCAGGCAGACTTCGAATCGCCGCTCCCGTCGAAGCCCTATGTGATAATGGTCGTAGGGGTCAATGGTGTGGGAAAAACCACGACCATCGGCAAGTTGGCTTATCGGTTCAAAGAGGCAGGCAAGAAAGTTTATTTGGGTGCTGCCGACACATTTCGTGCTGCGGCGGTGGAGCAGTTGATGGTTTGGGGCGAGCGGGTTGGCGTGCCCGTGGTGAAGCAGCAAATGGGTGCTGACCCGGCTTCTGTGGCCTACGACACGGTGTCGTCAGCCAAGGCCAACGGAGCAGACGTGGTAATTATAGACACCGCCGGGCGCTTGCATAACAAAATCAATCTGATGAACGAGCTGACAAAGATAAAGAACGTCATGCGGAAGGTGTTGCCGGAAGCCCCCAACGAAGTGTTGCTCGTGCTCGACGGGTCGACCGGGCAAAACGCCTTCGAGCAAGCCAAACAGTTTACCAAAGCCACTGATGTCAGCGCATTAGCTATCACCAAACTCGATGGGACAGCCAAAGGAGGTGTGGTGATAGGCATTTCCGACCAGTTCAAGATACCCGTAAAATACATCGGGTTAGGCGAACGCATGGAAGACCTTTTGCTGTTCGATAAGAAAGAATTTGTGGAATCATTGTTCAGTTAGCCAAGAAGGGAAGAATTCATGGAGAAAAACTTGGTTGACATAGTCACTTTGGGTTGTTCGAAAAACTTAGTTGATACGGAATACCTGTTGAAGCAGTTCGAGGTCTTGGGATACAACGTGCGACACGATGCTCCGAAGCCCGACGGCGAGGTAGTCATTGTCAACACCTGCGGGTTTATCAACGACGCGAAAGAGGAAAGCGTTCAAACCATTTTGCAGTTGGCCGAGTTACGCAAGCGTGGAAAGATTGACAAACTTTACGTGATGGGTTGTCTTTCGGAACGCTATTTACACGAATTGGAGGAGGAAATTCCGGAAGTGGATCGCTACTTCGGCAAGTTCAACTACACCGACGTCCTGATGGAACTGGGGAAAACGTTTCGTGCCGACTTTCGGTTGGAGCGTACACTCACCACACCACCTCACTACGCCTATGTCAAGATTTCAGAAGGCTGCGACCGTACCTGCTCCTACTGCGCCATCCCTTTGATAACAGGCAGACACCGCTCGCGCCCTTTGGACGACATCGAGCACGAAGTGCGCCTGTTGGCAAGACAAGGTGTGAAAGAATTCCAGCTTGTCGCACAAGACCTCTCTTATTACGGTATCGATCTTTACAAAAGCCTACAGTTGCCCCGGTTGGTAGAGAGACTGGCTGACATCCCCGGCGTGGAGTGGTTGCGCCTGCATTATGCCTATCCGACACATTTCCCTTTCGAGGTGTTGCGAGTCATGCGTGAACGTGACAATGTATGCAAATATCTCGACATCGCCTTGCAACACATCAGCGACCGCATGTTGCAACTGATGCGGCGTAACATCACAAAAGAGCAAACCTACGATCTGCTGCGACGTATCAGGGAAGAAGTGCCCGGCATCCATCTACGTACTACCCTGCTGATGGGGCATCCGGGAGAAACGGAAGACGACGTAGAAGAAGCCAAACAGTTCCTGCGTGATATGCGTTTCGAGCGTATGGGGGCTTTCGCTTTTTCCAACGAAGAAGGCACCTATGCCCATTCTCACTACCAAGACGACTTGCCCGAAGAAGTGAAGGAAGAGCGCGTGGCTCAGGTCATGGAGGTGCAACAGAGAATATCCTCCGAACTCAACCAAGCGAAGATTGGGAAGCAGTTCAAGGTGATGATCGACCGTCGTGAGGGCGATTACTATGTGGGGCGCACCGAGTTCGATTCGCCGGAGGTGGATCCTGAAGTGCTCCTCCCTCTGTCCGTAGAAGGCATTCAGGTGGGCGAGTTTTACCATGCCACGGTGACTGCAGCCGATGATTTCGACTTATTTGCACGCTGACCATAAAGTAAATGTTTAACCTTTTAAAAGACGAGGTGAGATGAACCATAAAGAATTGGTCGATGCCGTTGCCGACCGCATAAACATGCCAAAAGAACATGTGTCGCGACTGCTTGACGTGGCTATAGAGGCCATTACTGCCCGGTTGCTTGACGGAAACACTGTGGGTGTACAAGGCTTCGGCACCTTTGAGGTACGCAAAAAAGGAGAACGCGTCTCTGTACATCCTCTCACACAGGTACGCACGCTCATTCCCCCGAAGCTCGCCGTCAACTTCAAACAAAGCACTGTATTGAAAGACAAATTAAAAGAACTTCCCCATGACTAAAGAAAAATTCTCGGCACAAGATATTGTAAGTGCCATTGTCAGCCAAGCGGGTGTGACCCGAGCCGCCGCCGAGGAATTTTTCCGCGCGTGGATGAGCGTAACAGAAGAAGCCCTCCTTTCCGGCGACACTTTAAAAATCAAGAAATTTGGTACTTTCCGTGTGGTTTGGATAGGGCCGCGCAAGAGCGTGAACGTTCAAACCGGTGAAGACATTCAGCTGGAAGGCTATCGCCGCGTGGTGTTCACGCCCGACAAAGAGCTGAAGGAGCGGGTGAACGAACCTTACGCTCATCTGGAGACCGTGTCGCTCGACGAAACATCTGATCCGCCTGCTTCGGTTGCAGCCCATGACCCTTTGACCACCTTATCGGAACAGGCCGGCGAAATCAAAGAGTTGCTTTCTGAAATAAAAGCCATGCCGGTGTCAGACGCTCCTCTTTCCGAAGAGTCTGCCCCGTCTTCCGCCGAACCGGCTCCTCAGACAGAACCGGCCGAGGATTATTCCACCCCGCCCGCTCCGTCGGTCACCCAGGTGAAAGTGTCTGCTGCACCTGCCGTGTCGTTCCATATTCCGACTGAGCGCCGCAGACGCAGGGCATGGCCTTATGTGTTAGGTGGTGTGATTTTGATTGTAGCCTCGGCAGTGGCGGCCTATTTCGCCATCATGCCCGTGCAACATTGGGTGAACCGGCACTTTTTCGGACACGACACGGCAGCTTACGACGCACTTCACGAGCAGTGGATGGCCTCCACTCAGGAGGCTGAAGAGGTATTGCCCTTGCCGACAAAAGTAGAGGAGGCCGTGGTTGATTCCTTCCTTTTGGCTTTTGAATCTCGGACAAACTCGCCGCGCCAATTTATCACCGTGCAGATCAATGCTGGTTCCCGCTTAGCCTATCTGGCTGAAAAACATTACGGTTCGCCCTATTTCTGGGTGTACATCTACGAGGCCAATCGGGAGACCATAAGCGACCCCGACCAGGTGGAGGTGGGCACGATAGTGCACATTCCCGACTTGCCATTTGTGTTGATCGACCCTCGCAGTCAGCGCGCCTTAGACGCTGCCAATAGTTTAGCC
>CAYPFZ010000119.1:0-2300 GCA_964410225.1 uncultured Paludibacter sp.
CGGAGGCACTTCCTGCCATCTTACTGAAATCAATCTTGCTGGCCGTTTTTGCCGGACTGGCAGCCGGCCGTTTTCAAAGAGCCACACTGCCTCTTCTGACGGGTGTGGTACTGGCCTATCAAGTGCTTGGCACGGCAGGCGAATGGCTTATGGAGGGCAGCCTCTACGCGGCGGCACAGGATTTCCGCATGGGGCTTCCGGGCATGTTGCTGCAAGTTGTAGGAGCTTGGCTGCTACTTAACGGCATGCGAAATAAGGGGTAAACCTTCGTTGATATTCGATTCGTTGGATTGACTGCGCAAAAGGCAAGGACGTTTTCCGAGAGGCTCAACGTGCGGACTGCGTCCTTTTAGCGCATGTAGATTTTTTACATCTGTATTTGCTATTCAAACATGTTCCTCATCCGCGAGAAAAAGTTTCTGGCAGCGGAGGCATGAGGACGTACATGTTCCAACTTGGCCAGTCTTTCCACCAACGCTTTCCCTTCCCGATTTAAGTGTTCGGGTATGTACACCCCGACGTTCACGAGCAAGTCGCCCGTGCCGTATCTGTTCACGTTAGGAAGGCCTTTACCTCTCAGACGGAGCACTTTGCCGGGTTGTGTGCCGGGGGGGATGGTCACTTTCACTTTGCCGTCTACGGTGGGAACTTCCACCGAGTCGCCGAGGATGGCCGTCGGCACTGATAGCAGCAGGTTGTACACAAGGTCGTTGCCGTCGCGTATCAGTTCCGGATGTTCTTCCTCTTCAATTACCACGAGCAGGTCACCATTTGTTCCGCCGCGGCGGGCAGCATTACCTTTTCCGCTCATGCTTAGTTGCATTCCCTCCATCACTCCGGCAGGAATGTTGATGGATATGACTTCTTCGCCTCGGATGATGCCTTCGCCGTTGCAGTGAGGGCATCTGTTCTTGATTACGGTGCCGTCTCCTCCGCATGTGGGGCATTCGCCGGTAGTCTGCATCGTGCCGAGGATGGTCTGTTGCACCCGGGTTACCCGTCCGCTACCACGACAGGTGTCGCACGTTTCCGGGCGTGAACCCTTGAATGCACCCGTGCCGCTACATTCAGGGCAGGGTACGTATTTTTTGACTTTTATCTTTTTTTCCACTCCCTTGGCCACTTCCGCCAAAGTGAGTTTCACCTTCACTCGCAAGTCCGAGCCTTTCCGCACGCGGGTGCTTCGGCTTCGTGAGCTGCCAAATCCGCCGAACCCTCCGAATCCACCGATGTCGCCGAAGATGTCGCCGAAATGCGAGAAAATATCTTCCATTGTCATTCCGCCTCCATATCTTCCCCCGGCAGCGTCACCCACGCCGGCATGGCCGAAGCGGTCGTAGCGTTGCCTTTTCTGGGGGTCGCTCAACACTTCGTAGGCTTCGGCGGCTTCCTTGAATTTTTCCTCGGCAACCTTATCGCCTGGGTTTTTGTCGGGATGGTATTGTATGGCCTTCTTACGGTAGGCTTTCTTTATTTCCTCTACCGTGGCGGTCTTACTGACTTCGAGCACTTCGTAGTAATCTCTTTTCGACATGGACGTGTGTTTTGGTTTGTTCAGACGGACGTGTTTACATCGTATGCCTCATGGGTATACCTTATTTGTACACAACCACCTTCGAGTAACGTATTACCCTGTCGTTGAGTGTGTAGCCTTTATTTACACAATCCATGATTTTCCCTTTCATTTCCTCGTCAGGGGCGGGGAAGGTGGTTACGGCTTCGTGCATGTCCACATCGAAAGAGGCATCTTTTGTGGGGACTTCCTTCACGCCGTTTTGGGAGAGAAAGTTGATAAATTTTTCGTAAATCAGCTGCACCCCTTCTCTGACGGCTTCCACGTCTTGAGCCGCTTCCATGGCCTTGAGGGCACGTTCGAAATCGTCGATCAGGGGCAGTATGTCGACGAAAATGTTCTCGCCGGCCGTTTTGATGAGTTCCGTTCTTTCTTTCAGCGTCCGTTTGCGGTAGTTGTCAAACTCTGCCATCAGACGCAGGTTGCGGTCGGTCAGATCGGCGATTTTTTCTTTCAACTCGTCGGTGGAAGTGGTTTCCTCTTGGGGCGTCTCCTCGGTGCAGTCTTGCCGGTCGGTCGTCTGGCTTTGCTCGGGGGTTGATTCGGCCTCAGCGTGCGCCTGTTTCTTTTTTTTCTTCTCTTCGGTCTGTTGTTTTTCCGTTTTCATATCAGGCTATTCTATCAATATCATTATAAGACGTTTGTAGAACAATATCGTTTTTTTCGTCGCCCTTCGTTTGCCCCCTTCTCCTGCGTGCTTAGGGAATTTTTGCCGCGTTAGTACGCA
>CAYPFZ010000119.1:2400-4686 GCA_964410225.1 uncultured Paludibacter sp.
AGCAGAAGGGGGGATACTAAGGTTTTTTGTCCGCGAATTACGTGGCTTGGGCAATTATCCTGCCAAAGCATTGGCGGCGTGTCACGCGAAGGCGAAGGGTGACGTATTGTCTGCTTTGCGTGGATGCGTTGCCACTTTTGTCAGGTTCTTTCTTTTGCGGCAAGAGATGGTTTGCGGTGTCTGGGCGTTCACTTTTTCAGCCAGTGGAGGAATTTCTCCGGGTCTTCGTCGTAGGCATAAGGACGGTTGAGCGGCTGCCCGTCGGCATCAAGCAACACGTAGAAAGGCTGCGCGTTGGAGCCGAATTTGTGTCGCTGCAGGTAGCTCCATTTGTCGCCTATGGTTTTGATGCGGCGCGTGCGCCCGTTTTCTTCCACCTCGAAAGGTTGCGAAAGCGGCGTCTTGTCGTCTACGTACAGCGTGATGAGCACGTAGTTTTTCTCCAGTGTATCCTTGACACGTGGGTCGGTCCACACTTTGGCTTCCATCTTGCGGCAGTTCACGCACCCGTAGCCCGAAAAGTCGATCATGACCTTCTTGCCTGTGCGTGCGGCGTGTTCCATACCCTGGTCGAAGTCGGTGAAGTCGGCATGCACCACTTCGGTGTTCAGATTGAAGTCTTGTGTATAAAGTGGTGGTAGGAAGGCACTCACAGCTTTTAGCGGCGCGCCCCACAGGCCGGGCACCAGGTAGAGGGCGAACGACAGCGGGAGGATGGCCAGCATGGCAGCTCCCACGCCGGTGTGGGAAGTGTCGGCATCGTGGACAAACTTGATTTTACCCAACAGGTAGAAGCCCAGCATGGCAAAGATGACCACCCATAAGACAATGAACACCTCACGGTCAAGCAAACCCCACCCATAGGCCAAATCAGCCACCGACAGAAATTTGAGAGCAAATGCCAACTCGACGAACGCCAGCACCACCTTCACGCGGTTGAGCCATCCGCCCGATTTGGGAAGCGATTGAAGCCAGGTGGGGAAAAAAGCGAACAGGCTGAAAGGTACGGCCAATGCCAATGCAAACCCTGCCATGCCGGTAAGTGGAGCCAGCACAGAACCCGTGCCTGACACCTCTACCAGCAGAAGGCCGATGATAGGCCCTGTACACGAGAAAGAGACCAACACCAACGTGCCTGCCATGAACAACATGCTGACAAAGCCTGCCGTGGCATCGGCTTTGGCATCCATCTTCGTGGCCCAACTTGACGGAAGGGTGATCTCGAAAGCACCGAAAAACGACACGGCAAACACCACCAACAGCGCGGCAATGAACAGATTGAAAACGGCATTGGTCGACAGGTCGTTGAGTGCACTGGCACCGAACAACAGCGTAATAATCAAGCCCAGGCTCACATAGATAACGATGATTGACACTCCGTAGAGCACTGCGTCGCGCCGTCCGCGCGCCTTGTCTTTCGCCCGTTTCAGGAAGAAGCTCACCGTCATGGGGATAAGCGGCCACACGCAGGGCGTAACAAGCGCCAGCAATCCGCCGAACATCCCCACCAAGAAGATCCACCATAAGGAGGTACGACCGCCATGACTCTCGTCGAAAGCTTGCAACTCGCCGATTACGGGCGTCCAGTATGCAGGCCGTTGGCCGGGTTCGAGCTCGTCTTGCTGCGGCAGGTCAGCCGGGGGCGTGAGAGCGGTGAGCGGGGCAACGGGCATCATGGATGCGTCGTCTGCATCGGGCGGGAGGTTTTCAGGTCTGTTGCCGATGGCAAAAGACTCCACCTCGGGCGGCAGACACGACTGGTCGTTGCACGCCATGTATTCCACTTGAACCTCAATATACACCTCTTCCAAGCGGTCGTAGGTGAATGCCTGCGCGAATACAGCCTCGTTATCATACCAGCTTACCTCCATCTCGAAGTTGGCGTCGTATTTGCGATGCACCTCCGAAAGCGCCTGCAGCCCGCCTTCGAGCCGGGCATTCTCCACAACGGAAAAAGACACGGCCAAGGGGCGCGGCCCTCCTTCCGGCAGGTTCATCCCGTAAATGTGCCACCCCTCGTCAATGGTGGCTCGCAGGTACAGCATGGCCGTCCCCTCGCCCGCCGTTTCTTGCCCGACTTCCCATTTGACAGGCTCATGTATTTGTGCGGTAACAATTTGCTGCGTGGCAATAAGAAGAAAACCGAGGAATAATGCCTTTTTTCTCATGGGGCGTTTCGTTTTTTTTAAAAAAGCTGACAATCAGGACCGGCCTCCCGCACTTTACGGCGAGCCGACACCCGCAAATGTACGATATTTATCTGTATTTGCTAAAATCGTATCCCTC
>CAYPFZ010000120.1:0-3858 GCA_964410225.1 uncultured Paludibacter sp.
CCCGCCGCCTCGGGCGCGATTTTTTGTGCCCCCACCCCGAAAAAATCGGTATAAAACCCCCTTCCTGAAGCCTTAGAAGAGGGGAAAGCATCCCCCAAAAGCTCCATCGAAAGGCGACCGGAAGCATAAAGAGCATAAGAAAATGCCTTCTTTTTTCGGCCTTGTCGCTACTTTCATATTTCGCTATCTTTGCAAAAACGAGAGAATAGTACGATGAAAAGGACGCTTGCTTTGCTTTCCTGCCTTGTGTGGTTGCACGCCGGTGGATATGCCCAGACGGACGAGCAGCCGCAGACATACGCCCTGCAAACCTCGAGCACGATACTTGGCGTATCGTCTATGCGCTTGCTCGACAACTACATATCGCCCTTACCGTATGACGGCAGCGAGTTGAATTTGACACACATTGACAGGCGGTACATACGTCCCGAAACAGCGTTACTGTCAAGCATGAGCCGCACACGTGTGCAATTCGGACGGGCTTATAACCCGGCGCGAACGGCCTTAGTGCTCGCCGGAGGACTGAATTATACGTGGGGGATGTATTATCATTTTCGTCCCGTGTCCCGTTTGCAGATACTTGCCGGGGGAAGTGCCGATGCCGATTTGGCGGTGAAATATCTGACGCGTAACGTGAACAACCCGATAAACGTGGACTTGGCAACCAATCTGAATTTGTCGGCTGCGTTTATCTACGACCTTCCGCTCGGCCGGCGGTCGCTCCGCTTGCAAGCCGAGTTGGAGTCGCCTTGGATCGGTTGCATGTTTGCCCCGGAGCAAGGGTCGTCTTATTATGAGATTTTCGATTTGGGAGCAAAGGGGAGGTTTGTGCATTTCAGCTCGTTCCACAACAAGTTGGCTTTGCGGCAGGATTATTTTGTCGAGTTACCGTTTGCCCATTCGTGTTGGCGGGTTGGTTTTCACTGCAGCTTGATGAAGTGGACGGCCAATGGCTTGGTATTTCAACGGAACGACATCGGCGGGTACGTGGGCTTCACCCGCACCTTGACACGTTTTTCACGTAAAAATCCTGCTCCACATCATTTTATCGGCATTTGAATCCGGAGGACAACATCTTCCATTCCACAACACGACACGAAGAAATGAAGACAACCATCCGCCTGTTCCTTCTCGGCCTGTCGTTAGGCACGGCCTCCTGCATCGACACCAACCAGGAGTTTGACAACACGCCTTCCGGCAATTTTGAAGCCTTGTGGCATATCATCGACACGCGCTACTGCTACCTCACTTACAAGGGTATCGACTGGGACTCCATCCATGATGTCTATGCCGAACGTCTGACTCAAATCGAGGCCACCGACAAGGTGCAATTGTTCGACCTTTTTGCCGATATGCTGGCCGAGCTGCGCGACGGGCACGTCAATCTTTATTCCAGCTTCGATGTCAGCCGTTATGACAAGTGGTACACCGACTCGGCTACGAATTTTAATTCCTCTGTCATCATCAACAATTACATTGAAGGCAGCAAGGTGCGCACGGCGGGCGGGCTGGAGTATGGTCTCATCAGCGGGCACGACATTGGCTACATCTACTACGGCAGTTTTTCGAGCAGCTTCTCGTCTACCAACATGTACAACGTGCTTTTGTCGTTCAGCAATTGCCGGGCACTGATTATCGACGTGCGCGATAATGGGGGCGGGTCGCTTACCTATTCGGAATTGTTGGCCTCCTTCTTTTTCCTCGAGGAGACCCTTACCGGGTATATGCGCTACAAAAACGGGACGGGTCACGACGACTTTTCTGAGCCCACGAAGGTGTTCACTCCCTCTCACGGTTCCATCTATTGGGGGCGGCCTGTGGTTGTGCTTACCAACCGATATTCCTACAGTGCGACCAACGATTTTGTAAACCGCATGAGGAGCGCCCCTCAGGCTTTCACGGTGGGCAGTTGGACGGGGGGAGGTGGAGGAATGCCGCTATCAAGCGAATTGCCCAACGGGTGGATGGTGCGCTTCTCGGCCTGCCCCATGTACACGGTTGAAATGCTCGACACGGAACACGGGCTGGCTCCCGACCACTATGCCTGTACCACATCCGAGGAAGAAAGCCGGGGAGTGGATGCCGTGCTCGACAAAGCCATCGAAATCATTGAAAATATGGAATAAAGGAGAAGGGGAAATGCAGAAGTTGAAAATATCGGAAATGCGGCGGCTTACCCCCGAGGAGTTCAGGAAAAGAGATAAAACCCCTTTGGTTGTTGTGCTCGACAACGTGCGAAGCCTGCACAACGTGGGTGCGGTGTTTCGCACCTCCGATGCGTTTCTTGTCGAGGCGATATACCTCTGTGGTATCACCCGAACGCCTCCCCATCCGGAAATTCACAAAACGGCTTTAGGCGCGGAAGACGTGGTGGAGTGGGTCTATTTTGAACATACGCACGACGCTGTCGCTCAGTTGCAAGCGCGAGGATACACGGTATATGCACTGGAACAGGCGCACGGTAGCACCTCGCCGGGTGAGTTGCAACCGAAGCGTGGCGGGAAGTATGCCCTCGTCTTGGGCAATGAGGTGAAAGGCATACAGCAAAGCGTGGTAGACCAGTGCGACGGGTGTATCGAAATACCTCAGTACGGCACGAAACACTCACTTAATGTCAGTGTGGCCGGAGGAATCGCCATTTGGGAGTTCTTTATCCGAATGCACGCTGCAGACGCACATCCCTAACAGTCTTTCGTCATCCATCTGATAAAGCTCGCGGCAAGATTTTATCAATCCTCGTCGCCTTTAGTTTTCCCCTTCTGCCGGATGCTTAGGGAATTTTTGCTGCGTACTAACGCAACAAAAATTCCGCACTAACGCAGCTCGAGCTGCGTTAGTACGGAAGAGAAGGGATGTTTCAAAGGTTTCGGAAGAAGAATCGCACCCTGCCGGGCGAACCAACACCGCCTTGCGGCTTTGTCAGTTCTTGCTCGCTATCTCTAATGTGTCGGAGGCGATCATATATTCTTCGTCGGTGGGGATGACAGCCACTTTGACTTTTGAAGCCGGAGTGGAGAGCAGCACTTCCACACCGTGTGACGCTTCGTTCAACGCCTTGTCGTATTCCACGCCCAAATGGGATAATCCTTCGCATACATAAGACCGGGTGCAGACTTGATTTTCGCCCACGCCGCCCGTAAAAACGATTACATCGACGCCGTTCATGGCTGCCGCGTATGCTCCGATGTATTTCTTGATGCGATATTCATACATATCCAAGGCCAGTTTGGCACGTTCGTCACCTTCGGCAATGGCTTTCTCGATGTCGCGCATATCCGACGAGATACCTGAAACGCCTAACACACCGCTGTGTTTGTTAAACAGTGCCGACACTGTTTCCGCGGCAAGTTGCTCTTTTTCCATCAGGAAGGGGACCACTCCCAAATCCACGTCGCCCGAACGTGTGCCCATCATCAGGCCTTCAAGCGGAGTAAATCCCATGGAGGTGTCGACCACTTTCCCGTTTTCTATCGCGGCAATGGAGGCTCCGTTGCCAATATGAGCCGTGATGATTTTTGTTTTTCCGTAGTCAAGTCCTAAGAACTCGCAGACTCTGTGTGATACATACCGGTGGCTGGTTCCGTGAAAGCCGTATCGGCGGATGCCGTATTTTGTGTACAACGAATAAGGGATGCTGTACATGTAGGCATGAGCAGGCATGGTCTGGTGGAACGCGGTGTCGAACACGGCCACTTGCGGCACGGAGGGCAGCAAGTCGTCAATGGCGTGTATGCCTGCCAGATTGGGCGGATTGTGCAGAGGAGCCAATTCGATGCATTCCTCTATTTTGTGTATCACTTCGTCGGTAATCAGCACGCTGCTGTTGAAGCGTTCTCCTCCGTGCACCACGCGATGCCC
>CAYPFZ010000121.1:0-3839 GCA_964410225.1 uncultured Paludibacter sp.
AAGGCCACGCCTCTTCAGCCTTCGGGCAGGCGGCGCAAAGGTAGAGTTTTTATGCCATCCTTTGCATTTTACGAATTGTTTTTTTCTCCTTCCGCAACGTGCTAACGAAAATTTTGTCGGCTAAATACTCCGCCGCAAGCGGAGTTTGTACGCAGGAGAAAGAGGAGAATACGCGTGATGGGAAACTTGGTAGGCCGGGTAGTGTAATGAGGATACAGATGACTCTGTCAGCGGTTCACTTCTTTCACCCTGCCAAGGGAGATGTAGCACAGGAAGCCCCGCGCGCGGTATCCCATTTGTTCGACGAGTTCCATGTATCGAAGCACTTGGTCCACGTGGGAGGGATGCTCGTTGTTGCCGAATTTATAGTCGACCACCGTGGCTTCGCCCTCTTGCAGCACCACCCGGTCGGGGCGGTAGTGGCTTCCGTCGGGGGTGAGTATTGTCGTTTCGTTAAGCACCTTGGCTTCCGGGGCAAACCACTCGTCTACATGAGGCAGTTGCCAGAAGCGTTCGAACATGGCGTGAACCAAAGGCAAGTCTTCCTCGCTCAGCAATCCGTTGAGGCGGCATTCGCGCAATGCCCCTTCCACGTCGTGACGATGTCTCACCGACTGCAAAAGGCGGTGCATGATAGTGCCATAATTCAATGCGCTGTCGGCAAGTTGCTGTCCCTCCAACCAGAAATCGACTCCCATGTGCCTCACGCGCAACCGCCCTGACGGGTCGACCACAGGATAATGCGTCAAGGGCACCGCTTCTTCGGCGGGCGTCCGGTGCTGACAAGGAGCCAAGGTGGGGTTGCCCATTTCAAAACGGTGGGCTGCTGCATCATAGTGTTCTGCCAGGCATTCTCCGCCATCGACTTCAAACGACTTCCCCCGAAAGCAAAGGTGTAGCAGGCCGGAGAGCGAACGGATTTTTTCTGCCTCGCCCGACTCTTTCTTCGGGGAAGGCAGCATACATATCAATTCATGCTTGGCACGAGTGAAGGCCACGTAAGCCATGTTCAGGTTGTCGATGTATTGATGCATCTGTTCGTGGTAATATTCGGCGGCAAACACCGAGTGCCCTAAACGCTCGCTGTATTCCAAAGGTAAAAGGGGGAACTTGTCGAAGGGCTTCTTTTGCGGCTCGCACCACAAGATGCCCTTGCGACGGTCGAACTCCCAATCGCAAAAGGGGATCAGCACAACGGGGAAGTCAAGCCCCTTGGATTTGTGAATGGTCATGATGCGGACGGCCCGGCTACCCTGAGGGGAGGGCACGTTTTGCCTTTCGCCGTTTTTGTCCCACCACGACAAGAAGCTGTGAAGGTCATTCGAGCGGCCGGAAGAAAATTTGAGCACAATATCTTGAAATGCCTGTATGAACACCGGGCCTGCCTCCCATTCTCCCAAGTCGAACAAAGCGACCAACTCTTCGACCATGGTGAACAATGCCCGGTGACGAACCGCCGAAAGCGTCTTTTGCTCTGCCTCGTCCATAAAAGAGAAAGGGAATGCACCGTGCTGATTCTCCATGGCAAAACAAGCCTCCAAAGCCTCAGATTCAGACAAACCCCGACGCCCGCGCATATATTCGTAGCAGGTGGCGGCACGCTGCATGCTGTCGTCGGGACGCATGATGAGCCGCAACACCCCTAACAAGAAGCGCACCGAAGTGGCCGAAGCCACACGCAGCCCCTCGTTGCCCACCACGTCGTAGCAATAACCGGCTCGTGCCAAAGAGGTGGTCTTGTGATGAAGCAGATAGTCCACCACCTCTTTTTCCTGACTGTTCAGACGCACCAAGATGGTGATGTCTGAAGGCCGGTATCCTCTGTCTTGCAACTCCTCCAACCATGCCGGCAAGCGACGGAGGCATTCCCGCTTCCAATCTGTCGAGCGACCGTCAGACTCTATAAAGTCAAACCGCACATGCCCCTCACTGGCACCGGGCGAGGTGGCTTGGCTCAGATGAAGATAGGCGCGGACAATGCGGCCTCGCAACTCTTCAGGGATTTTGCCCGGGGGGAAAGCAGCAGCCATGTTGGCATCGAGTTGAGCCTGTAGAGCCTGTGCGGCCCGTTGAAAAAAGGCGTTGTTGAACGCTACGATACAACGGTCGCTGCGCCAGTTGGTGCCGAGGTTTTCCTCCCTCAGCTGCTCCGGCAGAAAATCGCGCTGCACTTCGCTGTCGAGCAGCTTCCAGTCTGAATTGCGCCATCGGTAGATGCTTTGCTTCACGTCGCCGACCAAGAGGTTGAAGCGTCCGGCAGCCATGCTGTCGGCCAGCAGGGGACGAAAATTTTTCCACTGCAAAACGGAAGTATCCTGAAATTCATCAATCATGTAGTGCTCCACCCTGATACCCGTGCGTTCATAGATAAAAGGGGTGTCACTGTTGTCTATGATGCGGTTCAGGAGCATGTTGGTGTCAGAGATGAGCATGGCGTTCTGCTCTTCGGTCAGCGCACGTATCTGCATGGCCAGATCGGCCATTATCCCCAAGGTGCTGAGATGTTTCAAGACGATGTTTGCCGAGTTGTAGAGCGACAGCTCGTCGGTAAAATAGCCCGCCAAGCGACCCAAACATTGCCCCAGGCCGTTGGCGTAAACCTCGCGAATGGTCTCGACCACCTCTTTTTTGGCTGACTTGGAGTAACACGCTTCCACGTCGGAAGCCCAGGAGATGAGCCTCTCCACGCGATCGAAAACACCCCGTCGCATTTGCTCCAACTTCTTCATGGGCGAATTTTTCCCTCCTTTGAAGTCAGTCGGCGAAAGGCCGTAGAGGGCAATGAGCTGCAAAGCCTCGGACGCTGCCTCCCGCACGCGTTGTTCGAAGCGCATCTTGATGGCACGCAACTCGCGACGATAGCCGTCAAGAAACTTGTGGTCGCGTAGTTGGCGGTTCGTCTCTTCGGCCTTGTACTGGAAGTTTTCCTTGAATATCTCCTCCCCCAATTTCAGAATGCCGGCTCGCATGTTCCAGCTTTCGGCCTGCTCGACGCGTTCCTCGGCCAGCTGTGTGAGCCATTGGAGCAACCGGCGGTTTTCCCTCTCCGAAAGGGCGAGAAACAGGTGGTCGACCGCCTGCTCCAAGGTGTGCTGATTCTCCACCTCTATGTTGTAGCCGCCATTTACCCCTATCTCGCGAGCAAAAGCGCGCACCACCTGCTGGAAAAAACTGTCGATGGTGCTGATGGAAAATGCCGAATAATCATGAAGAATGCCCACAAGTACCTTCTTGGCGCGTTCGTTCAGCCCAGATTCCGACAGGCGATAACTTTCCATCAGATCCTTGCGGAAGTCCGACGGCGCACCCAGCGAAAGGGCATGAAGCTCGTGAAGGATGCGCGACTTCATCTCCTCGGTCGCTTTGTTGGTGAACGTCACGGCCAAGATGCGACGATGGGTACGCTCGGCTTCCGGGGCAAGCAACAAGTGAATGTATTCTTTTGTCAACCGATAGGTCTTGCCCGACCCCGCCGACGCGCGATAAATGTTCAACATAAGCCTTGCGGAAATGAATATCACCTGCCTCTGAGTCGTACAGACTGAGCAAAAATAAACAGAAACAAGGAAAAAAACAACCGGGCGAACAGCAACAAGCACACGAGTTTTCTGCCTCGGGAGACGTAGTGCAACCGGTCTTTCCGCTGCGTGCTTTGGTAATTTTTGCTGCGTGCTTACGCAGCGAAAACTGCGTAGGCACGCAGCGCGCAGCGGGAAAGCACGCAGCGGAAGGGTGGATATATATAAGGAAGGAGGGCTGAAAGGGGGCGTTTCCGGGGGGGTACAAAAAACCGGAGCCGACAGGTGGCTGCCGGCTCCGGGTGGTGTCATTGCTTCCCC
>CAYPFZ010000122.1:0-3826 GCA_964410225.1 uncultured Paludibacter sp.
ATTAAAACACATTTTGGAATTACTGAATATCATATGAGAAAAATAATCCGTCAAATTGTGGAAGTTCAATGTTATCACTGCTCTTTCTTTACAACTGTTTGTCAACAATATACAATCGTTTGTTTTTTGATATGTCTGGAGTATATCGAAGATTTCTTTATTTAATTTCGTTACGCATAAATAATGACGATATATTCTCTCTTTTGTGGCTATGATTTTTATTATTTCATTACTCGTCAGGTGAAGACACTTTTTTAGAGATGTTCTCGTAAATCGTTCTTTAGAATCATATACAATAGGGCTTTCTCTGCCGATCACAATCTCTATGCTTGATTTATATGCCAAGAAATTTGCATAATCAGTTTCGACCAAAGTACCATCTAAATCGAATACAAGAACATCGTTTTTTGATATGCGATATTGACCGGAGAGCGTTATCATAATTGGTTGTCCCGTACTTGCTTGCCTCTGAACTTCCGTCTTTTTTGACCGATTTTGTGCTGGACAACAACACCCACGTTACAAAGAAAACAAGGCGTGACAAATATAAATACATCGGCTGTGTTTTCCAAATCTTTTACCAAAAAAAGTACAAAGGTTTTTCTTCCTTTCTCCGAAAAAGAAGATTCAAGGGCTTCTTGCGCTTTTAGAAAAGGAAACGAAAGACATCATTCACCCGCCCGAAAAAGGCTTCCTGGCCTCTCCACAGCCTTTAGAAAGCCCCCTCCCGGCGGATGCTTTGGGAATTTTTGCTGCGTTACTACGCGCCGCGCGCTGCGTAAGTACGTAGCAAAAATTGCGTAAGTACGTAGCGGAAGGGGCAAAACATAAGCTGGCGGGAAAGGACGGCAGGCGGAGTCGCTCGACTGTCGTTCCCTCGCTTCGGCATGTGGCTGCAACGTTCGAAATGTTTTTATAATCTCACATGCGAAGTGCCGGAATTATGTTCACACAAACATTTGTCATACATTGATTTAACGTAGCAGAGCGAAGGTTTTCAAAGAAAGCGTCCCGAGATGTCGACGAAGAGATTGTCGGGAGGAGTTATCATAAAGAGAGTGGCGTGCGCTCGTATTTCTTGAAAATGTCTTACCTTTGTTTCGCCATTCAGGGTATCCTTCTGGGGATGGAAAAACGACCTCCCCCTCTCGGAAAGACCGTAATATATACATCTTAATCAAAATAAAGACGTAAGTATGAGTAACACAAAAAAAAGAGTGTACACTTTCGGCAACGGACAAGCCGAAGGCAAGGCAGACATGCGTAATCTGCTGGGAGGAAAAGGAGCCAACTTGGCAGAAATGAACTTGATAGGAGTGCCGGTTCCTCCGGGCTTCACCATAACCACGGAGGTCTGCAACGAATATTACCAAGCGGGGAAAGATGCTGTGATTGCCGAGCTGAAACCCGAGGTGGAAAAGGCGATGATCGGAATCGAAAAGCTGATGAATGCCAAATTTGGCGATGTGGAAAACCCCTTGCTTGTGTCGGTACGTTCCGGCGCACGTGCTTCCATGCCCGGCATGATGGACACCATCCTCAACTTGGGTCTCAACGACGTGGTGGTGGAAGGCCTTGCACGCAAAACGGGCAATCCGCGCTTCGCTTGGGACTCTTACCGTCGCTTTGTGCAAATGTATGGCGACGTGGTGCTGGGCATGAAGCCGGTCAACAAAACCGATATCGACCCCTTTGAAGCCATCATAGAAGAAGTTAAGGAAGCCAAGGGCGTGAAACTCGATACCGAACTCGATGTCAACGACCTGAAAGAATTAGTAAAACGCTTCAAAGAAGCCGTAAAGAAGCAGACTGGTGCCGACTTTCCCGAATCGTCTTACGAACAATTGTGGGGCGCGGTTTGTGCCGTGTTTGGCTCGTGGATGAACGAGAGAGCCATCCTCTACCGCAAAATGGAAGGCATCCCCGACGAATGGGGTACGGCCGTGAACGTACAGGCGATGGTGTTCGGCAACATGGGCAACACGTCGGCCACCGGTGTGTGCTTCTCACGCGATGCAGCCACCGGCGAAGACCAATTCATGGGCGAATATCTCATCAACGCACAGGGAGAAGACGTGGTGGCCGGCATCCGCACACCCCAGCAGATCACCAAACTCGGCTCGCAACGCTGGGCCACCCTGGCAGGTATCGCCGAAGAAGAACGTGCCGCCAAATACCCCTCCATGGAAGAAGCCATGCCGGAGATATACAAAGAGCTTGACATCATCCAAACCAAACTCGAGAACCACTACCGCGACATGCAAGACATGGAGTTCACCGTGCAGGAAGGCAAGTTGTGGATGCTCCAAACCCGCAGCGGGAAACGCACCGGGAAGGCCATGGTGAAGATTGCCATGGACATGTTGCGTCAAGGCATGATCGACGAGAAGACCGCCCTACTCCGCCTCGACCCCAACAAGCTCGACGAACTGTTGCATCCCGTATTCGACAAAGAAGCCCTCAAAGAAGCCAACGTGATAGCTAAGGGCTTGGCAGCCTCACCGGGCGCGGCCACCGGGCGCATCGTATTCAGTGCAGACGACGCATCTGCATGGGTGAAGAATGGTGAGAAGGTAGTGATGGTGCGCATTGAAACTTCGCCCGAAGACCTTGCAGGGATGGCTGCTGCCGAAGGTATCCTCACGGCTCGTGGCGGCATGACCTCACACGCGGCGGTGGTGGCCCGCGGAATGGGCAAATGCTGCGTATCGGGAGCCGGAGCATTAGTCATCAACTATGCCGAAAAGACCATGTCGGTGGCAGGAAAGACCTTCCACGAAGGTGACTACATTTCAATCAACGGTTCGACCGGCGACATTTACGACGGGAAAGTGACTACCAAGGAAGCTGAACTTGACGAAGATTTTTCCAAAGTAATGTTGCTCTCAGACAAATACTCCCGGATGTTGGTACGCGCCAATGCCGACACGCCGCACGATGCTGCCGTGGCTCGCAAATTTGGTGCAGTAGGCATCGGCTTGTGTCGTACGGAGCACATGTTCTTCGAAGGAGAGAAAATCAAGGCCATGCGCGAAATGATTCTGGCCGAAGATACAGAAGGACGACGCAGGGCGTTGGATAAAATCCTTCCGTATCAGCAAAAAGACTTCGAGGGCATTTTCGAGGTGATGGCCGGCTGCCCGGTTACCGTACGTTTACTCGATCCCCCTCTGCATGAATTCGTGCCCCATGACGAAAAAGGACAGCAGGAACTGGCCGAAGCCATGGGGGTGAAGGTGGAATACATCAGACGAAGGGTTGAAGCACTGCACGAACAAAACCCGATGCTGGGGCATCGCGGTGCGCGCTTGGGCAACACCTTCCCCGAAATCACCGAAATGCAAACACGCGCCATCCTCGGTGCTGCATTGAATCTGAAAGCGAAAGGACTTTTCGTCTATCCGGAAATCATGGTTCCGCTGACCGGTATCCTGCACGAATTCTCCGCACAAGAAAGAGTGATCAGAGCGACAGCCGCGAAAATCTTTGAAGAACGGGGCGACAGCATAGAATACAAAGTGGGGACGATGATAGAAATACCTCGCGCCGCCCTCACAGCCGACCGCATAGCACAGGCAGCCGAATTCTTCTCGTTTGGTACGAACGACTTGACACAGATGACCTTCGGCTACTCACGCGACGATATTGCCTCGTTCCTGCCCATTTATCTGGAAAAGAAAATTCTGAAAGAAGACCCGTTCCAGATACTCGACCAGAAAGGCGTGGGGCAGCTGGTTCGCATGGCGACCGAAAAAGGCCGCGCGGTGCGTCCCGACCTCAAGTGTGGCATTTGCGGCGAACACGGAGGCGAACCCTCGTCGGTTAA
>CAYPFZ010000123.1:0-3788 GCA_964410225.1 uncultured Paludibacter sp.
AGCGCGACCTGTCGATGAAAATCATTTCCATCGGCGTAATCATCGCCTTGGCAGCTACATTCATCTTCTTCTACGTGGGGGTGGTCGACTTCAATTTGCTCTATGCCGTGGTAGGCATCCTCGTGGTGGCTCTCATCGCCTTCCTCTTCACCACAGTGGCGGCCAACGCCATAGCTATCGTAGGCACAAATCCCGTGTCGGGCATGACGCTCATGACCCTCATCCTGGCTTCGGTCATCATGGTAGCCGTCGGGCTGAAAGGCACTGCCGGCATGGTGGCAGCCCTGATAATGGGCGGCGTGGTGTGTACGGCCCTGTCGATGGCGGGAGGTTTTATCACCGACCTGAAAATAGGATATTGGATAGGTACAACACCCGCCAAACAAGAAACGTGGAAGTTCCTCGGCACATTGGTGTCGGCTGCCACTGTGGGCGGGGTCATCATGATACTGAACAAGACGTATGGCTTTGTGGGAGAAAATGCTCTGGTGGCACCGCAAGCCAACGCCATGGCTGCCGTCATCGAACCCCTGATGATGGGAGCAGGCGCACCGTGGCTGCTCTATGGCGTGGGCGCATTGCTGGCTTTACTTCTCACCTTCTTGAAAATACCGGCACTGGCATTCGCCTTGGGTATGTTTATCCCTCTTGAACTCAACGTGCCGCTCTTGGTGGGTGGTGCCGTCAACTGGTACGTGTCCACTCGCAGCAAAGACAAGGAAATCAATACCGCCCGACAGGAAAAGGGCACGCTGATAGCCTCAGGCTTCATCGCCGGCGGAGCGTTGATGGGCGTTGTGAGCGCGGCCATGCGCTTCGGTGGACTGAATCTCGTACAGAAAGAATGGATTGAAAGTGCCGGTGCACAATGGGTGGCCTTGGCGGCCTATCTGCTGCTCATATTCTATTTCATCCGGAACTCCATGCGGGCAAAATCCAACCCATAATCCATAATCTCGACTCGGGAATAACCGCAGCTAAAAAAGACCTCTGCAGAACCTCATCACGTTATTTGACGGGAAGGTTTGCGGGGGTCTCTCTCTTGCGTACTTAGGGAATTTTTTGCCGGGTAAGTACGCAGCGCAAGCGGAGTTAGTACGCACGAGAGGAGTATAAGGCTGTCGTGCCGCTTTTCCGAAAAACGGGCTCCATTGTCAACATTAAAATCATTGAACCAGCACACACAAAAAGACGGATGTTTTGAGGGAGGCTCAAGCTGTTAATCGACATGCCGAATAAATCATGCCGGACTTATTCAACTACAAACGCAGATTAACGACCCATTTGGACATCGGGCAGCTTTCGTTGGGCGGAGATTTTCCGATAAGGGTACAGACCATGGCCAACACAAGCACGAATGACACGGAAGGCTCCGTGTTGCAGTGTCTTCGTGCAGTGAAAGCCGGTAGTGAACTCATGCGCTACACCACGCAGGGCAAGCGCGAAGTGCTCAGCCTGCAACGAATACGAACCGCCCTCCGTGCCCAAGGTTGCCACACACCCTTGGTTGCCGATGTCCATTTCAGCGCCGACGTGGCCATGGCAGCCGCACTCGTGGCTGAGAAAGTGCGCATCAACCCGGGGAACTTCATCGCTTCCATCAAAAAGAGAAACAGCCCGTCCGACTATACCCATGAGGAGTTTCATGCCGAACGGGAACTGATGCGGAAACAATTTTCCCACTTCCTCCGCATTTGCAAAGAGCATCACACGGCCATACGCATCGGGGTGAACCATGGCTCGCTCAGCCCCCGCATGATGAGCCGATACGGAGACAGTCCGCAGGGCATGGTGGAGTCGTGTATGGAATTGCTACGCATCTGTCGCAGCGAGCGTTTCGACAAGGTGGTCATATCCATGAAAGCTTCAAACAGCGTGCTTATGGTGCAAGCCGTGCGGATGCTCGTCAAGGCGATGGATGAAGAGGGATTCGCTTTCCCGCTGCATCTCGGCGTGACAGAAGCCGGCGAGGGAGAAGATGGGCGCATCAAGTCAGCAGTCGGCATCGGGGCATTGCTGGCCGACGGTATCGGTGACACGATAAGGGTGTCGTTAAGCGAAGACCCTGAATATGAAATACCCGTGGCACGAGTGTTAGTTGACCACGTGCAACAACGTACTGCTCACCCCACCATCAAGGCCACAGCCCACCACGCTCGCAACACTTACGAGTGCGAACGCCGTGACACCTACGAGGTGGCCGGTATCGGTGGAACCCGTGCGCCGGTGGTTATCGCCTCCGGAAGCGACGCACAGGCCGATTACACCTTGCAAGGCCATATTGTCCACAATCGGGCAGGACAGTGCTATCCCGTCTATGAACGTCCCGAAGCCAAACAACTGCACCAATCCGTCGGGCCGCTGTTCATCCGCCTCGGCTATCCCGACTTGAGTTCGGAGATGCTGTCTGTACTCTGCCGGCGGCACGATATTGTCGTGCTGCTCGACACCAATCACCCAAACGGAGTAGGCGAACAAAGGGCTTTTTTTCATACCTTGCTCAACGCCGGATGCAGAACCCCTGTGGTCATCTGCCGTCGTTATGCTTCCAAAGACTTGCAAGAACTGCAAATAAAGGCGGCTTGCGATTTGGGCGTCATGTTCATCGACGGCCTCGGCGATGGGGTGTTGATTGAAAATGACGGCTTTGTCACCCCTTCTGAAATCACTTCTTTGGCTTTCGGCATACTGCAAGCCGCGCGGGTACGCACGACAAAGACAGAATACATCTCCTGCCCTGGCTGTGGACGTACGCTTTTCGACCTGCAAACCGCCGTGGCTCGTGTAAAAGCCCGCACCGCTGACATGGCCGGGATGAAAATAGCCATCATGGGATGTATCGTCAACGGACCGGGCGAGATGGCCGATGCCGACTACGGCTACGTGGGTGCGGGCTCCGGAAAGGTAAACCTTTACAGAAAAAAAACATGTGTCGAGCGCAACATCCCCGAGGCAGATGCCGTGGATAAATTGGTGGAACTTATCCGAAAGGACAACATGTAAAAAAACTCGCACTCGCCATATATTCCCGCAACGGATACGGCATCTTTGCCCCACCGGACATTTCTTCGTTTTCTTTCCTTCGTATCCCTCCTCCCGGCGAGTGCTTAGGGAATTTTGCTACGTAAGTACGCAGCGGAAGGGGGTAAACGAGAATAAAAAACGGGGCATCAACGACAAGGGGGCGCGCTTTTGCACCCATGCGGAAAGTCTTGTGTCGTAAGACAGTAGTCGCTGTGTTTGTCAACAAACGAGGCATAACTCATGGAGCTATGCCTCGTCTTTCTGTCGTTGCTTATCGTTGTCTTTTGCAACTTACTTCACTTCCTCAAAATCTACGTCGGTTACGTTATCTTGTGAACCGTTGGACTGTTGTTGTTCTCCGCCATGGCCGGCATTCGGTTGCGAGCCTGACTGTTGGGCGTTTTGCGCGTTGTACATCTCTTGGCCGGCTGCTTGGAACACCGTGTTCAACTCGTTGGTTGCCGCGTCAATGCCTGCCATGTCCTGCGTTTTGTGAGCTTCTTTCAGCTTGTTCAGTGCCGTTTCTATCTGGCCTTTCTTGTCGGGCGGCAACTTGTCGCCAAATTCTTTCAGCTGTTTTTCCGTTTGGAAGATGAGGCTGTCGGCCCGGTTCAGTTTGTCGGCGCGCTCCTTCTCGCGGGCGTCGGCTTCGGCGTTGGCAGCAGCTTCGTCTTTCATCCGTTTGATTTCCTCATCACTCAGACCCGAGGAGGCTTCAATGCGTATTTTTTGCTCCTTGCCCGTAGCCTTGTCGCGAGCCGATA
>CAYPFZ010000124.1:0-3774 GCA_964410225.1 uncultured Paludibacter sp.
TTGGGTGGCGTTCACTTCTTTCAAACCGAATTCTTTGGCTGCCACCTCAAGCATGAATGAGCGGGCGGCCCGGTAATCGTTGGGGATAATCCCGTCGAGGATGGCGTCTTTTATCCTTGTCTTGATGCTGCCCACCGTCGAGCAGGCAGGAAGGGCGAATGTGCGCATGATTTCCAGCCCGTCAACGGGAGGTTGGAAATTGCGTATGCGGTCTTTTTCTTCTATTTCCTTCAGCTTTTGCCGGACGATCTGGAAATTGTTTTTGTATCGTTTGACCTTCTCGGGGTTTTTTGAGGTGATGTCGGCCTCGCAGAGCATCATCAGACTGTCGATGTCATCGCCTGCCTCAAAGAGCAACCGTCTGACTGCCGAATCGGTCACGCCCTCTTCGCTCAACACGATGGGACGCATGTGCAGCTGCACCATTTTCTGTACGAACTTCATCTTCTCGTTCACGGGCAACTTCATCTTCCGGAAGATCTCGGGCACCATCTTCATCCCTACGAAGTCGTGGTTGTGGAACGTCCAGCCTTGTTTTTTGTCAAAACGTTTCGAGCGCGGCTTGCCAATGTCGTGCAGCAGAGCCGCCCAGCGCAACCAGAGATTATCGGTTGTGCGGCTCAGATTGTCAAGCACCAGCAGCGTGTGGAGAAAGTTGTCTTTGTGGTCAATGCCGTCTTTTGTCTCTACTCCCTTCAGGGCTTCCAGTTCGGGAAATATCAGCGGGAGCAGACCCGTTTTTTCCAACAGAAGCAGTCCCACCGAGGGGCGGGGCGAGAGGATTATTTTGTTCAGTTCGTCGGCAATGCGCTCTTTGGAGACGATGTTGATACGTTCGCGGTTGCGCGCTATGGCGTCGAAGGTATCCACTTCGAGGAAAAAGCCTATTTGCGAGGCAAAGCGGATGCCCCGCATCATGCGCAAAGGGTCGTCGGAAAAGGTAACATCAGGGTCTAAAGGGGTACGTATCACCAGGTTCTCAAGGTCGTACATACCATTGAAAGGGTCGACCAATTCGCCGTATTGCGCTTTGTTCAGGCACAAGGCCAGCGTGTTGATGGTGAAATCTCGCCGTCGTTGGTCGTCTTCGAGCGTACCGTCTTCCACGATAGGTTTACGCGACTCACGGCGGTATGACTCGCGTCGCGCTCCGACGAACTCTATTTCTGCTTCCGGGGTCTTGACTTGAGCCGTGCCGAAGTTCTTGAACACAGCCAACGACGCCTTTTTCCCTATTTGCGCCGCCACCTCTTCGGCCATGGCGATGCCGCTCCCGACCACCACCACGTCAATATCTTTCGAGGGACGGCGGAGGTAGAGGTCGCGCACGTATCCGCCTATCACGTAGCAGGCCACCCCTTTCTTGTCGGCCACCTCGGATATGATTTTGAAAATCTTGTCCTGCAGATGCTCCTTCATTTCCAAACAGCAGGTTTAATTGTGTAAAGACGCTTGCGCTTTTTCTTCAGTGGGAGTGACGAAAGTGGCGTTTGCCTTGGGGTAGGCGATGCGGGTATGGTAGATGTTGATTAATTTTTCGGTGAAGACGGCCTTGACTGTTTCCACGTCTCGAAACGTGATGGGAGCGTCTTTGAATTGTCCGTCGGCAATTTGCGAGTCAATCATGTCCTCCACCATCTCTGAAATGGATGTCTCGGTATATTCCCTGAGGCTGCGCGATCGAGCCTCCACTGCGTCGGCCATCATAAGTATGGCCGTCTCCTTGCTGTTGGGCAACGGACCGGGGTAGGTGAAGGCTGATTCGTCGGGCTTTACGCCGGGATTGGCGTTGATGAACGAGTTGTAGAAATATTTTGCTTTGCTCATCCCGTGGTGGGTAGAGATGAAGTTGATGATTTGTTCGGGCAAGTGGTATTTTTTCGCCATTTGTATGCCGTCGGGCACGTGGTTGATGATGATGCGTGCTGCTTCTTTGAAGTCTTTTTCCATCAGGGGATTTTTTCCGCCCAATTGGTTTTCGGTGAAGAAGCCGGGGTTTTTCATCTTCCCGATGTCGTGATACAACGCCCCGGTGCGCACCAACAGGCTGTTGGCGCCTATCTTCTTGGCGGCTTCGGTGGCAATGTTCGACACTTGGAGCGAATGTTGGAAAGTGCCCGGCGCGCTCTCGGCAAATTTCAGCATCAAGTCACTGTTGACGTTTGTCAGTTCGACCAAGGTGACACTCGAAATCAGTTTAAACAGCTTTTCAAACAGATAGATAAAGATGTAGGCAAAGAGCAGGAACATGCCGCTGATGGCAAAATAGACCACGGGTTCCCAAGAGATGTTTCCCCAACCGCCTTCCCTCATGAGACAGTAAGCCAAGTAAAAAGCTGTGTAACAAAGGAAGACATACAAAGTCGTACGTGCTAATTGCGAACGCTGAGCCAGGTCTTTGAGGTTGGTCACCGCCAGCATCCCTGCTGCAATTTGCAACACGAGGAAAAGGAAGGGGTCTTCCACCATGAACGACACGATAAGGGAAGTGATTATGTGGACGAAAAATGCGGTACGCGAGTCGAAAAACACCCGCACGATAATCGGTATCAACACGTAAGGCACCATGTAATAGCTGACGACGCTGCTTTGGAAGCGCACGGCCAGCGAGCTGAGTGTCACAACGAGCAACACCAGCAGCAGCACCAGCAACAGGTTGCCGTAGTTGTCGTATATCCTCGGGCGGAACAGATAGAAATAGACAAACAGCAAGGCGATAAGTCCTGACACCAAAATCACTCTGCCTATTATGTCTGCTACGACGTGTTGGTTGTCGCCCGTGTTTTCCCCGTCGTATTGCATTTTCAAGGAATCGAGTATGGCGCAGATGTCGGCCGTCACCATTTCGCCCCGGTCGATGATTTGTTCGCCTGCCTGCACCATCCCCACGGTGAGCGACACGCTGTTGAGCAGCTCGGCTTCCGCCACCGACGAAGCCAATGAGTCGTAAACCACGTTTTCGACAATGTATGCCTCCAAGCGGTATGCTTCCAACATGTTGCGATCGGTCGCATTTTCGACATCCATCACTTTTCGGTAGGCAGTCTTGGGGGTGAGGAGGCGGTCGGGGCGCGTGGTGCGGGTCATGCGGTCGGGGTAGATGCACTGTATTTTGGTGACACCTCTTTCTTTCAGCATGGTCTGGTCGGCCGACGAGATGATGCCGGCAGCATATACCTTGTCCAATTGTCGACTGACGATTTCTTTCAAATCAGGTTGGTAGCCGTTGCGCCGTTGGTAGTCGGTCACGAAGCGCCGAAATTGCGTCCGCGCCATGGCCGTATCGACGCGATAATAGGGAACGAAATTTTTTAGCACCTCGGCGCGGTCGCGTTCGAGCTGTTCCGCACTTTTGTACACAGGGAAGTCAAACGGAGCCGTCACCGCCTCGTGCATCCATGGCCTGCCCGGCTCGTAGTCGTAGCTAAAGGCGTGGCGGGAGGGAAACAGATGGACGATGATGATGACCGCACACAAAAACAAGCCCGCCTTGAGCGAGTCTTGCACTTGCTTTTTTGTCAGATGGATTTTCATACAACGTTCTTGCTTGCAAAGAAAGTCAGAAAACACAAAACTACAAAAAATATCAGAATTTGAAAAATGCGACGACTCCGGCGGCAGGCGTTCCCGGCGATGCTGAACGTCTTTTGTCCGACCGGCATGAACTTTCTTCTTTTATATTCTTTTGTTTGCCTTGTTGTCACCCCTTTCTGACCCCTCAAAAAAGGGGTCTCCGCTGCGTGCTTTGGGAAATTTCGCTGCGTTAGTACGCAG
>CAYPFZ010000125.1:0-3706 GCA_964410225.1 uncultured Paludibacter sp.
AGCGGTTGATGCCGAACTCCCTTGTGAACGTCTGCTTGCCCCTGATGATTTTATGCTCTTTCAGGTAGTACAGGGCTTCAAAAAACCGCTTTACCACTTTTTGGCTGTCTTCTGTCTGCATGATTTTTAGTTTTTTATAGAAACACATCAAAGAATTTCACAAGTCAATTTTGTAAAACGACACTTGCCGGTCGACTCTGCCTTTACGACCCATCTCGGCGAGTGCAGCCTTACGGTCTGTCTCCGCAAGAGCCGTTTTTCGCCCTTATCCTTCTCTGCGAGAACGACATTGACGCGATTGACCCTGTCACGTACTTACAAAGATAAGAATATTTGGAGTATACAGTTGACCGAAAATGCCGAATGTTGAAAATTACAAGCCTTTTCCCGCTTTTGGCGCGTGCCAACGAAAATTTCGCTGCGTGCCGACGCAATTTTTGCCGGGTTCTTACGCGCTGCGAGCTGCGTTGGTACGCCGCAGGAAGGGGGGCGAAACCGGATAGCGAGCTCGAAACGCGCGTGAGGCCAGACAGTGTTTTCCGCCTCCCGACAAATTCTTTTTTCACACGTTTGTACATCAAAAGAAAAAGCATACCTTTGCAGCCCGTTTATTGTCCAAATCTAAACGCCTTTGCTGCTGACGCGTAACACGTCGGTACTGTTCCGATTGGCCTCTTTCAGTCCGGCGGGTGCAGATGCTGCGAGGGCAGGTTGTCAACAAATTAATTAACAGACAGTGGATACATTAAGTTATAAGACTGTTTCCGCCAACAAGGCTACCGTTCACAAAGAATGGGTGTTGGTGGACGCTACCGATTTGGTTTTGGGACGCTTGGCTTCGGAAGTGGCGAAAATTCTCCGCGGGAAGTACAAACCGGATTTTACTCCTCATGTGGATTGCGGTGACAATGTGATCGTTGTCAATGCCGGCAAGGTCAAACTGACCGGTTCGAAATGGACGGATCGCGTTTACCTGCGCCACACGGGCTATCCCGGCGGGCAGCGCGAAACGACTCCCGAGCAGATGATGAAGAAGAGCCCCGAAAGACTGCTCAGGAAGGTGGTAAAAGGTATGTTGCCTAAAAATCGCTTGGGAGCCAAGTTGCTGGGCAACCTCTATGTATTCCCCGGTGCCGAACACAACATGCAGGCGCAAAAGCCCAGACAAATCGAATTACACAAAATCAAATAAACGGATATGGACATAATAAATGCTTTAGGAAGAAGAAAAGCGGCTGTTGCCCGCATCTACGTAAGAGAAGGCAGCGGCAATATCGTTATCAACAAGCGTGAATTAGTCAACTATTTCCCCTCACCCATCCTTCAATACATCATCAAGCAGCCGCTCGAAAAGTTGGGTGTGACCGAGAAATACGACATCAAGGTCAACCTTGGCGGCGGCGGCACCAAGGGGCAGGCCGAGGCTCTGCGTCTGGCCATAGCCCGCGCGCTGGTCAAAATCAACCCGGAAGACAAGCCCGCGCTGAAGGCCGCCGGCTTCATGACCCGCGACCCCCGCGAAGTGGAACGGAAAAAACCGGGACGCCCGAAAGCCCGCAAGAGATTCCAATTCTCGAAACGTTGACATCATCGTGTCTTTTGCCCGTCGGCTCCTTGTCGCCCTCATTATAAAGAAATCGAGTGCGCAAGCGGGCGTCGGGCAGCATAATGAACTGGTTTAGCATCTAAATTTCTGAGACTTCCGCCACAGGAACTACTCGGAGATTGATTTTTAAAGAACGTAAACAAACAAAGAAGACAACAAATGCCAAGAACGAATTTTGAACAACTCCTGGAAGCCGGTGCCCATTTCGGACACCTGAAGCGCAAATGGAACCCGGCAATGGCTCCCTATATCTTCATGGAGCGCAACGACATCCACATCATCGACCTGCATAAGACAGTGGCCAAAATCGACGAGGCGGCAGAAGAGATGAAGCGAATAGCCAAGTCGGGACGCAGAATCCTCTTCGTTGCCACCAAGAAGCAGGCACAGGAAATCGTTGCGGAAAAAGCCAAGGCCGTAGGCATGCCCTACATCACCGAACGCTGGGCCGGCGGGATGCTCACCAACTTCCCCACCATCCGCAAAGCCGTCAAGAAGATGGCCACCATCGACAAGATGACAAGCGACGGCACGTTCGACAACATCTCCAAACGCGAGAAACTCCAGATAGCCCGGCAACGCGAAAAATTAGAAAAGAACTTGGGCAGCATCGCCGATTTGACGCGCCTCCCGGCGGCCATCTTCGTGGTCGACGTGATGAAGGAACACATCGCCGTGCGCGAAGCCCAACGTCTGGGAATCCCCGTGTTTGCCATCGTCGACACCAACTCCAACCCCGTGGGCATCGACTACGTCATCCCGGCCAACGACGACGCCACCAAGTCGATAGAGCTCATTGTGAACGCCGTTTGCGAAGCCGTGCAAGAAGGACTCGACGAGCGCAAAGTGGAAAAACTCGACGATGAGGCCGAAGAAGCCCCCGCAACGAAAGAACGCAAATCGAGAGTCACCAAAAGGGCAAGGGTGAAGAGAGAAGACGCGGGAGAAAAACCGGCAACCGCCGCTGAACCCGCCGCCGAGACAACCGAAACACCCAAAGCGGAATAAGTAAACCGAGACAAACAGCCGGTCAAAACGCAAGTTGCAGGTTATATTCAGGTTCAACTCTCGAGATAGCCTGCGACTCGTTTTTTTGATTGGAAGCGTCGACACAAGAACATATTCATACTAATTAATCATAACAGTTATGGCAATAACAATAGCAGATATTTCCAAATTGCGTTCCATGACGGGCGCAGGCATGATGGATTGTAAGAACGCCCTGACCGAGTCAGAAGGCGATTTTGACAAGGCAATAGAAATCATACGCAAGAAAGGCCAGGCGGTAGCAGCCAAGCGCAGCGACCGCGAGGCGGCCGAAGGCTGCGTGCTGGCGGCAACAAAAGACGGCTACGCGGCCGTGTTGGCATTGAAATGCGAAACCGACTTTGTGGCCAAAAATGCCGATTTCATCGCCCTGACGCAATCCATCCTCGATAAGGCCGTGGAAGAAAAGCCCGCCAATTTGGAGGAATTGAAGGCCCTGACAATCGAAGGGCGCAGCGTGGCCGATTTGGTGACCGACCGCTCGGGCGTGACGGGCGAAAAAATGGAACTTGACTGTTTCGCGTCGGTCAGCGGCGCCTCGGTGGTGGCTTATATCCATCCCGGCAACAAGTTGGCCACCATCGTTTCGTTTGCGGAAGCCGATGCCGACCTTCGCGCCATGCGTGCCGTCGCCATGCAGGTGGCAGCCATGAACCCCATCGCTTTGAACAGAGAATCTGTGCCTCAGAAGGTCGTTGACAGCGAACTGCAAGTGGCAATCGACAAGACGAAAGCGGAACAAATTCAAAAGGCAGTCGATGCGGCTCTGAAAAAGGCGGGCATCAACCCCGCCCATGTCGACAGCGAAGACCACATGGAGAGCAACATGGCCAAAGGCTGGATCACCGCCGACGATGTGGCAAAAGCCAAAGAAATCATCGCCACCGTTTCAGCCGAAAAGGCCGCTGCCCTGCCCGAACAGATGATACGCAACATCGCGCAAGGCCGTCTGAACAAATTCTTCCAGGAATCAACCTTAGTGGAGCAGGTGTTTGTCGGTGGCGAAAACGACACGAAAATGAATGTGGAGGCCTACATGAAAGCCAACAACAT
>CAYPFZ010000126.1:0-3683 GCA_964410225.1 uncultured Paludibacter sp.
TATATCGGATTTTTTACTTAGCTTTGCATCAGAATGAGCGGTGGTCATATTGCACAGCAAATGGAAAAAAGTTTGCCTTATCGGTTGGTTTTAGTTATTTTTTTATTGCTTGCTGGTTGTTTGCAAGGCTGCAGGGAGGCATATACTCCGCGGCCTTACGGCTATTACCGTGTGACTATACCACCTCATTCATACGTAAAAACGGTCACGGGCAGCCTGCCTTTTGCGTTCGAGGCTTCGAGTTTGGGGGTTATTTCTATGCGCGGAGAGATCGAAGGCGGCTATTGGTTCGATATTCATTATCCATTGCTTTCGGCTGACATTCACTGTAGTTATCGGCAGATTGAGGGCGACCTTCAGGTACTTTCAGAGGATGCGCGGCGGTTTGTCTACTCACATAGCGGGCAGGCGGAAGGCATCTCGGAGCATTTTTTTGAGGACGCAGCGCGGCGGGTGTACGGGCTTTTGTATGATTTGAAGGGGAATGTGGCCTCGCCGGTTCAGTTTGTCTTGACCGACAGCACGCGTCATTTTTTTCGCGGAGCACTTTATTTTCAACATGTTCCTAACAAGGATTCGATCGCTCCGATGCTTGATTATGTGCGGGAGGACATTGTCTTTTTGATGGAAAATTTTGAGTGGTTGGATTGATATACACAAAAAATTCGTAATTTTGCACCGATGACGGAGCGCGAAATTACGTTTCCCGGTGGCGGAAAGTTACTTGTCTGGAAGTCGGAGGAGCGTGCGGAGGACTTGCTCGCTACGTTACATTTGCCTGATAATCTGAATGGTTTTCATGAGATTAAGACGAGCAGGCGACGCATGGAATACTTGGGTGTGCGCGTGTCGTTACGGCATTTATTCGGCGAGGAAGTGTGTTTGTGGCACGATAATGAGGGCTGTCCGCACGTTTTGAACCGTGCGGAGCATGTAAGTGTTTCGCATTCGGGAGCATACGTTGCTGTGCTTTCGGACGTTTCGTCGCGTGTTGGCGTCGACATTGAGTGCTTCGGCGGGCGCGTTGCTCGTGTGGCCGGGCGCTTTCTTCACCGTGATGAATGGCGTTTTGTACGGGGCGAGACGGCGCTTGCTACGCAGCAGGTGCTCTGGTCGTCGAAAGAAGCGCTGTATAAGATACTGGGCAAGAGGGTATTTGATTTCAAGGAAAGTCTGCGATCGTTACCATTCCGGCCGGCGGAGGAGGGTAGTCTGCGGGTGGAAGATTGTGGGTCGGGGCTGTTGTACCACGTTGATTATGTGCGCAATGAACGTTACACGCTGGCGTATTGTTTTGACCGTCCGCTCTGATGCCACCGTGTCATCGTATATATTATAATGAAGATTGGTCTGCTTTCTGACACGCATGGTTGCCTTGACAGCTTGATACTCCGCAACTTGGAGGGCTGCGATGAGATTTGGCATGCGGGCGATTGGGGCTCGCAGTCAGTGGCTCGCGGTCTGTCGGAGCTGGCTCCGGTGCGCGGTGTTTATGGGAATATCGACGACAGCAACATTCGGATGTGTTTCCCGCTGAGCAGTCGTTTCGTATGTAATGGGCTGGATGTGTGGATAAAACACGTAGGAGGCTACCCGGGGAAGTACGATTCCTCGGTAAAGCCTCTTATTTATGATGACCCGCCGAAGCTGTTTATCAGCGGGCATTCTCATATTCTTCGTGTGATTTACGACCGTGAACTTGACCTGTTGCACATCAATCCCGGGGCTGCCGGTCGGGAGGGTTGGCATCGGATGAGGACACTTGTGCGCTTCATTGTCGAGGGCGGCCGGGTGCGTGATTTGGAGGTTGTGGAGCTTCGCTGAGCTGTTTTCGCGGATTTTGTTCTAATATCCAAGAATTTTTAACATGGACTTGTAGCTCTGTTCTTTTGCGAAAAGTTTGGTGGTGTAGTCACCTTCTTCGTTGTTGTCGATGATGACGAGCTTCGGACATGGTATCAAACAGTGTTGGATACCACCGTAACCGCTAAGGGCTTCTTGGTACGCTCCGGTGTGAAAGAACCCGATAAATTGCTCGCGGCCGGGCTCGATTTTGGGCAGAAATACGGCGTTTGAGTGCACTTCTGCGTTGTAGAAGTCCTCGCTGTCACAAGTAAGTCCCCCGAGATTGACGCGTTCGTACTGCGAATTCCAGTTATTTATTGCTAAAAAGACGTATCTTTGGTTGATGGCCCAGGTGTCCGGCAGGGTTGTCATAAAGGAGCTGTCGATCATATTCCACAGTTCTCTGTCGTTTTGTCTCTTTTGGTTTACGATGGAATATAGCATGGCTCCGCTCTCTCCGACGGTATAAGTTCCGAATTCGGTGAAGATGTTTGGCTCGGGTACTACGTTCTGCATGCAGATGTTTTTGATTTGTGCGACGATTTCTTCTACCATGTATTCGTATTCGTAGACCATATCAAGGTGGGATTGGATGGGCAGTCCTCCGCCGATATTCAAGCTGTCGAGCTGCGGACAGAGCTTTTTGAGTTCGCAAAACAAGTTGACCGCTTTGCTCAGTTCATTCCAGTAATACGACGTGTCCTTAATGCCTGTGTTGATGAAGAAGTGCAGCATCTTGAGCTCGATCTGCTCATTGTTTGCTATCTTTTCCTTATAATATGGTATGATGTCGTTATAACGAATGCCCAGTCTTGAGGTGTAAAAGTCGAACTTTGGTTCTTCTTCCGAGGCTATTCTGATACCGACTTTGAACTTCTTTTTGAAGTTTTTCATGAGCAAGTCGAGCTCGAATTTGTTGTCGAGGATGGGTATGATGTTCTCGAATCCATTGCTGATGAGGTTCTGGATGTTCTCTATATATTGTGGACGCTTGTATCCGTTGCAGACGATGAAGATGTCTTTTTTGAGGAGTTCTCGTTCGTAAAGTGCCTCAATGATATTAATATCGAAGGCGGAAGAGGTTTCGATGTGCACGTTATGCTTGAGTACTTCTTCCATGACGAAGGAGAAATGTGAGCTTTTCGTACAGTAGCAATAATGGTAATCGCCCTGATAATCGACCTTGGCCATTGCGACGTTGAACATGCGTCGTGCCTTCCTGATGTTCTCGGCAATCTTAGGAAGGTAGACGATCCTCAAAGGCGTGCCGTATTGTTTAATGAGCTCCATCACCGGAACCCCGAACCATTGGAGTTCGTTCTCGATTAAAGTAAACTCATCATTGGGAAACTCGAACGATTGTTCAATTAAGTCTACATACTTGTTCTTCATTTCTTTTTGCTTGAATGGTTATCGATTTTGTAATCTAAGTCAGTTACATTTGTCTGAAAAGCAGCATGCGTCTCACCTGGATTGCTCTCTGCTTGTGTAAAAGACATACAAAAGTAGTCCATTCTTTCCACTTGTCTTTCATGTTTCCCGTCTTTTTTCCTTGAATCAAAGCAAACAAACTTGCGGTACGTGGCAAATCGGCATGATTTTTCCGGCTGCCCGGCTTGAGATCGAAAGCTGTCGGGTGTCGGGTCGGAAAAAGAAAAGAGGTTTCCCCTTGCAACAGTTGCATCGGGGAAACCTCTGCGTGTACCCGAAGCGGGTACAGTACCCAGATTTTAAGAGAAAACAAAGGAATAGCAAGTGAATATAAACAGTTTATTTTCAGCAGTATATACAAATATGTATTTTCATTTGATTTCATAAAAAAGACCGTGTTTTGTCGT
>CAYPFZ010000127.1:0-3642 GCA_964410225.1 uncultured Paludibacter sp.
GGCAGGCGAGATGTACAGCGTGATGAATCTTCGCCCCGACACCATCTTTGCGGGCCTGAAACTTCGGATGCAGGAAAGAAGAAAAAGGAACAAGGCCTCGAAAAAAGCCGGGCATGCCCTCTGACGCAAAAAAGAAATGGTCGTCTCACGACGACCAAACTTCGTTAACCTTAAATTAAATCTAATACACTATGAAAAAAATCACGTCCAAATGTAGCACCCCTTATCTACACGTGCAAATATCTTAATAATTAAACGGCTTTTATAACATCTGTTTGTACAAAGGACGTGTGGTAGCGTTATGCGCGCCACCTAAAACCCGACCCGCCAACGAAACAACAACACGTCTCGTTTCTTTTTTACCCCCCCCTTCTCGTGCATGCTTTGGGAATTTTTGCTACGTACTTACGCGGCAGAGCCTCCGACAGCTTATCTTTTTCGCAACGATAGTCGACACGGCCGGCAGCGTTTAAGCGGCAGGCGTTTTCCTGCGTTTGGGCGTGGGGCGCAGAGTGCATGGCGGTGGGTTTAAAAGATTTTTTGTAGCTTTGCGTTCGCTTTGTTCTTCCGGTGGAGGTGCAAGGCGCGTTTCATTTTACATAACTCGATATTGTCATGAAGGAAACAATCTCAAAGACTTTGCGCGACTCGAAAGCGGCCCGGTGGACGGCCTTGGTGGTGGTTGCCTTTACCATGCTTTGCGGCTACTTTCTCACAGACGTGATGTCGCCGCTCAAACCGATGCTTGAACAGGAGTTACGGTGGACGAGCACCGACTACGGCATTTTCACCAGTGCCTACGGATGGTTCAATGTTTTTCTGCTGATGTTGATTTTCGGTGGAATCATCCTCGACAAGATGGGGGTGCGCTTCACCGGGCTTGGGGCTTGCTCTCTGATGGTGGCGGGTTGTTTCATCAAATATGCCGCCGTGTCGGGGTTGCTGCCGCTCGAAGGGGTCACCATTGCCGGGCTGAAAGGGCAAGTGGCGGTGGCTGCATTGGGCTATGCCGTGTTTGGCGTGGGGATAGAAACGGCGGGTATCACCGTCTCGAAAATCATCGTGAAGTGGTTCAAAGGCTACGAAATGGCCTTGGCCATGGGGCTTGAGATGGCTACGGCGCGCTTAGGCACTATGTTGGCCATGTCGGTCACTGTGCCCTTTGCCAAGTTGTGCGGCAGCATATCGGCACCTATCCTGCTTTGCCTTGTGATGCTCTGCATCGGGCTTATTGCCTTTATTGTCTACACGGTGATGGATCGCCGGCTTGACGCTTCGGAAGCCGCTGTCGCCACGGATGCCTCTGACGAGGCCTTCCGCCTTTCTGATATATGGCTCATCGTGCGAAGTCGGGGCTTCTGGCTTATCGCGCTGTTGTGCGTGCTGTTCTATTCGGCGGTATTTCCCTTCCTGAAGTATGCCACCGACCTGATGGTCAACAAATACGGGTTAGCGCCTCAGGTGGCGGGCGTCATTCCCAGCCTACTTCCGTTGGGCACGCTTTTCCTCACCCCGCTTTTCGGCAACCTCTACGATCGCCGCGGCAAAGGTGCGACCATCATGTTCGTCGGAGCGGCTATGCTTATCGGCATACATCTGCTTTTTGCCATGCCGCTACTCAACTATTGGTGGTTTGCCACCCTGTTGATGGTTTTCCTCGGTATCGCCTTCTCGTTAGTACCTTCGGCCATGTGGCCTTCTGTGCCAAAAATTATTCCCGAAAAACAATTGGGCACGGCCTATGCCCTTATCTTCTGGGTGCAAAATTGGGGGTTGATGGGAGTGCCTGCACTTATCGGGTGGGTGCTCGACCGCTATTGCAAGACCGAAACAGCGGCTGCTTCGTATGACTACACCTTACCCATGCTTATTTTTTCCAGCTTCGGCATATTGGCACTCGTGATTGCCTTCTTGCTGAAGAAAGAGGACAAAAGGAAAGGTTATGGCTTGGAATTGCCCAATGTGAAGAAAAACCACGCCTGACCGACACCTGCGGAAAAACGCGACGAATGCCGCCCGGTGATGTCTGATATTCATCGTTGGGCGGCATTCGTGTTTATTGCCATGTACCGGCAAACGCAGCAACCGCTATTGCAGAAGCCTCGGACCGTGTTCCTTCGGTCAAAGTGCGGCGGAGACTCCTTTGAGAATGTCGTTGCGCAGTTGCATAAGGCGGCATATATCGTTCCTTCGGGTCATCTTCAACACTTTAAAGCGCAACCTTTTGCACCAAAGTCTTACTGCTTTGTACCAGCGAAACGCCCATTTCCCCAAAAGGTATTGTGCCGGGAGAAACAAAACCACCGTCCACCAGGGGAAGGGCGAAAAAACAGCGTAGAGAACTGATTGCAACAGATAGAAAATAGGGAAAAGCAAGATGCCGCCCAAAACGAAATCGAATGAACTGAAGAAGCCGTCGTATTTTACCCCCATCTTCTTGCGGATGAAAACCGGGAGGAAAAAGGGGAACATATTCAACACCAATCCACACACAAACACGGGTAGCGTGAGTAGCAGCAAAGGGAGCTGACACAGCATGGGCAGCACTCCGAGAGGCCGTCCCAACACCTCTTCCGACAGAGCGAATCGGTCGCGCAAGCGCCGGTAGTTGTCACACAGTTCGGCAAGCTGCGCCGCCCGGTCGGGCGACGAGGCCTTGAATGCCACCAGGCTTTCCGCCGTCTGACAACGGACAAGGAAACGCGAAGCCGGATCGACGCGACCGTGTTTTTCTCGTGCCAACTCGCGGTCGGTGGCATAAAGGGCCGTTTTGAAGGCCTCGTAGTGTTCTTCCGTTGCCAAGTCTACCATTTGTTTGTGCAACGCTTCCTTCAGGTCGTCGCGCAAGCGGTTGATGGCCACAGCCGGATTTTCTTTGTACAGCGGCATGTAGTCAATCACGTGCAGGTGTGGGCCATAATAGGCCACCACCTCTTCTCCGAAGCGCACCCGGTCGCTATAGTCGATGCCCAACGGGACGATGTCGACCGACTCTTCCGTGCCAATTTGTTCCTGGGCAGTGAAAGCGATGCGGAAGATGCCTTTTGCAAACGGGCGTAGTTTCAATTGATCACCCTGGCTTCCTTCTGGCATGATGCAGAGGGCGTTGCGCTTTTCGAGCACCTCGCGGGCCTGTTCGAAAGTGTCATCGTTTTTCCCCAGGCTGCCGTAGCCGTCGCGAATGCGAAACGCGGGCAATATTTTCAAAAAGCGCAAGGCTTTGGAGAAAAATCCTTTTTTGAAAACGTCCGATCGGGCGATGAAGGTGTTCGACAACTTGTAGGAAGTGCTCGAAAGCACCACCAGCGCGTCCATCAGGGCATTGTAGTGGTTAGGTGCGAAGATGACCGGCCCTTTCAAGGGGATGTTTTCCTTCCCCAGAACGATAAATTTCGAGTAAAAGCACCTGAATGCCGGATTTACGTAGCGCCTTCCTATGCGGTAGGAGCGGGTCAGTTCGTATATTTTTGCCATGGCTTTATCCGTTAAAATCGCATTTGTTTTTGCAAAAGTAGGGAAAATCGCTCTAATAAGCTCCTTCCGGCGGATGCTTAGGGAAATTTTGAGACCCCTGCAAAACTTCGTTGCTTTTTGTTTTCGGGTTCAATGATGCAAAAAATAGACGTTGAATGCCGAAAATTC
>CAYPFZ010000128.1:0-3633 GCA_964410225.1 uncultured Paludibacter sp.
CGTACTAACGCGCTGAAATTTTCCTAAGCATCCGCCGGAAGCCCCTAAACTAAGCACCCGAGGCACCCGCCATAGCCTGTTTTCGGGACACACACGCCGACACGAACCGCACAAATACCTACACAAGGTGATTGTACACGTGCAAGGAAAATGCCACCTTCGCAGCTTTGGAAGAAAACAAACGTGCCCCTGCATAAACCTGTAGAGACGGGCAGACAGCGCAAAGAAGCATGAAACTATCCGAGTTGAAGACCGGCCAAAAGGCCTCCATTGTCAAGGTGTCGGGTCATGGAGGCTTTCGAAAACGCATCGTGGAGATGGGTTTTATCAAAGGGAAAACTGTCGAAGCCCTGCTTAACGCCCCGTTGAACGACCCTATAAAATACAAGGTGATGGGCTACGAAGTGTCGCTACGTCGCAGCGAAGCCGCCTTGATAGAGGTCGTAAGTGAGCAGGAAGTGTCGCAAGCACTCCAAGCGCAACCCGAAACCCTCATCGAGGAGGAGCAAGTGCGAAAAGCTGCCTTCGACCGCCGCAAGAGCATCACCGTGGCTCTTGTGGGCAATCCCAACAGCGGGAAAACCACGCTGTTCAACTACGCTTCGGGCGGTCATGAGCATGTAGGCAATTATGGCGGGGTGACGGTGACCGCCAAAGAGGGGCAATTTAACTTCCGGGGTTACCGCATCACGTTGGTTGACCTGCCCGGTACATACTCCATTTCGGCCTATTCACCCGAAGAACGCTATGTGCAACAATACTTAGCGGAGAAAATGCCCGACGTGGTCATCAACGTGGTGGCCGCCTCGAATCTCGAACGCAACCTCTATCTCACCACACAGCTCATCGATATGAATTTGCGCACGGTGGTCGCCCTCAACATGTATGACGAGATGGTGGCTGCCGGCGACCAACTCGACTACAAAGCTTTGGGCAAGCTGTTGGGCATCCCTTTTGTGCCTACGGTGGCCAGCAAGCGGCAAGGCCTGGAACGGCTCATGGAGATGGCCGTCAGACTGTATGAAGGCGGCGACGTGCTCGATACCGAAGGCAGGCTTATCCCTTCCGCGCAACACGACACGTTGCTCGACCATTACCACCACGATGTGGAAATACCCCATCATCATTCCGCCGGCGAGCAACTCTCCGATTTGGAGGGAGAGCAAGAAGTACAGCAAACCGTGCGACATATTCATATCAATTACGGCGAACACCTCGAGCAGAGCATTGCCCGTCTCAAGCCATTCGTAGCCGCCGAGCACGCACTCACCGCGCTATTCCCTCCGCGCTACTGGTCGCTGAAGTTGTTGGAAAAAGACCCCGATGCCGAAGCGTTTGTCAGCAAGCAGCCCTCAGCCGGGACATTGCTCGAAGCTCGTGACAAGGAGACGGCTCGCCTTCTGCCTCTGTTAGGTGGCGACATGGAGTCTTATGTGACCGACGCAAAATATGGCTTCATCGCCGGGGCACTGCGTGAGACATACCGGGAAGGAAAAACCGGCGACAAATACCGTCGCACATCGGAAATCGATGCGGTGGTCACAAGTAAATATTTGGGCTACCCGCTTTTTCTGCTTTTCATGTTTGCCATGTTCCAATGCACGTTTTGGCTTGGACAATATCCAATGAATTGGATTGAGTCAGGCATGGGCTGGTTGGGCGGAGTCGTGTCAGAGGCAATGGCTCCTGGCCCGTTGCGCGACCTGCTCTCCGACGGCATCATCGGCGGAGTGGGCGGGGTGCTTGTGTTCTTGCCCAACATTCTCATCCTCTATTTCTTCATCTCGCTGATGGAAGATACCGGCTACATGGCACGGGCGGCGTTCATCATGGACAAAATCATGCACCGTATGGGACTCCATGGCAAGTCGTTCATTCCCCTCATCATGGGCTTCGGTTGCAACGTGCCCGCCGTGATGGCTGCCCGTACCATCGAGAATCGCAACAGCCGCCTGATTACCATACTTGTCAACCCCTTCATGTCGTGCAGTGCCCGCCTGCCTGTCTACCTCCTGCTGGCAGGAGCGTTCTTTCCGTCACATGCCGGGCTGGTACTCTTCGGACTTTATTTTACGGGCATCGTGCTGGCAGTGATAGTAGCCAAACTGTTCAAACGTGTCCTCTTTCGAAAAGACGAAACCCCTTTTGTGATGGAGTTGCCCCCTTACCGGGTGCCCACGACACGCACCATCCTCGTCCATACATGGGAAAAAGGCAAGCAATATCTCAAGAAAATGGGGACAATCATTCTTCTTGCGTCCATCGTGATTTGGTTTTTGGGCTATTATCCGCGTCCTGACGTCCGGGGCGGGCAAGCCGAATCGCCCATGGAGCAACAGGAAAATTCGTACATCGGTCGCATAGGCCATGCCATAGAGCCTGTGATGGCACCCTGCGGATTCGACTGGAAAATGAGCGTGGCCTTACTCTCCGGATTGGCAGCCAAAGAGGTGGTAGTGAGCACCCTTGGCGTGCTGTACACCGGCAGCTCCGACGACAACCCGGCCGCCCTCTCCGAACACATCAAAGCCGACACCCGTGCCGATGGCTCGCCCGTGTTCACCCCCGTGGTGGCCTTGTGTTTCATGTTGTTCGTGCTCATTTATGTGCCCTGCATTGCCACCATTGTCGCCATAAAAAACGAAACAGGGGGATGGAAATGGGCACTCTTTTCCGTGGGATACACCTTGCTGTTGGCGTGGTTGGCGGCCTTCGTGGTGTTCCAGCTGTTCGGATGATGTGGTCGACTTTAAACATGGAAATATGCAGCAGACAGCCGTGTTCTTGATTGGCGTATTCGTGTTTTCGTATGTGGCTTGGCGCACATACAAACTGCTGGCAGGCAAGAACGGGAAAAACAGTCCGTGTGCAGGCTGCCATGACAGCGGATGCGCCTTGCGTGATGTGAAAAAGAAATCTTGCTGAGTGCCGGAAATAGCTTGCTGCCACGCATTTTAAAGGGGGCTTCTCTTGCGTACTTACGCAGCGAAAATTGCGTACTAACGCAGCAAAATTTTCCTAAGCACGCAGGAGATGGAGGAAAACAAAGGCAGATAAAGAAAGTCGGAGTCTTACAAAACTTCCCTTGCGCGTTACTTTGCGATGGCTTATTTTTGTAAGCGGAAGCGCTCGCCTCTCCCGCGAGAAGGAGAAGCGGCCGTTTTTCGATTGTGATGACATCGTATGGGTAACAAAGTATTTTTAAACGCGGCAATACTGGTGTTTGCCTTTTTGGCAGGCGGGTATCTTTTTTTGCAGGCAACCGTCCGCTCCGATGATACCGGGCGGCAGTCGGCTTTTTACGGCGATGCACCCCAGCAGGTTGATGCGCCCTCCATCCCCGCGGAGGTGCAATTTGCCGGGCGTCGGGTAGACCTCTTGCGTCACGACTTGCGCGAACGTTTTGACCGCGAGCTGCTCGCCTTTACCTACATGCACAGCACCACCTTTTTGCTCATCAAGCGAGCCAATCGCTATTTCCCCCTTATCGAACCAATATTGCGCGAGCAAGGCGTGCCGGACGACTTCAAATATCTGGCCGTGATAGAAAGCTATCTCAATCCGCGGGCGGTGTCTTCCGCCGGGGCGGTGGGCATTTGGCAGTTTGTGGCCGAAACGGCCAAAGAATACGGT
>CAYPFZ010000129.1:0-3435 GCA_964410225.1 uncultured Paludibacter sp.
AACGCATGCCAAAGCCGGGAGGTAATATCTTTACCTCCCGGCGGGGTTCACGATGTCCGTCATCTTATTTGGAGGGCTTGGCCGGCTTTTTCCCGCTCTTGATGGCCTCCTTGATTTTGGTTTCTAGTTCGTCGGCCAGCTCCGGGTTGTCGTGGATGACCTTCCTTGTCGAATCACGCCCTTGCGCCAGCTTCGTGTCGCCGTAACTGAACCACGACCCGCTCTTTTTGATTATCTCGTAGTCCACGCCCAAATCGACAATTTCGCCGGTGCGCGAGATGCCTTCTCCAAACATAATGTCAAACTCTGCCCGGCGGAAAGGCGGCGCCAATTTGTTTTTCACCACCTTCACCTTGGCTTGGTTGCCGATGATCTCTTCGCCCTCTTTCAGCTGGGCACCACGACGTATGTCGAGCCTGACGGAGGCGTAGAATTTCAACGCGTTACCCCCTGTGGTGGTCTCCGGGTTGCCGAAGGTGACACCGATTTTTTCGCGCAACTGGTTGATGAAGATGCACGTGGTGTTCGTCTTGTTGATGGTGCCGGTGAGCTTGCGCAATGCCTGCGACATGAGTCGTGCCTGCAAGCCTACTTTCGCCTCGCCCATGTCGCCCTCGAGCTCTGCCTTGGGGGTGAGTGCGGCCACAGAGTCGATCACCACAATGTCTAATGCCGAGGAGCGGATCAATTGGTCGGCTATCTCTAAGGCCTGCTCGCCGTTGTCGGGCTGCGAAATGAGTAATTCGTCGGTGTTCACCCCCAATTTTTCGGCGTAGAAGCGGTCGAAGGCGTGTTCGGCATCGATAATGGCCGCGATGCCCCCGATGCGCTGTGCTTGCGCGATGGCGTGGATGGCCAAGGTGGTCTTGCCTGAGGCTTCCGGACCGTAAATCTCGATGACCCGACCGCGCGGATAGCCGCCCACACCCAAAGCCATGTTCAGACCTATCGACCCGGTAGGGATGACAGGTACCATCTCCACCGTGGTGTCACCCATGCGCATGATCGCCCCGCGACCGTGGTCTTTCTCTATTTTTCCCATAGCCAACTCCAAGGCTTTCAGCTTCTCGGGAGTCGGTTTTTTGAGTTCCTCTTCCATATCTTGTTCGGTTTGGCGTTTATTACAATTTATGACAAAGGTAAAAAAAAATATCGACTTTCGGTTGAAGAAAGTAAACTTTTATCCCGCAATTCCTTACGTGGAACGGATTCTCTTGTCGAAAAGCATTTTTGCCGGGTTGGTTCACCCGCTCTCTTGCGTGCTTTGGTAGCGCCAAGGGCGTACTTACGCAGTTTTCGCTACGTACTAACCCGGCAAAAATTCTGTTAGCACGCAAGAGAGGCTGCTCATCGTTGCTGTTTTCGCCGCGTTTTCATCGCTCGCGGGGGAGTCGGCGGGAACGGTTTGTCTCGATTAGGGTGGGGTCACTTGAGTACTTCGAGGCGGGCGAATTTGAGAAGGAGCGTTTTCTGCCCTTTCTCGCCAAAGTCGATGACGGCCTTTGCGTTGCCCTCGTCGAAACTTGTGCTGAGCACCTTCCCGAGTCCGAAGACGGTGTGCGTGACACAGGCACCGGGCACGATGCGGGCATATTCCTTCGGGAGCTTGTCGTCTGCGCCTTTTTCGATTTTCGTCAGTGGGGTAGGGGTTTTCGGAAAGGTACAAGGGGGCTCGTGGAGCCGGGTGTCGAAAAACCGCGACGGAAGGGATTTTTCTTCCGGGTAGTCAAGATATTGCGGGTCAATGTCTTTAATAAATCTGCTGGGTCGTGGGAAGGTGTGTTGTCCGTTGCGAAAGCGCTTGCGTGCGAAGCTGAGGTAACACCGTTCGCCAGCCCGGGTGAGAGCCACGTAGAACAGGCGTCGTTCTTCTTCCAAAGCGCGGTCGTCGCCGGTGCAAAAGCTCAGGGGGAAGAGTTCTTCCTCCATCCCCACCACAAACACCACGCGAAATTCCAGCCCTTTTGCCGCGTGGACGGTCATGAGGGTCACGCGCTCGCCGGCCTCTTTCCCGTCGGTGTCTTGATCGGTAAGCAGGGATGTTTCAGAGAGATAGTCGGAGAGTGACACCTTTTGCTCGCCTGCCGCTCTTTTGTCTTCGCAAAATTGGTAGACGGTCTTCAACAGCTCCTGTATATGTTCTTTGTCAGACGACTCATCGGGCGACTCCTTCGGTGTGTTTTCGTTCCATATCCCTGCTTCTTCGATGATGGCCTGTGCCATCTGGTAAGCATCCCGGCTGTCGGAATGAAGGACATGGGTCTTGATCAGTTCGTAGAACTTCTTCAACTTGTCTTGCGTGCCTGCATGGACATCAAGGCCGTATTCTGCCGGGGAGGCGAGCACCTGCCACGCGCTCACTCGGTGACGTTGTGCGCAGGCAAAGAGTTTCTCTATCGTCACCCGGCCTATGCCGCGCCTCGGGTAATTAATCACCCTTCGCAGGGCCTCTTCGTCGTGTGGGTTGCATATCAGGCGGAAATACCCCAGCACGTCTTTTATCCCTTTGCGTTGATAGAACGACAGGCTGCCATGAATCTTGTAGGGGATGCCCTCCCTGAGCAGGGCATTCTCCATCACAGACGACTGCGAGTTGGTGCGGTAGAGCACGGCAATCTCATCGTAGGTGTATCCGCCTCTCCGGCAAAGCCGGCCAATGGTGTCGGCCACGTAGTCGCCTTCTTCAATGTCCGAACACAAACCGGTCACTTTCAGCTGCGTGCCCTTTTCCCGCTGCGAAAAAATGATTTTCTTTATCTGTTCCTTGTTTTTGTCGATCAGACTGTTGGAGGCATTGACAATGGATTGTGTCGAACGATAATTCTGTTCGAGCTTAAAAAGTCGGGCGGAGGGATAGGTCTTTCTGAAGGTGAGGATGTTGTCGATGTTTGCCCCGCGGAAAGAATAGATGCTTTGCGCGTCGTCGCCCACCACGAAGACGTTTTTGTGTTCCTCCGACAGCTTCTTCACGATGAGGTATTGGGCGAAATTCGTGTCTTGGTATTCGTCTACCAGAATATAGCGAAACATCTGCCGGTATTTTTGCAGCAGGTCGGGGCAATCGCGAAAGAGGAGATTGGTCTTCAGCAAGAGGTCGTCGAAGTCCATGGCATCGGCTTGCTTGCAGCGTGTGCAATATTCGGCATATATCTCGGCTATGCGCGCGGTGTCGATGCGGCTATCGCCTCCCTGTCGCGCGAAGTGGGCAGCGTAGGTCTGCGGGGTGACCAAGCTGTTTTTTGCCAACGAAATGCAGGCATGTACCCACTCGGGTTTGTAGAGTTTCTCGTCGAGTTGCTTCCCCTTGATGATGGTTCGAACGAGACTCTTGGAGTCGGTGGCGTCGTAGATGGTGTAACGGCTCGTGTGGCCTATGTGTGCAGCTTCGGCGCGCAAGATGCGGGAAAAAACCGAGTGGAAGGTGCCCATCCACAG
>CAYPFZ010000130.1:0-3392 GCA_964410225.1 uncultured Paludibacter sp.
ATGGTCATCAACGTGGCACTGCCCTACCAAGACCTCACCATCATGGACGCCTGCTTAGCTTGCGGGGTGAACTATTTGGACACGGCCAACTACGAGCCGAAAGACGAGGCACATTTTGAATACAGCTGGCAATGGGCCTATCAAGAGCGCTTCAAAGAGGCCGGGCTGACGGCCATACTCGGGTGTGGCTTCGACCCCGGAGTGACAAGCGTATTCACCGCCTATGCGGCCAAACACCACTTCGACCAAATACATTATCTCGACATTGTCGACTGCAACGCGGGTGACCACGGCAAGGCATTTGCCACCAACTTCAATCCCGAGATAAACATCCGCGAAGTGACCCAGAAGGGGAAATATTGGGAAAACGGCCAATGGGTGTTGACCGAGCCGCACCAGATACACCGGCCGCTCACCTATCCCGGTATCGGACCTAAGGAGTCGTACGTGATTTACCACGAAGAGCTGGAGTCGCTCGTCAAGAACTTCCCTACGCTGAAACGCGCCCGCTTCTGGATGACTTTCGGGCAGGAATACCTCACCCACCTGCGTGTGATACAAAACATCGGCATGGCACGCATCGATGAGGTGGACTACAACGGGGTGAAGATAGTGCCCATCCAATTCCTCAAAGCCGTATTGCCCAACCCCGGCGAGTTGGGCGAACATTACACGGGGTGGACCTCCATCGGTTGCCGCATACGCGGGATAAAAGACGGGGAAGAACACACTTATTACATCTACAACAACTGCAGCCATGAGGCCGCCTACCGCGAGACCGGTACGCAGGGCGTGAGCTACACCACGGGAGTGCCCGCCACAGTGGGAGCCATGATGTTCCTGCAAGGATTGTGGCGCAAACCGGGCGTGTTCAATGTCGAAGAGTTCGACCCGGACCCGTTCTTGGAAGAACTATCCAAACAGGGATTGCCCTGGAACGAAATACACGGGGGAGACCTGGAAGTGTAAACGCAACAAGTCACACTGCAATGTGACCGCCCGATACCTCCCGCCCTCCACAATGTAAAACCAACGACATCCCCCTTCTCGCACACACAGACGAAAAGGGACATCACTCGAATATATGGGGAAAATAGTACTTACCGCTGACCGTCCTACGGGGAAACTCCATTTGGGGCATTACGTCGGGTCACTCAAAAGGCGCGTTGAGCTGCAAAACTCCGGTGCGTTCGAGAGAGTGTTCATCATGATAGCCGACGCGCAAGCGCTGACCGACAACGCCGACAATCCGGAAAAGATACGACAGAACATCGTGGAAGTGGCATTGGATTATCTTGCCTGCGGGCTTGACCCAGCCCGATGCACGATATTCATCCAGTCGCAAGTGCCCGAGCTGTGTGAGTTGGCGTTTTATTATATGAACTTGGTCAGCGTCTCCCGTTTACAACGCAATCCCACAGTAAAGACGGAAATACAGATGCGTAACTTTTCCGCCAGCATCCCCGTAGGCTTTTTCACCTACCCCATCAGCCAGGCAGCAGACATCACGGCCTTCGATGCCACCACCGTGCCGGTCGGTGAAGACCAGGAGCCGATGATTGAACAGACCCGAGAAATCGTGCGCCGCTTCAATACGATATACGGCGACACGCTGGTAGAGCCGGAAATACTCCTGCCTGACAATGCGGCCTGCCTCCGCTTGCCGGGCACCGACGGGAAAGCGAAAATGAGCAAAAGCCTTAATAATTGCATCTATTTGTCCGATAGCGAAAAAGAGCTTCGCGAGCGAGTAATGAGCATGTACACCGATCCCGGACATATCCATGTGCAAGACCCGGGTCGCGTCGAAGGGAACACGGTGTTCACCTACCTCGATGCCTTCTGCCAACCCGAACATTTCGCGCGCTACCTGCCCGATTATAACAGCCTGGACGAGCTGAAAAGCCATTACCGCCGGGGAGGATTAGGCGACGTGAAAGTGAAAAAGTTTCTCAACGCCATCCTGCAAGAGACACTGACCCCCATACGCGAACATCGAAAAAAGATGGAGCAGGATATTCCGGCCGTTTACCAAATGCTCAAAGCGGGAAGCGAAGCAGCACGCCAAACAGCCGCCGCAACACTCGACAGGGTGCGTCGAGCCATGCGCATCAACTACTTCGACGATGCCGAACTGATAGAAGAGCAGTCACGAAAATTCCGACAATGAAAGCCATCATCCCCCCGGTAGACAAGAACACCCTGAAAAAGGAGCTCACTCCCGACAAGTTCCTGCGCCCGACCAACAAGGCTCATAATGAAATCTATGTGGTAACAGCGCACGACTCGCCTAATGTGATGCTTGAGATAGGGCGGCTGCGCGAATTGTCGTTCCGGTCATGGGGAGGAGGAACGGGTAACGAAATCGATGTAGACGACTACGACCATCTGGAAAAAGCCTACTATCAACTCATCGTGTGGAATCCGCAAGGAGAGGAAATCATCGGGGGCTATCGTTTCCTGCCCGGCTATGACGCCGCTTTCGACAAAAACGGACAGCCCATGCTGGCCATGGGACACCTGTTCACCTTCAGCGACAAATTCATAAAAGACTACCTGCCCTACACCGTCGAATTGGGACGCGCATTCATCCAACCCGACTACCAAACGGCCAAAATGGGGATGAAAAGCCTCTTCTCGCTCGATAACCTGTGGGACGGCCTGGGAGCCCTGATACATGAAGTGAAGAACGCCAAACACTTCATCGGGAAAATCAACATGTACGCACACTATCCCGCCACAGCCAGAGAACTTATCTATGAATATTTGGAACGTTTCTTCCCCGACAAGGAGCAGATCGTCGTACCCAAATCGCCCGTGGCGAACTCCCCTTCCACCCGCAAGACCGCCGAGAAGATATTCGACCTTGGGAAAGACACACGTACCAACTACAAAATACTCCAAAAGGCCGTGAGAAACGCAGGCGAGACCATCCCCCCCATGTTCAACGCCTATATCGGCCTGACCGACACGATGCGCACCTTCGGCACAACCGTCGACCCCGATTTCGGACATACCTTCGAAACAGGCATTATGATAACCATGGCCGACCTCTTCGAGGCAAAGCGCAAACGCTACATCGAACCATACATCAACTACCTGTCCATCTTGCTGAAAGAAAGAAAACTGGCCAAACAAAACCGCTTGCTCGACAAGTCAAAGCAGAGAAAACGCTTCACCATCAAAATCAGATGAAGCATCCAACCACATCAGCCGGAGCCCTCCGGCAAAACAATCCCGCTTTCTTTTATCTGTTGATTCACAGACTCAAAAAGTCGCTTTCCGTTCTCTTTGCATCCCCCTTTCCGCTGCGTGCTTTGGTAAATTTTGCTGCGTACTAACGCGGCAAAAATTGCGTACTAACGCAGCGAAAACTGCGTAAGCACGCAGCG
>CAYPFZ010000131.1:0-3386 GCA_964410225.1 uncultured Paludibacter sp.
TTTTCGGAATGGTTCATTTTTATCTTGCATGATTAAAAAGGACTACACATCTTTTTCTTTAACTTTGTCGGCACAAGTATGCAGCCTGCGTGCGTAAAGTTGCGTGTGCTTTCAACCGCAAGGAGTCCGGGGGCAAAATAGCGAGAACAAACCATGTTGAAATCACTTCACATATCGAACTATGCGTTGATAACGGAGCTGGAGGTAGGCTTCGCTCCGGGATTTTCTGTCATCACGGGCGAAACGGGGGCAGGCAAGTCCATCATCATGGGAGCGCTTTCGCTCATTCTGGGGCAGCGTGCCGACACCCGTTCCATTAAGGAAGGCGAACAAAAATGTGTTGTCGAGGCTCTTTTTGACATTAGCAGTTACAGACTTGAACCTTTCTTTGAGGATAACGGTTTAGACTTTGATGCCGAAAACTGCCTTGTCAGGCGTGAACTCACTGCTGCGGGCAAGTCGCGCGCTTTTGTCAATGATACCCCCGTGCCGCTAACCCTGCTACGAGAACTCGGCAACCACCTCATCGACATCCATTCGCAACACGAAAACCTGCTACTTTCTCACGAAGGATATCAGTTGGGAATTGTTGACACTGTGGCGAAAACCACAACAGAACTGGCTGCTTACCGTGAAAAACATGCTGCGTGGAAAGCCTTGAAAAGTGAACTGCAACAACTCGAAAAACAGGTCGAAAAGCAATCGCTCGATGCCGACTATATGCGCTTCCAATATCAGCAATTGGAGCAGGCCGCCTTGCGCGAAGGCGAACAGGAGGAATTGGAACAGGAACAAGAAACCCTGGCTCATGCCGAAGAAATAAAATTGGGGCTGCAACGGGCGGCACACCTATTGTCCGGCGAGGAGATGGCTTTGTATTTGCTCAACGATGCGACCGGTGCCGTGCGCCAAGTGGAAAGCTATGTGACGGGAGGAAGCGAGTGGACCGAACGCCTCCAAACGGCTTATATCGAGCTGAAAGATATAGCCGACGAGATACAAAGCCGGGAAGAACGCCTCGAAGTAGATCCGCAACGGTTGGAACAAGTGGAAAACCGCCTTGGCGAGCTTTACGACCTTTGCCGTCGTCACAAGGTGGCTGACGAAGGCGAGCTGATCGCCTTGCGTGACGAATTGGCTGCCAAGTTGCAACGTATGGATTCGTCCGACGAGGAATTGGCTGCGCTCCGGCAGCGCATCGCTGCCGCCGAAGACGGGCTTGCCGAGGCAGCACAGCGTCTGACAGAGAAACGCAAAGCAGTTACAGCTTCCGTAGAGGATTATCTCGTAGGGCAGTTGGTGCGCCTTGGCATGCCGAACGTGCGTTTCAAAGTCGACGTGCAGCCCGCGGCCGCTTACACAGACATGGGGCGCGACGAGGTGCAGTTCCTCTTTTCGGCCAACAAAAACAAGTCGTTGCTCCCCGTCGTGCAGATAGCCTCCGGGGGAGAAATAGCCCGTGTGATGTTGGCCGTCAAGTCGTTGATAGCTCACGGAGCGGGACTGCCCACGATTGTGTTCGACGAGATAGACACCGGCGTCTCCGGCGAGATAGCCCACCGCATGGGTGAAATTATGGAAAGCATGGGGCGCGACATGCAGGTGGTGGCCATCACTCACCTGCCCCAGATAGCGGCGCGCGGAAGGGAACACTATAAAGTGTATAAAGACGAAAGCGGCGATCAGGCGCAAACGTTCATCTGCCGCCTCGACCCGGCCGACCGAGTGGTCGAGCTGGCCAAGATGCTAAGCGGCGAGCAAGTGACCGACGCAGCCCTCTCGCAAGCAGAAGAACTACTCCAAGGGAGCGCGAAATAATCCCGCCAAAAAATCGCCACCGGGGGCAACAGGGCATTTTTTGCATTAAGATTCACACCGTTAAGGCATGAAACGGGGAAGCGCATCCTGACGAAAACTCCCCTGCCTTGCATCTTTCTCCCTCACCTTAGGTATACCCTCTTGCGTTGCATGTCATCCCGACGAGCGGGAGCCGGCAGGGCGGAGTCTCCCCAAAAAGCAAACGAAGAAATAGAAAAAGACCCACTTGGTGATCGGCAGCCTCCGGAAGGCCTTCACCACCCCACCCCACGAAAGGAAGGGAGCAACCAGCCGCCTGACCGACGCGTCTTGCATACGAGGCAGCTGCCGCAGGGCAAAACGCAGCCCTTTGACTCTGACTTCCCAGCGGAAAGCAGTATACAATATCCGCACGACACCTTCGGCCACGTCGAAACGGTAGGCGTGCCGCAAGGCAGCATCGGCCTGCTGAAGAGTGGCATCAAAAGCACGAACAAGATAGATGTTTGCCTCCGTGTTTCGGATAACGTATTGTTTACTCAAGGTATTGTCAAGTTGCCTGTTGTAATACAAGGCAGCGGGCGCACCGCAGTGTGCCACACGCTCGGTCGAAAGAAGGCACTGAGCCATAAACACTGCATCTTCAGCATTCAAGAGTCTGTTGTCAGAAAAGCGCAGATGATGACGCACAAGGAAATCGCGTTTGAAAATCCAACACCATACAGAACTAATGCCTATACGCGGATTATCCCGGCGGAATAGGTTGCCGAGCTGTTTGTTTCTCAGTTCAACCCCTTCGCCAACAGGGTATCTTGCAGGGATGACTTTGGCTGTGTGGTGGTAACAACGACAGAAGTCACACACCACCATATCGGCATTGTGCCGTCGGGCGGCGTCCCAAAGGCGCTCATACATGTCGTGCTCGGCATAGTCATCACTGTCGAAGAAGCCCACATACTCTCCGCGGGCGGCTTCTATGCCCCGGTTGCGGGTCGGGCCTGCGCCTAAGTTTTGCTCATTTTCAATGATGCGTATGCGCGGGTCGCGGGCGGCGTATTCCTTCGCCACACGGTCACTGCCGTCTGTCGGACAGTCGAGCACGACAATAAATTCTATCTCCTTCAGCGTTTGCTCTATCAGGCTTTGCAGGCACGGGCGCAACCACTCACCTGCGTTATACAGTGGCATCACGATGCTCACCTTGGGTGTGTTTTCTGTCATACGGAAAAGCAAAGGGTATCAGTTTGACATCACGCAAAATCCGCCCGCTTCCCTCGGGTGTCGTATGCGTCTTCACATCCGGCTGGGGCTTTTAAAAGAAAAAACACAGCAGTCAACGCAAAGACACGCATTATTTCAACATAACCATACAAAGAGCAACAAAATTAGAACAAAGACTCGAAAAGACAGTATAAATGTTTTATAATTAGCGTATTGACAAAACAAAGAGTATATATTCCCATAGAGAGAATTTCTGAAAAAATATTCCCCGCAAAAGCTCTTAAAAAGGTATTGCATCCCCCTTTCGCTGCGAAAAAACATCCTCGAATTAAGGCAGAAGCATGGAACTGCACGAAAAACTCATTGGA
>CAYPFZ010000132.1:0-3377 GCA_964410225.1 uncultured Paludibacter sp.
GCAAAAATTGCGTTAGTACGCAGCGAAATTTACGTAAGCACGCAGCGGAAGAGGAAAATAGCAGAAAATATTTCGCCTGATTTTTAGTGCATTACCATTTTAAAAAGACGACAACTTGGCGTTTGCACCATGTGCGCATTCGGCCGCTTTAAAACAAGAAAGAACTTCAAGAATGTAGATTCAAACCAAACCGAAGACCGAGAGAAAAACTCTAGTTCGATTGCCCCCGCAAGAGTTTTTTTCGCTTCTTTGCAAATCAAGTTGCCTTGGTCGCTTTAATCCACCGTCCGAATTTTCATGGCAAAAAATTTGCACGAAACAGGAAACCTCATTACCTTTGCCGCCGCAAAAAGCGATGGTGGATGTAGCTCAGCTGGTTAGAGTGCCGGATTGTGGTTCCGAAGGTCGTGGGTTCGAGTCCCATCTTCCACCCCACCTTGTCGAAGGCCGTTCCGTCGTGGAGCGGCCTTTTTCTTTACATCTGATTCCCAAAGCATTTTCAAAAGTCAGGCTGTCCTGACTACGTTTCGCAGCACAGTTTCGACACGAGAAAAACCGTGTTGTTTGTTCGTCGTTTTTCTTTACTTCTGCCTTATTTTACATTCTTTTAAACGAACGAAACGCGGAAAACTCGTACCTTCGCATCGTTTCCCTTGAAGGGGAACACATTGTTTATAATCATTTATAAATCAGACGAACATGTGTAAAATCGAGAAAATTGTTGCCCGCGAAGTGCTTGATTCGAGAGGCAACCCTACTGTGGAAGTGGACGTGATGTTGGAAAGCGGCGTGATGGGTCGCGCTGCCGTTCCGTCGGGTGCCTCAACGGGCGAGCATGAAGCCCTCGAGCTGCGCGACGGTGACAAAAAACGTTACTTGGGCAAGGGGGTGTTGCAAGCCGTTGAAAACGTAAATAAAGTGCTCGGTCCGGCCTTGGTGGGAATGTGTTCTTTGGAACAGCGTGCCATCGACCTGAAGATGCTGGCTTTGGATGGCACGAAAACCAAATCGAATCTTGGTGCAAACGCTATCCTCGGTGTGTCGTTGGCCGTGGCCAAGGCGGCTGCCGAATATCTCGGGATGCCGCTCTATCGCTACATCGGCGGCACAAACACGTACGTTTTGCCCGTCCCGATGATGAACATCATCAACGGTGGTTCACATTCCGATGCTCCCATTGCCTTCCAGGAATTCATGATACGCCCGGTGGGTGCGTCCTCCTTCCGCGAAGGATTGCGCTGCGGTGCCGAAGTGTTTCACGCCCTGAAGAAGGTGCTGCACGACCGCGGCTTGAGCACGGCGGTGGGTGACGAAGGCGGCTTTGCTCCTGCTCTTGATGGCACAGAAGACGCGTTGGAGTCGATCATCAAGGCCATCGAATCGGCAGGATACCGACCCGGTGTGGATGTGAAAATCGGACTTGATTGCGCCTCTTCCGAATTTTATATTGACGGCATCTACGACTATACGAAGTTCGAAGGCAGTAAGGGAGCCAAACGTACCTCGGCCGAACAGGTGAAATATCTGTCGGATTTGGTGGACAAGTACCCGATTGATTCCATTGAAGACGGTATGAGTGAAAACGACTGGGAAGGCTGGAAGATGTTGACCGAGGCCATAGGCGACAAGTGCCAGTTGGTGGGCGACGACCTGTTTGTGACAAACGTTGATTTCCTCCAAAAAGGTATCGAACAGGGTTGTGCCAATTCCATCCTTATCAAAGTCAATCAGATAGGCACACTGACCGAAACCTTGGATGCCATCGAAATGGCTCATCGCGCCGGCTATACCACCGTCACATCCCACCGGTCGGGAGAAACGGAAGATGCCACCATCGCCGACATTGCCGTGGGCACCAACTCCGGCCAGATAAAAACCGGCTCGCTGAGTCGCTCCGACCGCATGGCCAAATACAACCAGTTGCTCCGCATCGAAGAGCAGCTGGGCGACTTGGCCGTGTACGGCCACAAGAAGGTGCAACGCAAGAAATAACGTTCCTTCCAATCACCACGTAACAAGGGGGGTGTCGACACGGCACACCCCCTTTGTCGTTTCCGTCTTGCTCGCCGCCGCAAGCTCAGTCCGTTGGCTTTTGCCGTGAAGCATCGCGCCGTCACGAGTAAAGCCATAGTTATCACGAAGCACGATAGCCTTTACAAGAGCGGACCGCGAATTCGACATCACAGGCAAAAACCGAGCGAGAAACATCCTCCGATTCTTGCCTTAATATCTTCTCTTCCCCCCTTCTGCTGCGTGCTTAGGAAAATTTCACCGGGTTAGTACGCAGCGCGCGGCGCGTTAGTACGTAGCAAAAATTGCGTAAGCACGCAGCACGAACCGGGAAAGCACGCAGCGGAAGGGGTAAAGGTATTTTTGTCAATAAGCACATAAAAGACTGAAGAATAGCTTGTTTTCAAAAACACTTCTCGCTTGTCTCTTGCCGTTTTTCCACACGCCGAGAGAGAAAGACGCTCAAAAAAGAAAGAGGCTGAAACGAAGCCGATAAAAATTCGGTCGTAAAGATATTTTTATGGAAAATTTATACTTTTGCCGCTAAGTAGAACATTAAAAATATCAAGATGAAAAAAAGTGTTTCCATTAAGTTTTTCGTGTGCTCGATTGTCGGCCTGCTTTTATTGAATTCGTGCGAAAAAACCTCAAAGATTTATGTTTTCAGCATAACCAATTCCATGTCACTGAATAAATCAGACGCAGTGGATGTGATGGATTATGTGGAAAGCCGGATGGATTTTGAGGCGATTCAAGTAACTGTGTATGATAATAATGAAGCCGAAGGCATTGCGGAAGCCACGCAGATTTTTGAAACGCGTTTGCAGGCTATTGATGACGATGAGTTGAATGAAAAATTGAAAGGAGATGATTACTATTCCCTCCATTTGATTATGTCCGGCGATTCATACACGGAGATAGCCTCAAAAAAGTGGCCCACAGATTAGGGGGAAGACAGATTAAGACCTGCAAAGATCTCGTCCCGCTCAGGGTCGTTGTTAATCGCTGTTTCCACCTTGTCTTTCTCAAAGTGCTACTTCGAGGAGGCCGAAGTGCCACTTCGAGAAAACGGGATCTGAACGCTTCTGTCACGGCCTTGCGTCTCGGCATATTTGAACGTGTCACCCACATACCAAAACCTCAGCAACACTTCGGTATTGAACTTTTGCAGCGGTCTTGGTTAGAGAATGTTCGTGCCGGGCGAACTAAAAAAGCTCCGGCTTTCCCAAGCCGGAGCTTTGCAGTTTAAAATAACCATGGCAGTAAGCTGTCCCTTATATGTCGTCAATGGAACAGTTTGAGTTGTTACCTGCGTTTGTCAGAAGCGGAATCCGAAGGTGGTTACCACGTCGTAATGGTTGGTTCTC
>CAYPFZ010000133.1:0-3370 GCA_964410225.1 uncultured Paludibacter sp.
CAAAGGGTTTTCTTCTTTTCCCCGAAAAAGAAGGTTCGAGGGCTTCTTGCGCTTTTAGAAAAGGAAACAGAAACCCCTTCTTGAGGCCGTTCTGAAGCCTTTTGAAACGCCCCTTCCGCTGCGTGCTTTCCCGTCTCGCGCTGCGTGCTTACGCGGTTTTTGCCGGGTTAGTACGCAGCAAAAATTCCCAAAGCACGCAGCAGGAGCTTGATCCGGCATGAAAAAATGACGGATTATCAGGGAGTTTGGATGTGTCAGAAAGTGACAAGAAGTCAAAACTTCCAGCGCAGCAAGGCTCTTAAAGTGGTGCGGCGTCTGCCCTCCGTTTGGTCGTTGCCCGTGCCGACATATTCGCGGCCGTCGGCGTAGACAGTTTGTGCCACCTTAAACCAAAGTGTCAGATTTTCCAACACGTCATACCTCAGATTCAGGTAGTAACGGCTGCCCAAACCATAGTTCATGAGCATGGAAAAGGCGTGTAACACGTCACGTTCGTAACTGTAGATGCGATTGTCGTAGTTCTCCACATCGAAAAACTGGTAACGCAGGTCGACCTTCAAAGGTATTTTTTTGAACGAGAAAGAGATGTCTTGCAGTGCTGCTGCGCCGTATGTCCATGGCTGCGTATCACGGCGGGCGATGTTGGCATAAAGTTGGGTTTGAAAGCGAAACCGACCGTAGGTTCGTTCCACGACATAGCGAAACTGCCACCTGTCATACGGAATCACCTCGTAGGTCGTCTGTTGTGTCTGTGTGTTGTTGGTTTCTAGCAGTTTGGCATTTACCCGCCAGTACATGCGCCAGCTGTTTTCGGGTCGGAATTCGACGTTCAGCAAGCAGTCGAGACCATCGGATGGAGATGAGATGCCGTAGCGCAACCATGGATGGCGGAACATGTCGGCATAGGCCGAGACTTTCCACCGCTTGAACGGGTAAGCCTCTATCCCGATGTAGACTCCGTGTTCGTTGATGCAGCGCGAAGAGGTTTGGGCAAATATGCCGGAGAAGAAGGTGTCATACTTCCATGAGAGATACCTGTGTTGCACGACCAATCCCAGTCGCGAGAAAGGCATGAGGCTGAATCCGTTGACCGTAGCGGCTGCCGGACCGTTTGTCAGGGCTGTCTCGCCGGAGACGTTCAGCTTGCCCAAACGGAAGCGGTAATGAATCCCGGCGGTGGTTTGGCGATCGCCTTGAAAATAGCCGGCGTTGTACACGTTGGATGAAGGCAAGAGCGTGTGGCTCAAACGGGTATGAACAGCCGTTGCTCCTATCTCCATGCGTCCGCGGGAAAAGGTGACATCCCCTCCTGTCACCTGTTGACGCACCGAGTGGCGTCTCTGGCGCTCGGTCGCCGTGCGGTGCAGGCCGGTACGGACAATGGAGCTGAAGGTCGAGCCGGTGGTGTCGCCGTCGATCTTCTTGTTTGAATAAAAGGCCGTGATGTCGAAATCGCCGAGGGATACCGTGCCGCCCGCACCGTGGAAGTAGTTGTATTCGTCGGTCGAGGTGCTTCGTCGCAAACCGGACGAGGAGCGGCCGGTGTTCAGCACTTGCGACGACTTTCCCAAGTTGAATCCGCTGTTCAAAACCAATCCTTCGCCGAAGGACGCACGAAAACTTCCCAGCACGATGGTCTTGAAATGCCAGATCTTGTCTATTTGTGCATAGGCAGAAACGAAATCATACACCCGCTTGTTTTGCATGAAAGGCTCGCCCGCATCTTTTTCCGCCGTCAGTCCCACCCATACGCGGTCTTTGTAGCGGAAACGGTATTTCAGCTGATGCTGCAGCGGAGACCCGGCATAGGCGGGTTCAGCCCCGTCGACAGATTGATAGCCTTTGGCCTGTTCGACAGTGCCGCCAAAACGGGTGTACAGTTCATGCCTGCCGTATTTCCATACCTCACGGGCATACATCTTTTCGGCTTTGCGCTCGCCCGACTCTACGCTCACAAACGGAAGCAAAAGGCGTATGGTCTCCTCGTCCATCCCTTCCACCAAACGCAATTCATAGATGGTCTGCATGTCGCCATAGCGGTAGAGGTAATACAGAAGGTTTTCCACTTGTATGTCAGACAGGAAAGGGAGCGACTCCAAGTCTTCTCTGTCGGCCCGGTTCAAATCTATGGGCGACTGCATCCGTTCATACAGCTCGTCGGAATAGGCGTAATAGTCTGTCTCGCGTTCCTCTTCTTCCAACAGGCGCGAGAGTATCTCCTCGATGATTGCTTCATTTTGATATTCAGACGGGCTTTGCGGGCTCATCGCATGGCATGCACACAAAAGCAGCAAGATGGAAGAAATGATTTTTCCCGTCGTATTCATGTCTGTGGCGGCAGCTTCCTATTAGGTATTTTTCACCTTTTCACTCCTCCAAAAGCGAAATGCAGAGCCATCTTGGCGGTAAGCCCGAGGATGGGATGCAACTCGCAATCGAGGTCGGCACTGTAGTCCCGCACTTTGAAACCAAATCCTAAACAGGGGACGAAGATGCCTCCCGTAGCATAGCCGCCCACTTTCGCAAGAATGCGCTCCAACATGAGGTATTCAAAGCCCGTGGCAAAACGATAACGACTGCTTATCTCTTTGTCTATCTGGGTTCTCCATAGTAACTCAGGCAAAATGGAATAGGTCGTACCCAAACTGTAGACCGACGGCATGCTCTTCTCCGTCAATTCCAAACGAATGTTGTTCTGAAACGGATTGAACGTGCTGAAACCGATGACTAACTTCTCGACAAGACACAACGACAAGCCCATACGGCCTAACAGCGCACCGTGATATTCGCCGGTGGCGGCCACGTAAGCCATGTAGTAGTCGAAGCCGATGCCCAAAGCGAATCTACCGGAAAAGTCGCGTGCCAGGTCGATGCCCGACAGCATTTCGTGATAGAGCGAATAACCAAAATAGGCGAAAGAAGCCCCGACGTTGATGTGCCGGGTGGAGAAACCCGCCTGTATACTCTTGGTGGAAAGCTCTTTGAGAAGGTAACGATTCTCGTATGACACCGTAAGGTCGACCGGACGGATATAGCCCAACATGGCCGGATTGTGGAAGGCATTCCACGAACCGACATCGGCCACCGATGTCTGAGCCACCGACCGAGGCTGAGGTATTACGTTGCTCACCTGACCCGAAACGGAAGCAATGCACAAAAGCATGACCGGCAACAACCCTATGCGTAGCGCTTTTCCCATGGTTTTACATCAAATTGACAAAGGGTAATGTGCCGATAAAGTTACAAAAAATATTTAATAAATTGCTTTTACGTGAAGAAAACTTTTTGATTCGTCTGCAACTCGTACAGCCATCCCGGTGCACCGGAGATTACTATACTTGCCAGGGCACTCGACAGCAAGACGAAAAAA
>CAYPFZ010000134.1:0-3263 GCA_964410225.1 uncultured Paludibacter sp.
TGCGTAAGTACGTAGCGCGAGCTGCGTAAGCATCCGCCGGAAGGGGGATTGAGATGTCTCAGAAGAGATTGATTATTAGCAAAAAAAGAAAAACTCAAAGGGAGAAAAAAGACGAGGCGGGCTATTCAAGCGGGCGGGTAAAGAGGCGTTCTTTTGTCACGTAACGGTCGAAAAGGAAAAACATCAGCGAAATCACCGTCACGGCAGCAAATCCTGCATAACCCTGTAATCCGTTGCTCAAATCGCTACCACCTACCAAGCAGAGGAGAGGGAAGCCGGCCAAGGCGTTTACCGTGCCGTGCATCACCGCCGAAGCCACCACCGAACGAGACTTAAGTGTGATGTAGACCATGAGAGGCGAAAGCAACATGCAGAAAGCCACCATCATGAACACCCCGGCCACGGGATGCGACGGGTAGTTGTGCCCCAAGAGAATGAGCGGAGCATGCCACACTCCCCACACCAAACCGATGAACAGCGAAGCCGGCAACAGAGGCAGCCCCACAAGGCGACGCACCATGTAGCCACGCCATCCCAACTCCTCGCCAAAAGCGAAAAGGGCATTGATGCTGCAGCCCGCCACAAAACCGGCCAACACCACGAGCAACACAATACGCCCCGAAACGTACGACCCCTCACCGACATTGAACACGACTCCCGGCACAAGCAGATTAAACACCACAGACAAAGCCACTAACAACGCCGGGAGAAACAACGCCACAAAAAACCACCTGTTGACACTGAACGACACCCACAAGGAAGTTGCCACATTCCCACCATGGTGGCGCATCTGCAGGAAAACGACCACCACCGCCGGGACGAGCATGTACACCATAGCTACAAGCGAGAACAATGGCGAATGAGCGTCGAAGCCGGCCAAGGCGTACAGCCCTGCCAGCAGCCAGCTTGCCGAAAAAGTAAAAAGGATGAAACGACCTGTGGCCTTGAAACAGAAATTGAGCATGGTGTAAACTTTACGATACGTTTACGGGCAAAGGTAACCTATTTACACCAGCTGACAAAATTAACATGAGTTGCATTGCCTTGTCCGTTTTGCATTTGCATAGTATCGCAGTTGGACGGGAAACTTTTTATATCTTTGCCCCGAAAGGAAGAGAATGGAGTTTATAACTTCTCATAACCTCTTGGGATTGTTTGTCGGCGCGCTGACATTCCTGATTGTCGGGCTGTTTCATCCTTTGGTCATCAAGGCGGAATACTACATTGGCACGAAGTCGTGGGTGTTGTTCCTGCTCATGGGGATAGCGGGTGTCATCGCCTCTTTGTGCGTGGAGAACATATTGTTGTCTATCCCGGCCGGTGTGTTTGCGTTTTCCTCCTTTTGGGGTATCCTTGAAGTGTTCGAGCAAACCGAACGTGTAAAGAAAGGGTGGTTTCCCGCCAATCCGAAGAAGAAGGAGAAAAAAGAGAAAAGCTGATTCCTCCAGCCCCTCCCACCATCAAGCGTTAAACATGGAACCACCAGAGGGCAACCGCCCGCCACTTTCCATCTCCCACCCTGTTTCGGCTTCCGTGCCGAAAAAGTTTCCGCTCCGGCAAAGTTGACGCTCGGCCGATGGACTCTTCCCCTTCATCTTGAATCAAGAAAGGCGCAAGCACGGGCGGCATGTTTAACGTATCAAACAAACAATGGATTTTCTAATCGTATTCGTTCTTATCATTCTGAACGGAGTGTTCTCCATGTCGGAGATAGCTGTCGTATCAGTCCGCAAGTCGAAGTTAAAAGTTGACATCCAACAGGGTAGCAAGTCGGCACGCAGGGCGTTGAAGTTGGCCGAAGAGCCCGACCGCTTTCTCTCTACCGTACAGATAGGCATCACGCTGATCGGCATCCTCACCGGTATGTATTCGGGCGACGTTCTCGCCGGACAGGTAGCCCCCTTGCTGGCAGAGTGGGGCATGACACCCTCCACGGCACACTCGGTATCCAAGGTCATCATCGTCATCGTTGTCACCTACCTCACGTTGGTAATGGGTGAATTGGTTCCCAAACGGCTCGGCATGAGCAGTTCAGAAAACATCGCCAAGACCGTAGCTCCGGTGATGAACCTGCTCTCGAAGCTGACCTATCCGCTGGTATGGCTGCTGGCACGAAGCACCGCCTTGATAGTAAAAACGCTCGGCATCAAATCAGGCGAGAACAGGGTGACGGAAGAAGAAATCAAATCCATCATCCAAGAAGGGGCAGAAGGCGGCGAAGTACAGGAAATAGAGCAAGACATCGTGGAGCGCGTCTTCACCTTGGGCGACCGAAAAGTGGAATCAATCATGACCCATCGCAACGACGTGGTGTGGATAGACGTCGATATGACCCCTGCCGAAATACGCAGCTTGATAGGAGAAAACATGTTCGAGTCATACCCCGTGGCAGACCAAAGTCTCGACGAAGTGTTGGGCATCGTGAGCCTGCAAGACCTTTTTTTCGAGATAGACAATCCCGACTTCGACCTCAGGGGAATCACCCTTCCGGCACTCAACTTCCCCGAAACGATGGACGTCTACCGCGCTTTCGAGCAGATGAAGGAAAAACACGTCAAACAAGCCTTCATTGTTGACGAGTTTGGCAACATGCAAGGCATTATCACGTTCATGGACATTCTGGAGGCCTTGGTGGGAAAAATACCCGACATAGAAGAGGAACCCATGATCGTGGAACGTGACGGCCGCAGCTGGTATGTGGACGGACGATGCCCTTTCTACGACTTCCTTGAATATTTCGAACTCGAGAATCTCTACGGCGACAACGACTGCAACACCATCAGCGGCCTGCTGCTCGAGCTGTTCGAACGCGTGCCCGCCACGGGCGAAAGCACCGAATGGGGACCTTTTCAACTCGAAGTGGCCGACATGGACGGTGCACGCATCGACAAAGTGCTGGTCGTCCTAAAAGAAGGCCTGCCCTCCGACGAAACTGATGAAAAATAATCCCTCCACGCAGACAAGACAGTCTCCCCCATAACCGCCCGTCAGCACCTTGCCCTCAAGGAGTTGATGGGCGTTGACATTTGTCCTCACACCATTCGCCGACCGCCCGACACCCCTTCGCCCAACATGACCAAACGAAGGAGAGAAGGAAGGCACTCTACCTGCTACCATCGTTGTGCTTTTGCTTTACAAATCACCCTTCTGATGCGTAAGCATCCGCCGGAAGGGGACAAAACATCCTGCAAAAAGCCGAAGACAACAGAAAAACTCTACCTTTGCGCCGCCTGCCCGAAGGCTGAAGAGGCGTGGCCTTTCGA
>CAYPFZ010000135.1:0-3261 GCA_964410225.1 uncultured Paludibacter sp.
GATTAATTTAAAGAGAGACAAAAAATAAGTTTTTTTACCTTAATCACTTACTTTCGCGCCCTTCCCTCATTCGGATAGATATGGAAAAGCCCCTTCTGCTGCGTGCTTTCCCGGCAAAAATTGCGTACTTACGCAGTTTTCGCTGCGTACTAACGCGCCGCGCACTGCGTACTAACGCGGCAAAAATTCCCAAAGCACGCAGCGGAAGGGGGTAAACAGCTCCTTTTTTAAGAAGAGGTTATACGGGTAGGCGTTGCTTGTCGGGCAAACATGATGCCGACCGGTCTGCGGCGTATGCAAAAACAAGCGGAGAGCGACATCTGCCGAGCTATTGGGAGGAATCGTATTGGGCTTCCGGGAAAAACCGGTAAATTTGCACGAGACAATAACCGTACTTCTCTTTTGTTATGTCGCGACGCATCATTTCTCCCTCGCTTTTGGCTGCCGATTTCGGTAATTTGCAGTCGGTGTGTGAAATGATTAACCGAAGCGATGCCGAGTGGTTACACATCGACGTGATGGACGGGGTGTTTGTGCCCAACATTTCTTTCGGTTTTCCGGTCATGGAGGCGGTGAAGAAACATTGCACGAAGCCCCTCGACGTGCACATTATGATCACTCATCCGGAGAGATACGTGGAGCGGTTTGCCCGCTGTGGTGCAGATACGCTCACCTTTCACTATGAGGCGGCCGCATCTCCCGCCGAGGTCATCGGTTTGATACGTGCCCGGGGCATTCATCCGGGCGTGGCCATCAACCCCGACGTGCCGGTGAAGGTGTTGGAAGAATGTGTGCCGAGAGTGGATCTTGTGCTGTTGATGAGTGTTTTTGCCGGGTATGGCGGGCAGAAGTTTATTGATGCGAGCTACGACCGTTTGGTTGAATTGGTGGAGATGGTGAAGCGTCTGAACCCCGATTGCCTTGTGGAAGTGGACGGGGGCATCAGTCGTGAGAATGCAGGCAGACTGTTTGCTTTGGGGGCTGACGTGTTGGTGGCGGGCAGCTCGGTGTTTCGCGCTGACGACCCTGTCGGGTATATCCGTAAACTGCTGACGGTCTGACAAGTCGTCCTGTCTTTTGTCCCTGCTCTTTTCTCCTGTTTTCGGCCATGAAGTTTTTGTCGCGCGTCCCCTTTTTCCGTTTGTTGCTCCCTCTTGTGGCGGGCATTGTTCTGTATGACTGGTGGCATATGCCTGACGGGATTGTGCTTGGCTTGTATGGCTTGTCGGCTGTCTTCTTGTTGTCGTCTGCCCTTATCCGCCCGGTGGATGTTCGCTACAAATTTCGTTGGCTGTTCGGCTGCGGCGTGGGGGTGTTCCTTTTTGCGCTTTCGCAGTCATTATGTGTCCGGCAGGAAGAGCGAAACAGCTTCGACCATGTGGGCGAAAGGGGGATATTCGAGGTAGAGGTCGTCCATGTGCCGGTAGAGAAGTCGCGTTCTTTTTTAGTGGAAGTCAAGACGAAGCGCTTTGTCGATTCGCTTTCCGTCAGTCCGTCACAAGGCAGGGGGTATATCTATTTCGAAAAAGACACTTTGGTGTCACGTCTTTTGCCGGGCGACCGTCTGTTGGTCGACGCGGAGTTTGCTGCGCCTACTTCGTTAGACAATCCCGGTGGGTTCGACTATGCTCGCTATTTGCGCCGAAAGGGTATCGGTGCCACGGCTTACGTCCCGTCGGGGAGGTGGGAAGTGATGGAACATGCCGAAAGGCTTTCAATTACGGCCTTGGCCGGACGGTGTCAGCGTCATTTTTTTGAGGTGTTCCGCCGGTTTGGATTCCCGCAGGAGAACCTCGCCGTTCTGTCGGCTCTCAGTTTCGGTTATGTGGATGAGTTGGATGCCGACCTGCGAGAACGGTACAGCATGAGCGGCATTGCACACATTCTTGCCGTGAGCGGGTTGCACGTCGGCATTATCTACATGGTGCTCAACTTTCTGCTGGCTTTCTTCGACCGTGGAAAAGCCGCCTTTCCTCAGGTGAAGGCCGTGATTGTCTTGTTGCTGACCTGGGTTTATGCCTTCATCACGGGTTTGGCTCCATCGACATTTCGTGCCACGCTGATGCTTTCATTTGTGGCATTCGGGCGCATGTTCGGAAGGAGGTCGTCCATATACAACACCTTGTCCATGTCGGCGTTTTTCATGTTGCTGGGCAATCCCGACTTGCTGTATCATGTGAGCTTCCAGCTTAGTTATGCCTCCGTGTTGTCCATCGTTTACCTGCAGCCCAAGATGAGCCGCTTGTTTTCACCTCGCCATCGGGTAGTGAGGTGGCTGTGGGGGTTAATCACCGTGTCTGTCGCTGCCCAGGTGGGAACCGTACCCTTTACCCTGTACTATTTCCAGACATTTCCCAACTATTTTCTTCTGACCAACTTGATAGCCGTGCCGCTCTCTATGGCCATTTTATGTTTCTCGGCCGGCCTGTTATTGGTGTCTTTTGTGCCCTATCTTTCGACAGCTGTCGCGTGGATTCTCAACCTCTTGCTCACCCTGCTCAATGGGTCGGCAGCGTGGGTGCAGCAGCTTCCCGCGTCGGTCTCGGTTATCGCTTTCAACGGCATTCAAAGCATCTTGTTTGTCGTTTGTCTTTGTTTGGCGTTCTATTATGTCCATTCACGGAAATACCCTGTGCTTGTGGGAGCGTTATGCTGCGCCATTGGCCTGTTTGTCACCCATACTTCTGTGTTGCAGAATAGTTCGCATGCCAGGAAAATCATCGTCTTTGCTTCCTATCACCATACGCATGTCAATTTCATCTCCGGCTACAACAACTACGCATACACGAGCGACCTCGGCGATTTGCATAAAACCGCCGGGGCTTATTGGAACAGTCACAGGGTGAGACAGCCCGTCGTTGTGGGAACAGACGGCGACCCGGGCAGCGATGTATGCCTTAGCTTTTGCGGCCGAAGGGTGTTGATACCCGGCTCCGACTTCTACAACTACCACACCGCCACCCGACCGTTGGAGGTGGACTACCTGATTTTGGGTAACGGACTGAAACCGCGAACGGAAGATTTGTTCAACTGCATCCGCCCCAAGCAGGTCATTGTCGACCACACGATCACCCCGTGGTATCTCCGGCAGTTAAAGGAACATTGCCGGGAGCAAGGTGTGCCCTTCCACTCCACGAGGGAGCAAGGGGCTTTCGTGTGTGATCTGAAATAGTCCACGCCACCCGACACTTGCGGCTAACAAGCTCTCTTTCAAGCGGTAGATTCTCTTTAAAAACTCAAGCCAAACGTTACTGAGAGACC
>CAYPFZ010000136.1:0-3255 GCA_964410225.1 uncultured Paludibacter sp.
TTGCAAGGTCGCATTTCAATCGAGCGATAAACATGGGTATAACATTCAATTATAAATTCCTGTTCAAGACTTCGGGGCTGCTTCTGCTTGTCGAAAGCCTGTTCATGCTGCTATCGATGGGTGTGGGGATGCTCTACGGAGAAGGTTGCCTGACGTTTGTTCCCGCCGTTTGTGCGGCTTGCATACTGGGAGGTGCGGGCATGTGGGCGGGGCGCAATGCCTCCTTCCACATTGGGAAGCGCGAAGGAGCGGTCGTTGTCACCGGTGCGTGGGTGATGTTTACGCTGGTGGGGCTGCTACCTTTTTGGAGCAGTGACCACATTCCCCGCTTCACCGATGCGTTTTTTGAAACCATGTCGGGGTTTACCACCACGGGGGCATCGGTGCTCACCGAGGTGGAGGCTCTTCCTTACGGGCTACTCTTTTGGCGCGCCATGACCCATTGGATGGGCGGGCTGGGCATCATCGGCATCTCCATGGCCTTGTTTCCTCTGTTTGGCATCAGCAATATCCAGTTGTTTTCTGCCGAGGCCACAGGACCGACCAAAGATAAGATACACCCGAAGATAAGCGAGATGGCCAAACGGCTGTTCGTCATCTACGTCGTGCTGACCGCCGCTGAGACTTTCCTGCTCCGTTTGGCGGGGATGGGGTGGTTCGACGCCTTGTGCCAATCGTTTTCTACCATCGCCACCGGGGGATTTTCCACGAAGCAGGCCAGCATAGCCCACTGGCAATCTCCTCTCATCGAGTATGTCACGACATTTTTCATGGTCTTTTCGGGGGTGAACTTCAGCCTTTACTACTTCCTGTTCAAGGTGCGAGGCAAGCGGGTGTTTCGCGACGAGGAGCTGCGCTATTATTTGTTCATCTTGGCGGTTGCGGTGGTGGCCATCGGAGTGGCCAATGTCGACTTCACCGGGCCTCTTACGTTTGCCTCGTTGGAAGAGTTATTCCGTCACGGCCTGTTCATGGGTAGCTCCATCATGTCCACCACGGGTTTTTCGTCGTGCAATTACATGGTTTGGCCGCCGTTTACGCGGATCATCTTGCTGTTGCTTATGCTCGTCGGCGCGTCGGCAGGGTCGACGGCAGGGGGCATCAAGGTGTCGCGCATCGTGCTGACAGGCAAGTTCTGCTACACAGAGTTCAAACACATGACTCATCCCAATGCCGTTTTCCCCGTGCGTTACAACGGCCATGTGGTGCGTGACGAGGTGGTAAAACGAACCACCGCTTTCGTGATGCTCTACGGAGCCATCACCTTGTTGGGTATCTTGGTGTTGAGCTTCGCGGGGCTTGACTTCATGGAAGCCTCCGGCTGCATGATCAGCAGCATAGGCAACGCAGGTGTCGCCTTTGGCCATTTCGGAGAAGGAGGCAGCTTTGCCCAGCTGTCGGACTTCTGCAAATGGGTCATGTCGTTTGCCATGCTCATCGGAAGGTTGGAACTTTTCACCGTATTATTTATTTTCACCCCTGCATTCTGGAAAAAATAAAGCACATGAGTCGCAACGACGAAGAACTCCTGAGCCATCTGCACAATCCCCAAAAACGTGCCTCAGCCTTTTCCACCTTGGTTCGCATGTACCAGGAGAGGCTTTATTGGCACATCCGAAAAATGCTTCTTTCACATGACGACACCGACGACGTCTTGCAAAATACATTCATGAAAGCCTGGAACGGGCTCGAGTCATTCCGTGGAGAAGCGCAAATTTCCACCTGGCTCTACCGTATAGCCACCAACGAGACGCTCACATTTTTAGCTAACAAACGTTTGCACAATATACAAGCCGTGGAAGATGTTGAGGATGCACTGCTCGAAACGCTCCATTCCGGCCGATACATCGATGGTAACGACGTCCAAATGAAATTGCAACGTGCCTTGCTGACCTTGCCGGAAAAACAACGAATCGTATTTAACATGAAATACTTCGAAGATATGAAATATGAAGAGATGGAAGCCATTCTCGGCACCTCAATCGGCGCTCTGAAAGCCTCTTACCACCATGCGGTAAAGAAAATAGAGAAGTTCCTCGAAACGGAAGATTGAAAAAATCACCGTAAGCATTAAACCATTTTACAAACAAACAGTCTACGAAAACAGAATGAGCAACAAACCGGGCATATCGCTAAAGGACGTAGGGAAAGAACTGCCCTTCACCGTCCCCGACCATTATTTTGAGGATTTTGCCAACCGGATGGTCGCCCAGACGCAGCGACGGCGCGTCCCGCTTCGCCGGATGATGAAGCCGTGGCTCTACTTGGCAGCACTGTTCGCCGGAGTCGTCCTCATGGCTGCCGTGGCCAATGCCATCTACCAATACCGGATAAACGTAAAGATGGAACGCTACGAATACTACCTCCTCTCGCAGGTAGACCAGATGACCATCATCGACTTTTATTACGACAACCTGACAGAAACCCAAACAGACTAATCTCAAATAAATCAAACAATATGAAACGTTATGTAGGACTTTTTGCCATACTGCTGTCGCTCAATCTTGCGGCTCAAAAGAGAATGCCTCCCACCCCGGAAGAAATGCACGAAAAGAAATGGGAACACCTCTGCGCGGCCGCTCGACTGACAGAAGAAGAACGCAGTGCCGTGAAGCCAATCTACCTGCAACACGAAGAAGGAGTGTGGAAGCTGCACGAAAAGTACCGGTCTGAACGCCAGGGAGAAAAAGAAGAAAAACTTGATTTCGAAAAAATAAACGAAGAGTATATCGAGAGCGAAGTGGAGCGGGTCAAGCTGTTGCAAACCTATCACCAAGCCCTCAAAGAAGTGCTCCCGGCCGAAAAACTGTTTCGCTACTACCGTGCCGAAGATTCACACAAGCGGGAACTGATCTACGAGATACAAGACATTCACCGCAGAAGAGACGAAGGCAGACACCGTCCGCAGCCATAGCTGCCAATTATACACAGACACATTTCTTGTTTTTCTTTACCTCATGAAGGCACTCGCTTGTGAAAGCCGGGGCCTTTTTTTTATCCTCCACCGACCCCCGCGCGCCTTTAACCCATTTGTCCAAACATCTCAAAACGCAGATGGAGGATAACTTCCCGCACCACGTCCTCTACATCTGCCGGTAGCGTTTGTCAGCTGCGAAAAACAGGTGAGCAAAACCCCTTCCGCTGCGTGCTTACGCAGCAGAAGGGGCGTTGCTGTTCTTTGTAAAATGTTGTATAGAAACGTTTTAGAAAATTCCCTCACAGGAAGAATGAAAGAAAACAAAAAAACTCCGGGGC
>CAYPFZ010000137.1:0-3248 GCA_964410225.1 uncultured Paludibacter sp.
GAAGATGCTAAGATAATTCTCCATAGTTTGTGTTATACAGCACAAATCGGGAACACGGCGTAATTGGCGTGGCTTGTGAGCAAGAAAGACCCGGTGAGCAAACAGATAAGTTCCAATGCGGGAGCAAAAGGGGATTGTTGTGTTTAACATACTGTGAGAGAAATGGATTTGCGAATGGTGAAGCGGGGGGCATGGCGCGGAATTCAGTTGATGAATCGACCGAAGAATAAAACAAGGAACAAACGTTTCACAAAGGTTTCGTGTAATGAATAAATGACTACTTTTGTGCCGAAAAAAGTGAACGTAGTACGACATGGCGTTTTACAGGACAAAACAACGTTCTGTGCGGGAGATGATATTCGGCGTTCGTGCGGTGATTGAGGCCGTGAACGCGGGGAAGGATGTTGACAGGATATTGTTTCGGCGCGACATGTCCAATGAGCTGTCTCGCGAATTGCTCGCCGTTGTCAAGGGTACGGGCGTACCTCTTCAGAGAGTGCCGGTGGAGAAGCTCAACCGTCTCACTCAGAAGAACCATCAAGGGGTTGTCGCTTTTATTTCTCCGGTGACCTATCGGCGCATTGGTGACCTTATCCCCTTGATCTACGAGGCCGGGCGGAGTCCCTTTGTGGTGGTGCTCGACGGGGTGACTGACGTGCGCAACTTCGGGGCGATAGCTCGCACGTGTGAGTGTGCCGGGGTGGATGCCATTGTTGTGGCGTCGAAAGGAGGTGCGCCGGTCAATGCCGATGCTGTGAAGACTTCGGCGGGGGCGTTGCTCTCTGTGCCTGTGTGTCGTGAGGAAAGTTTGACAAACGCCCTTCGTCTTATGTCCGATTCGGGTGTCAAGATAGTGGCTGCGACCGAGAAGGCCTCTTCTGTTTACACCGACATTGATTGTACCGACCCGGTGGCGTTGGTCATGGGTTCGGAAGACGAGGGAGTGTCGCCGGAAATCCTCCGTTTGTGCACCGAGTGGGCATCCATTCCCCTTTTGGGGAAAATAGGGTCGCTGAACGTGTCGGTTGCTGCCGGCATAATGATTTACGAGACGGTGCGCCAGCGCGGCATCCGGCAAGCAGGACAGCCTCGCGGTTTCTCTCCGTCATGAAGTTGTGATTATCGGAGTTTGATACTGCTTTTATACATCATACAGTATGACACAGAAAAAATTCAGATTTGTCAGTGCAGAAGAAGCCGCCTCTTACATCAACAACGGTGATATGGTAGGCTTCAGTGGTTTTACTCCGGCAGGTTCGCCGAAAGCCGTGTCCGTCGCCATTGCCAAACGCGCGGAAGAGTTTCATGCCGAGGGCAAAGAGTTTAGGATAGGAATGTATACGGGTGCTTCTACCGGCGACTCGCTCGACGGTGCGTTGGCACGTGCTGACGCAGTGTTGTTCCGTACTCCTTACCAATCGAATAGAGATTTGCGTGCTTCGATCAACTCGGGGCGGGCATCTTATTTCGACATGCACCTGTCGACATTGGCGCAGGAATTGCGTGCCGGTTTCATGCCAAAGCCTAAGTTTGCCATCATCGAGGTGTGCGACATTACCGACGACGGCGAATTGGTATTGACATCAGGGACAGGCATTTCGCCGACCATAGCCCGACTGGCCGATCACATCATCGTCGAGTTGAATCACGCCCATCCCAAGGAGTTTCGCGGATTTCACGACATCTACGAGCCGCTTGACCCGCCCTACCGCAAAGAGATACCGGTGTATAAGCCGTCTGACCGCATTGGCTCGCCCGTTGTCAAGGTAGACCCGTCGAAAATACTCTGCGTGGTAGAGACCAATTTGCCTGACGAAGTGGGTAAATTCAGCCCCGTTGACGAGGTGACGGCCAAGATTGGTACAAACGTGGCTCACTTCCTTTCCGAAGAGCTGAAGGCAGGGCGTATTCCTGCCGGCTTCCTGCCCATACAGTCTGGCGTGGGCAACATTGCCAATGCTGTGCTTGGCTCATTGGGTGAAAACACTGACATACCGCCGTTTGAAATGTATACTGAAGTCATTCAGGACTCGGTAATCGGGCTGATGCGGCACGGTCGTATCAAGTTTGCCAGTGGCTGTTCGCTGACCGTGTCACACGAAGTGCTTGAAGAAATCTACGCAGACCTCGATTTCTTCCGCGATAAGATTGTGTTGAGGCCGCAGGAAATATCGAACAACCCCGAACTTGTTCGCCGCATGGGGCTTATCACCATCAACACGGCTCTTGAGGCAGATATTTTCGGGAACGTGAACAGCACCCACGCGCTCGGTCAAAAGATGATTAACGGCCTTGGAGGGTCAGGCGACTTCACCCGCAATGCCTACATTTCCATCTTCACGGCACCTTCCACGGCCAAAGGAGGGACTATCAGCTCCATCGTCCCCATGGTGTCGCATTTTGACCACTCGGAACATTCTGTCAAGGTGCTCATCACCGAGCACGGGGTTGCCGACTTGCGTGGTAAGTCGCCCGTGCAGCGTGCTCACACGATAATCGAAAATTGCGTGGCTCCCGAATATAAGGACGCACTGCGTGAATATCTCACCTTGGCGGGCAACGTGCACACCCCGCAGGATTTGAAAAACTGCTTTGCCATGCACCGCCGGTTTGCGACAACGGGTAGCATGATGAACGTGGAGTGGGAAAAATAATCTCCTGCCCGATACCTCAAGCGTAAGAAAAGAAGCGCGGACAGATAGTCAAGCAGATTGCTTGCCATTCGTCCGCGCTTTTTATTTTTGTGTGGTAAGAACCCCCTTTTTTACCTCTCTTCTGCTGCGTGCTTTTCCGCTACGCGCTGCGTACTTACGCAGCAAAAATTACCAAAGCACGCAGTGGAAAGGAGGTCGAAGGGCTGTAGAGCGGCCTCAAGAGGCTTTTTTGTATGGGTGGATGGCGTTTTCGTTTCCTTTTCTGAAGGCGCAAGAAGCCCTTGAACCTTCCTTTTTCGGGGAAAAGAAGAAAAACCTTTGCACTTTTTTGGTAAAATATTTGGAAAACACAGGCAAATTGTATATGTTTGCAGTGCCCGATTTCCTTGCTAAGTTAGGGACTGTCGGCATGTACGAGGACGCGCGGAAAGGGATAAATGCAGAAAAAGGTCACGAGAGGATAGGTGACTTTACTTTTTGATATTCTGTGTCACGATTTGGCACATCATGATCCGATTTCTTTTGCCCCGTTTGCAGGCAACAACAATCAAATACAAACCTTAAAAACTCAAAGATATGGATTATAAGTTGGAA
>CAYPFZ010000138.1:0-3209 GCA_964410225.1 uncultured Paludibacter sp.
GGAGCAGGTTCTCTGTTCTTCCGGCGTTTGATTTATCAAAAAACACTACCTTTGCGGCTCGAAATCCTTGGTTCAGTCAACAGAGGAATTATGGAAAGGACATCGATTGCCCGTGTGCTGAGTCAGACAGACTTTGGTGCTGTCGTGAACGTCAAAGGGTGGGTGCGCACCCGTCGGGGTAACAAGCGCGTCAGCTTCATTGCCCTCAACGACGGTTCGACCATCCACCACATTCAGATAGTGGTTGACCACGCAAAGTTTGACGACGACTTTCTCAAACTCATCACCACCGGGTCGTGTTTGAGCGTTGTGGGCAACTTGGTGGAGTCGTCCGGTCAGGGTCAGGCGGTGGAGGTGCAAGCCGAGCACATCGAGCTTTACGGAACGGCCGATCCGACTGTTTATCCGCTGCAGAAGAAGGGTCATACCCTGGAATTTTTGCGTGAGATAGCCCACCTTCGTCCTCGCACCAACACCTTCGGGGCGGTGTTTCGCATCCGTCACCACATGGCGATGGCCATCCACACGTTTTTCCACCAACGAGGCTTTTACTATGTACACACCCCGCTCATTACCGCCTCCGACTGCGAGGGGGCAGGGCAGATGTTTCAGGTGACCACCCTCGATTTGAAAAATCCTCCCAAAGACGAAGCGGGCAATGTCGACTATTCGAAAGACTTTTTCGGCAGACAGACGAGCCTGACGGTTTCCGGCCAGTTGGAGGGCGAGTTGGCGGCTTTGGCCTTGGGAGCCATCTACACGTTCGGTCCCACCTTTCGGGCCGAGAATTCGAACACGCCCCGCCATTTGGCCGAGTTTTGGATGGTGGAGCCCGAAGTGGCTTTCTATGAGATAGAAGACAACATGCAGTTGGCTCAAGACTTCATCGTGTTTTGCATCCGCTGGGCGTTGGAGCACTGCGCCGACGATCTCCGTTTCCTCTGCCAAATGTATGACCCGGAGCTGCTCGACCGTTTGAAAGGAGTGACGGAGAACGACTTTGTTCGCCTCACCTACACCGAGGGTGTGCGCATATTGGAAGAAGCGGTGGCTGTCGGCAAGAAGTTTGACTATCCCGTCAGGTGGGGTTTGGACCTGCAATCCGAACACGAGCGGTATTTGGTCGAACAACATTTCAAAAGGCCGGTTATTCTGACGGACTACCCCAAGGAAATCAAGTCGTTTTACATGAAACAGAACGACGACGGGAAGACGGTGCGCGCCATGGACGTGCTTTTCCCGAAAATAGGAGAAATCATTGGCGGCTCGCAGCGCGAAGAGGACTATGTCAAGCTCCGTGACCGCGCCCGTGAGGCGGGCGTTCCCGACAAGGATATTTGGTGGTATTTAGACACGCGCCGTTTCGGCACGGCTCCCCACTCGGGCTTCGGCTTGGGCTTCGAGCGCCTGTTGCTGTTTGTCACCGGCATGGCCAACATTCGTGATGTCATTCCCTTTCCCCGCACCCCTCACAACGCAGAGTTTTAATTGTCACCCCGTTTCCCCCGCTCCGGGGCGGCGACTCCGGGCTTGAGTCTTCGGGTTGCTCCTCGTGCGTTCCACCCTTGCATGTTTTTGCGTGATACTATTTCTGACAGAGCTTCTTGCCGTGGCTTCCGCGGTTTTTTGCCTATTGGTTCATCGATTCAAAAAATGCGTTTTTCTTCCCTTTGCAAGACCTCTTCCGGCGGGTTAGTACGCAACTTGCAGCGCGTAACTGCGCAGCGCGCGCTACGTTAGTACCCGGCAAAAATTTCGTTAGTACGCGCCGGAAGCCCGGGTTTTAATGCAATCAGCCGCCCGAGCCGGGTTTCTGCCAAGTTTTCCGAGCTTATTTTCGAACGATAAAACAAAATCCTTTGGTTGCACAAAAAGTAAGTTTTACCTATTTTCGCCAGCCGAAAAGGAGTCCTTCATTTTATCCTTTCTACTAACAATCTTACGTTTATGGACAGACAACAAACGACTGAGCTTGAGCAAGTGGTTGTTCGCTTCTCAGGTGATTCCGGCGACGGGATGCAGTTGGTGGGCACGATGTTTTCGAACGTGTCTGCCACCATGGGGAATGAGATTTCCACATTCCCGGACTATCCTGCCGAGATTCGCGCCCCGCAAGGTACGCTGGAGGGTGTTTCCGGCTTCCAGGTGCATTTGGGTTCGGAAGATATTCACACCCCCGGCGATGAAGCCGACGTGTTGGTAGCCATGAACCCGGCCGCTCTGAAGATCAACGCCAAGAGTGTCAAAAAAAGGGGTGTCATCATTTACGACACCGATTCTTTCGGTCCGTCTGATCTGAAGAAGGCAGGATTCGTCACCGACAATCCGTTTAAAGAATTGAATCTGTGTCCTACCATACAGTTGCTTCCTGTTCCCCTGACGGGGATGACCAAGGAGAGCCTCAAAGGCTCCGAGATGGACAACAAGTCCATTCTTCGCAGCAAGAACATGTTTGCTCTGGGTCTGATATGCTGGCTTTTCAGTCATCCCTTGGAGCAGATTTTGCATTTTATTGAGAAGAAATTCAAGAAAAGGCCGGATCTTCTCCGACACAACATGAAGGTGCTGACCGATGGTTTCTGCTATGGGAACAATTCCCATTTGATGGTCAGCCGTTTTATTGTGGACAAGTCACACGAGAGCCAAAGCGGTCGTTATACGAGCATTTCCGGCAACACGGCTGTTGCCTACGGTCTGATTGCCGCTGCCGAGAAAGCCGGTCTGCAGCTCTTTTTGGGCAGTTACCCCATTACCCCCGCCTCTGAAATCATGCACGAGCTATCAAAACACAAAAACTTGGGTGTGAAGGTGATGCAAGCTGAAGACGAGATTGCGGGTATTTCTACGGCCATAGGAGCCTCGTTTGCCGGATGCCTGGCTGCGACCAACACGTCGGGGCCCGGCTTGGCTCTAAAGTCGGAAGCCATCGGTTTGGCCTGCATGGCCGAGCTGCCCGTGGTCATCATCAACGTGATGCGCAGCGGTCCCTCCACGGGGATGCCCACGAAGACAGAACAGACCGACCTGCTCCAAGCCCTCTACGGGCGTAACGGCGAGAGCCCCGTGGTGGTCATCGCCGCCAGCACACCGGCCGACTGCTTCCATTATACGTATATGGCCGGCAAAATAGCGTTGGAACACATGACGCCGGTCATCCTGCTCTCCGATGCTTTTCTGGGCAATGGCACCTCGCTGTGGAAGCTGCCGCG
>CAYPFZ010000139.1:0-3197 GCA_964410225.1 uncultured Paludibacter sp.
TCACACGTCGCGCCTGAGGCCGGGTCAACACCCGCCGCCTCGGGCGCGATTTTTTATGCACCCACCCCGAAAAAATCGGTATAAAACCCCTTTCTGAGGCCTCAGAAGAGAGGGCTCCGCTGCGTAAGCACGCAGCGCGCGACGGGAAAGTACGCAGCAGAAGGGGGTGATGCAAGGAAAAATCAGCAGTGTATCGCCCCATCTTTTTTTGTTCCGAACCGGTCATAAAAATTGGTATATTGGCACGCAAAATATTACTTTTGCCCAACCGATAACCCTTATATTCCAAAAGAGCATGAACATAGTAGACAGGTTTTTAAAGTACGTCAGTTTTCCGACGACTTCCGACGAAAACGCGAAGACGACCCCCAGCACACCGGGGCAGATGAAGTTTGCAGAATATTTGGTGGAAGAATTGAAACAGATCGGCATGACCGAAGTAGAGGTCGACCATAACGGTTACGTGATGGCCACTCTTGCCGCCAACATCGATCGCCCGACGCCCGTGGTGGGCTTCATTGCCCACATGGACACCAGCCCCGACATGAGTGGCGAAGATATAAAACCGCGCATTGTCAGGAACTACGACGGTGGCGACATCCTTCTGAATGAAGAGAAAAATATCGTGCTTGAGGTGGAAAAATATCCCGAGATAAAACAATATGAAGGGCAGGATATTATTGTCACTGATGGTACGACCCTGCTTGGAGCTGACGACAAGGCAGGCATTGCCGAAATTGTTTCAGCCATGGAATACCTCATCGCCCACCCGGAAATCGAGCACGGCAAAGTGAGAGTGGGCTTTACTCCCGATGAGGAAATCGGACGAGGTGCCGACCATTTCGACGTGAAGAAATTCGGCGCAGATTGGGCCTACACCATGGACGGGAGCGAAATAGGTGAATTGGAGTTTGAAAACTTCAATGCCGCTTCGGCCAAAATTACTTTCACGGGGGTGAATGTGCATCCCGGTTACGCCAAAGACAAGATGAGAAACTCCATGCGTATAGCCTGCCGGTTTGCCGACATGTTGCCCGGCCACGAAACGCCGGAACACACCGAGGGCTACGAAGGTTTCTACCACTTGGTGGGGATGCAAGGCACGGTGGAAGAGTCGACCATGAGCTACATTATCCGCGACCATGACCGTGTCTGCTTCGAAAGCAGAAAGAAGGAAATGCAACACTTGGTAGATAAAATCAATGAGGAATACGGTCAGGGCACTGCCACCATAGAGCTGAAAGACCAATACTACAACATGCGTGAGAAGGTGGAACCTGTCATGCATGTGGTGGAAATGGCCAAAACATCGATGGAGCAGGTGGGTGTTCGTCCTTGCGTGAGACCCATCAGGGGCGGAACCGACGGCGCACGCCTGTCGTTCGAAGGCCTTCCCTGTCCGAACATATTCGCCGGAGGGCACAATTTCCACGGACGTTTCGAATATCTGCCTGTCCCCTCCATGGAGAAAGCCATGGAAGTGGTGGTTAAGATAGTGGAAAACGTCGGGAAACAGTAATCCGTCAGACTATACAATTTCAAAAAACATAGATATGAAAACAACTCCATTCACAGACTTACACATTGCTTTTGGTGCAAAAATGCACGAATTTGCGGGATACAACATGCCGATAGAATACAGCGGTATCATCGACGAACACCTCACGGTGCGTCAGGGCGTGGGCGTGTTCGATGTATCACACATGGGTGAGTTTTGGGTGAAAGGCCCCAAAGCCCTGTCTTTTTTGCAGAAAATCACTACTAATGACGTGTCGAAACTTACGGTGGGCAAGGCGCAATATTCCTGCATGCCCAACGGCCAAGGCGGCATTGTCGACGATTTGGTGATTTATCGTTATGAAGAAGAGAAATACATGCTCGTGGTGAATGCCGCCAACGTGGAGAAAGATTGGGCGTGGTGTAATGAGCACAACACCGAAGGGGCGGAATTGGAAAATGCTTCCGACCGCGTGGCACAATTGGCCGTGCAGGGGCCGAAGGCTACGGAAATGTTGCAACGTCTCACGGAAGTGGATCTCGCAGCGATACCTTATTATGGTTTTCAAGTAGGGAATTTCGCCGGTGCTGAAGAGGTTATCTTGTCGAATACAGGCTACACGGGTGCAGGTGGTTTTGAGCTCTATTTCCGTCCGGAAGAGGGGCAGCGCATTTGGAAAGCACTTTTCGAGGTGGGTAAGGATTTCGGTCTGAAGCCCATCGGGCTCGGTGCCCGCGACACGCTGCGAATGGAAAAGGGATATTGTCTTTACGGGAACGACATCGACGACACCACCTCGCCCATCGAAGCGGGTCTGGGATGGATTACGAAATTTGCAGATGGGAAGGACTTTATTGACAGGGCACTGCTTGAACGCCAGAAGAAAGAAGGCGTGGCGCGCAAGTTGGTACGGTTCGATATGGTGGAACGCGCCATCCCCCGCCACGGATACCAGATAACCGACGAAGCAGGCAACCAGATCGGATACGTCACTTCCGGCAGCATGTTGCCCGGCACGAAGACGGGAATAGGCATGGGCTACGTCAAAACCGAATATGCTCACGCTGACGCCCGTATCTATGTTTCCATCCGCAATAAAAACTTGGAAGCGAAAGTGGTGAAATAGCAATTTAGCCGGTATACCTGCTACTCAAAATCCCCCGCTCGCTCTGCAAGCAGGGGATTTTTCTTTTCGCTTTTGTCACAGGGAAGGTTTTGTCATGTTCTGAAATTTTCTTACCTTTGCCCCGCCTTAAGGGAACGGCGGGATAGCTCAGTAGGTTAGAGCGTCGGATTCATAACCCGGAGGTCACGAGTTCAATTCTCGTTCCCGCTACGCAAGGGGGGTGTCTGAATGACGCTCCCCTTTGTCGTTTTTTTACCGTATCTTCTGTTGCAGGTCGAAATGTCAGATAGAATAAGACCTCTGCAAAACGTCCTTGTATTTTTATTTTTGGCTCAGCGAAGAACGAAGACACAACATCCGAAGGAAACGATGTTGACAATATGGACGGGAGTAAGGTAGCATAGCATAAGATGGGTGGGTAATATTTCAAATAAACATCTCTGCCAGGCACTTTTTAAGAGCTGTTTCCGTGACGACTCTTTCTTATTCGTCCCTCCTTACGAACCGCAAAATGAAAATTGCCGAGTTGTGTAATGAGGGAATTTCTTTTCTTGGTAGAGAGAAAATATGAGA
>CAYPFZ010000140.1:0-3096 GCA_964410225.1 uncultured Paludibacter sp.
CATGCTTGAGGTGGCAGCCAAAGAATTCGGTTTGAAAGAAGTGAACGCCACCCAAACCACAGAATAAGACCCCACACCGGAAGCGGGCAGGAACAACATTTCCCACACGGCTACACTCCACGACAAAATCGACGTAAAAATGAGACCTTTACAGGAACTCTAACAACCATAACATCCCCTCCTCTCGTGCGTACTAACGAAAATTTTGCTGCGTGCTTACGCAGCAGAAGAGCCGTATCCATTGCCTTCGGAACACAATATAAACAACTCAAGATATGGAAATTATGAGAAAAATTATTTTTGCCCTCATCATGGTGGTTTGTATGATTTCATGCCGTCAGGAGAAGCCGAGACTTGCCTATCCTGCAGCGCACAAAGAACAAGTGATTGACACTTATTTCGGTGTCGAAGTTTTTGACCCTTACCGCTGGTTGGAAGACGACCGCTCAGAGGAGACGGCCCAGTGGGTCAAGGCGCAAAACGAGCTCACATTCGGCTATCTCGAGAAGATACCCTTCCGTGAAGCTCTGCGCCAACGTTTGGAAAAGCTGAACGATTATTCGAAATACGGTTCGCCCTACAAGCGCAACGGAAAATACTATTTCTTCAAAAACGACGGTCTCCAGCCCCAGAGCGTGCTTTACGTGCAAGACTCCCTGCAGGCCGAACCACAGGTGTTGCTCGACCCCAACACCCTCTCTGACGACGGCACGGTGGCACTGGCTTCGATTTCGTTTTCCAAAAACGGAAAATACATGGCCTACTCCATCAGCCGTTCCGGGTCAGATTGGAACGAAATTTTCGTCATGGACTTGGCCACACGTCAGATCATGCCCAACCATCACATCGAATGGGTAAAGTTCTCACGCATCAGTTGGTACAAAGACGGATTTTTCTACTGTGCCTATGACGCTCCGGAAGCAGGGAGTGAACTTTCCGTGAAGAACGAACACCAAAAAGTGTTTTACCACAGCATGCTCACCAACCGCTCGGCTGATCGCTTGGTTTACGAGAACAGCGACCACCCGCTACGCAACTATGTTGTGGGCGTGACCGACGACGAACGTTACGTCTACTTGTATGAGACGGAGTCTACCTCGGGGAATTCCCTCCTTGTGGGCAATCCTGCCTATGCCGACCCCTCGTTTGAAACGCTCGCAGAGGGTTTCGACCATGACTATTATGTATTGGGACATATCGACAGGAAGCTGTATGTGTGGACAAATTGGGAAGCCCCCAACGGTCGCCTGATGGCAATTGACATGACCCGACGCGACCGCACCCCCTCCGCCTGGACGGAAGTCATCCCCGAAACGGAACACGTCTTGGAATCTATATCCCTCATCGGCGGAAAATTCTTGGCCACCTACATGCAAGACGTAATCAATCGTGCCTACGCCTTTTCCCTTGACGGCGAGCTCCTCTACGAAGTGGAACTGCCCGGCATTGGCTCGATAAGTGGCTTCGAAGGGAATGACGATGACCCGGAAGCCTTCTACACGTTCACCTCCTTCACCTGCCCGTCTACCATCTATCGTTTCGACAGCGATGCCAACAAGTCAGAACTGTTCCGCCGTCCGGAAACAGACTTCAACCCCGAAGACTACGTGTCCGAACAAGTGTTCTACACCGGCAAAGACGGCACACGCATCCCCATGTTTCTCGTCTACAAGAAAGGTGTGACGCGCGACGGCAACAACCCCGTGATGCTCTACGGCTACGGCGGATTTAATATCAGTCTCAACCCCTCCTTCAACATCAACCGCATCCCCTTCCTCGAAAACGGCGGCATCTACGCCACAGCCAACCTGCGCGGAGGGGGAGAATATGGCGAAGAGTGGCATAAGGCCGGCACGAAGATGGAAAAACAAAACGTGTTTGACGACTTTATCGCCGCCGCCGAATATCTTATTGCCGAAAAGTGGACATCACCCTCAAAAATAGCCATCAACGGCGGCTCCAACGGCGGGCTGCTCGTAGGTGCTTGCATGACGCAACGCCCTGACCTCTACGGAGTGGCAGTGCCCGAAGTGGGAGTGCTCGACATGCTGCGCTACCATCACTTTACCATCGGCTGGGCATGGGCTACCGACTACGGAACCAGCGACGAGAGCCGCGAAATGTTTGAATACCTCAAGGCCTACTCGCCCCTGCACAACCTGTTCCGGGGCATGAACTACCCGCCCACGCTGATCATGACTGCCGACCACGACGACCGCGTAGTGCCCGCCCACTCGTTCAAGTTTGCCGCCACCCTGCAAGAAGTGAACGACGGTCCGAACCCAACGCTCATCCGCATCGACTCCAACGCCGGACACGGGGCGGGGAGACCCATGAGCAAAATCATCGATGCGCACACCGACCGCTGGGCGTTCGTCATGTACCACCTTGGCATGAAACCGAAATTTGAATGACGCACATTCCTCTCCGAAAAAACATCCACGACACAACACAAAAGCAAGTTGTTTGATTTGGCAACCGGTTGGAACGTTCCGACCGGTTGTTTTTTCTACCTTCTTTGAGTTGCATTTTCTACTTTCATTCACGGTCACGCCTTCACGGAGTTTCTCCACTGACTTGGCAGCCGTCGATGTCTGCATCGCCGTCACCCCGCTGATTCTAAAGTCTTTACATACTATGCAACACACTCTTTTGCTGCGTGCTTAGGGAGTTTTTGCCGGGTTAGTACGCAGCAAAATTTACCAAAGCACCCGCCGGAAGGGGGAACAAAAGTTGAGAGAAGTCAATAAAATCCGTTTTGCAGAAGCCTCAATTTTCAATGAAATCAACGAGTTAATAATTTTCTTTTCCGATTTGTTTCGTATACAAATTTTCTTTTGTACCTTTGCGGCGAATTTGGACGGTAAGCCAACTCGTTAAACAGATACGAGAATATTGACAATGGGAGCAAAATCACATGCGAGAAGCATGCTTTCCCGCCTGTTCAAAGGGGGAAACTTCGTTGTACATTTTTTTCCTTGCCTTTCCTCTGTAGTGTTAAACATTGCCGAGGCGAATGGTTTAGCATTCGCAAAAGGTTGTTACCCCCCCCCCCCGCACGGAATGATCTATATATCAGTAAGTTACTTAGAAATG
>CAYPFZ010000141.1:0-3075 GCA_964410225.1 uncultured Paludibacter sp.
CCGACCTCAAGTGTGGCATTTGCGGCGAACACGGAGGCGAACCCTCGTCGGTTAAGTTCTGCCATCGTGTGGGGTTGGATTATGCCAGCTGTTCGCCCTTCCGCGTACCCATAGCGCGATTGGCAGCGGCGCAGGCTGCGGTGGAAAATGAATAAGTAATTTTGATAACCCGTAAGACGAGGCTGCAACCTTTATTAAAGTGTTGCAGCCTCGTCTGTTTTTAAGCAAACCGAGACCTCTGCATGACAGACTTTATAACTTTCTCTCACCTCTTGTTCTCCCCCTTCCGGCGCGTTACTACGCAATTTTTGCTGCGTACTAACGCAGCGCGCGGCGGATACTAACCCGGCAAAATTTACCAAAGTACGCAGCGGAAGGGGGAAACTAAGGCAAGAAAACGCACCTTCTTCTCCACGTTTCGCTCGATTCAAAAAGCAATATAAAGCTAACTATGAGAATTTTATGGCGATTTCTTTTCGACAAAGCCAATAGGGCAGCGCGGAGACAGTCTCCTTGCCTTGTCTTTTGTGAACGTGGAGAGGTTATAAAATTTTGCAACATGGCGAAATTTGCGTATCTTTGTCCCTATCGGACATTCGCCGCTCGGGCGAATAAGGTCAAGACTGCTCACACAAAATAGCAGTGTGCGGAAAGAAAATCAAATGTATACATACTATAATAGGTAACAAGATGGATTTATTGGAAAAAATTATGGAGCGTGCCAAGGCCAACCCTAAACGGATTGTGTTGCCGGAAGGCACGGAAATGCGGACACTGAAGGCTGCCGATGTCATTCTGAAAGAAAAGGCCGCCCGGTTGATTTTGTTGGGCAACGAGGCAGAAATACGTGCATTGGCAAAAGACAACCAATTGGAACACATCTCGGAAGCCACGATAATAGATCCGGCGAGCGACCCCAAGATGTCAGATTATGCTCATTTGTTGTATGAGCTGCGCAAGAACAAGGGGATGACAATGGAAGAGGCCGACAAGATGTCTCGAGACCCGTTGTATTTGGCTTGCTTGATGATAAAGAGCGGTGATGCCGACGGCGAGCTGGCCGGCGCGCAAAACACGACGAGCAACGTGCTTCGTCCGGCTTTTCAGATTGTCAAAACCCGTCCGGGCATAAAAGTGGTGTCGGGCGCGATGCTGATGTTCACCCCCACGCCCCATTACGGGCACGACGGTGTGCTTGTCTTCGCCGACGTAGCCGTCAACCCCAACCCCACCGCCGAAGAGCTGGCGCAAATTGCCGTTTGCACCGGGCAGACAGTACGCACGGTGGCCGGCTTCGAGCCCAAAATTGCTATGTTGAGTTTTTCGACCAAAGGCAGCGCGAAACACGAACTGGTGGACAAGGTGACGGAAGCCACTCGCTTGGCCAAGGAAATGGCTCCCGACCTGCAAATCGATGGTGAATTGCAGGCCGATGCCGCTCTCGTGCCCTCCGTCGGGAAGAGCAAAGCCCCGGGAAGCACCATAGCAGGAGCCGCCAATGTATTGATATTTCCTGATTTGCAAGCAGGTAATATAGGCTATAAGATGGTGGAACGTTTTTCCGGCTCACAAGCCGTGGGCCCCATCTTGCAAGGCATTGCCGCCCCCATCAACGATTTATCGAGGGGCTGCTCGGTTGACGACATCATTCGGATGATTACCATCACGGCCACGCAGGCCATCGTGTAAAAACACCTGAAAATTCAAACAAAAAGCAAGACGGAGAAAGCGGGATTTTCCCCCGAGATCCTTTTGTATGACAGAAAGACAACGAAAATATGGCTGAACCGATAATAGAACCGATAGAACGGTTTGGACTGAGCAAACGAAACCGGAAGCGGACGCTGTTTTCCAAAATCGGCATCGTGGGTGCAGGTAAAGAAGGCAGCGTGATAGCAACCACCGCTGCACTCAACGGCATCGAGGTGATATTCCTTGAGCCGTCAGAAGAACGGATAAAAAATGCGTTCGAGCGCATCGAACAAAAGCTCAAAGTCCGCATTGACAATTGGGGGTTGACCCAAAGTGAAAAGCGCGCAGTGATGGGGCGCATTCGAGGCACACTCGACTTTAACGACCTTGAAGGCTGCGACTTTGCTATCGAAGCCGTGCGCTACAACCAAACAGGTGTGCGCGAGGTGGAGTCTCGCAAAGAGGTTTTTCGGAGGTTAGAACGGGTGCTGGAACCCACTGCGATAATCGCGTCGAACATATCGACCGTGGTGGTGACAGACTTGGCCTCCGAGTTGGAAAACAGGGAGCGTTGCATAGGGCTTCATTTCAACTCCAACGTGCCGGGCGCAGAGATCATCGAAATCGTCCGCTGTCTCTACACCTCCGATGAGACGTATGACAAGGTATGTCACTTTGCCAAGCTGATTAATCATCAGTATGTGCAAGTGGCCGAATCGGCAGGTTTGGTCAGTCTGCGCCTTTTCCTCATACAGTTGAACGAGGCTTGCTCCATGCTGATGGAGGGCATCTCGACTGTGGTAGACATTGACCGCGTGCTGACAGCCGGCTTCGGACACCGCTTGGGAGTCTTCCGCGTCGCCGACCGCATGGGGATAGAGAAAATCGTCAGTTTGCTGAATAACTTGTATGCAGAATACGGCTTTTTGAAGTACAAACCTTCGCCCGTGTTGTTACGCCTCATGCGGGCGAAACATTTCGGGGTAAGCCGCGGAAGGGGATTCTATGTGTATGACGGCAACGGAAACATCATCAAAGCAAATTTATAAGGAGGAAGCGCGACTATGAAAATATTGGTTCTGAATTGCGGTAGCTCTTCAGTGAAATACAAGCTGTTCGACATGGACACGCGGAAAACGATCGGTTCGGGCGGCGTGGAGAAAATCGGCATGAAAGGCTCTTTCCTGAAACACACGTGTACGGACGGGAAGAAAGTGATTCTTGAAGGAGAGATACTCGAACACCAAGTAGCGATAGAATACATACTCGGCGTGCTGACCAGCGAACAATACGGTGCGGTGAAGTCGTTAGACGAAATCAACGCCGTGGGGCATCGCGTGGTGCACGGAGGAGAACGCTTCAACAGCAGCGTGCTGATTACCG
>CAYPFZ010000142.1:0-2932 GCA_964410225.1 uncultured Paludibacter sp.
CTTTTTGTTTTCGGGTTCAATGATGCAAAAAATAGACGTTGAATGCCGAAAATTCTTGGAAAAAGCGGGATGGTTGGGGAAGGCGATTATCTCGATGTCGCAAGTTGCTTCCAACAATCGAATGTCAACGCCCGGTTCAGACATATTTTTTGAACAGAATGCGGACATGGAATACCGCGCGTTGGATGCGGCCATTGCCGACACAAAGAACCGAGCCGATAGAATCGAAAGGACGGTAAGACGAGAGGGAGGCGAGAGCGTGGGATTTGGAAAGGGGACGCTGGACGTATTAGGGCATGAGATAGCAGACAGAGTAACGCTCAATAATTTAAGGGCACAGCTGACCAAGTTGGCCGCCAGCGATGCCATCGAGAAAGGGAACTACACGGAGGCCGAGTTGGAGGCCTACAAAAGCATGTTCGAAGCCGAGAACAGTCGCGCGGTAGCGGAAACGCTGTTTCAGGATACCTGGTGGTATCAAATGGGGGAAATGAACGGTCACTCCATCATGTTCATGGCCGACATGTGGGCGGGCGGTAAGTTGTTCAAAGGTGCAAACCTGTTTACCAATTTGGCGGCGAAGGGCGCGACGAAAGCCGTCGGCAAAGAGGTTATCGAAGAGATAGCAGAAAAGGGAGTTGTGAAGTTTACCCAAGAGTACGGCGCGCGCGGTTTCGGTCAGGCTGCCGGGAACTGGGCGATAAAGACCGTCGGGGCTACTGCCGACAACCTTTTTATACGTGGTCCTTTGGTGGTCAACACGCTGCAGGCAGGCAGGACAGCGGCGGACATTATCGACCGAAAATTGGGAGATGTTGTTGTCGACGAGAACGGCAACTACCGCTACGAGAATGAGAAGTCGTGGGGCAATGCCATTTGGCAGGGTGAGGCAAACGCCATCATCGAATACGCCTCCGAGCGGTCAGGTGAGCTTGTCGGCAGCCTTCTTTCGCCCCGCAATATAGGCATGGTTTCCAATGTCATAGGGCTGAAACGGCTCGGCAATATACTCTTGCGGCTCGACGCGAACGAGTTAGGGCGAACGCTGGAGACCACCCGCAAGGTGATGGAAAAGTTCGGTATCAGCGGCCTTGCCGAAGAGATAGGAGAAGAGTTTTGGGGTCAGGCGATGCGCACCCTGCTTAACCTTGACGACGCATACATACAGAACCCCGACGGCACACGTACCAATCTGTTTAAGACGCGGGAATTTTACCGCGACACGATAGGCGGCATGGCGTTGTCCATAGGGTCGATGAGTGCCTTGAGATACTCATACGCAGGCGCAAAGACGGCAATACCATACGCCTATTACAAACATCAGCAGAACAAATACGGCGCGAGGTCTTCGGAGCTGCTGGGTGCGAACTATTGGGAAGTGCTCAAAGAAACCATCGACAATACGACCAATGAAGATTTGGACGCGCTATGGGATGCAATCATAAACGACAAGCAACTCACTCTCGACCAGAAAAAGGCAATAAACGGGTACATGGTGAATACCCTTAGCGTGCGCGGCTATAACATCGGCATATTTTCCGCTGCCCGCTCGGGTGCGTTTGACGACGACGCCAAGCAGGCCAATTTGAACTACCTCAGCGGGTACAACATTACCGACGAGCAGGCGATGACCGACGCGAAGAACCGTTACCGCCTCCTCCACCGGCAGCTGTCGGAACGTCACGACGCGGCGTTTATGTCGCAGTTTGACGGAGAAAACCCCGTCGATGTGCTGCGCATGATGAAAGAGAGCGGCGCGTGGAATGAAGAAGAATTGAACGCGGTGCGCGACTACATCAATGCCAAGATGGTTTACGACGGCATGATGCAGAGCATGCGCGACAAAATCGATATACAAGTCGAGCGCAACAACGCGGCGATAGACGCGCGCACGAACAAAACCACGGGCACGGTGCAAGGTGCGACCATGAAGAAGGACGGCCGCAAGGTTTACGTGATTCGCGGGCGTGTGACGACCTACGACGACGGCACGGGTGTAAACCTTTCGGAGTCGGACAAGAGCGTGGTGGTAGTCGACGACAGGACGGGCGAGAAAGAGCAGATTTCACCCGAAGAGCTCCTCTCTCTCGACGAGTCGCAAGACCCCACGCAGATGAAGGAAAGGAACGCCCAAGAAATACGCGAGCGTTTTTCGGGAATGTACGCAAATGCAATTGACGGTGTTGTGTCGTTTCATGAGGGTGCGACCTTTACCATTACCGGTGCAGACGGCCAACAGGTACAGATACGTGTTGTGGCCAACGAGCAGGGCGTGACGGACAACGGCGACGGCACGGTGAACGTGACGGACGGCAAGAGTGTATTCACGATGCAGAAGTCGACCATTCAGGAGCAGGTGGATGCCCGGAATCTCGCGCGTGCGGAAGAGTACGAGCGCAAGCGCAAGGAGCGGGAAGCGGCGGCCAAAGCGGAAGCGGAGCGGGAAGCGTGGCGACCCGAATATGAGATTAATGACAGTGTGACGCTGCGAACCGAGGACGGCAGGATAATACACGGTCAGATTGCGGAGGTGTACAAGGAGGACGGCATGTATGCTGTCGACGTGGATATTCCAATAGAAGGGAATAAATACGTGGCGTATTTGAGCCGTGAGCAGCTCGACGAAATGATTATAGAACACAACGGTAAGCCTGTCGTCAAGCCTTCGGGCGAGCAGCAATCGGCGGGGGAAGCTGCGCCCGGTGCGGACAATGCGGGGAATGCAATTGCCGAGAGGAAGCCTGACGACCCGAACGACCCGAACGAGCAGCCGCCAACGGGTGGTGCGGGTGCTGCTGTGGAAGGGCAGGCGACGGAAGCAACGCCGACTGTTGCGGAAAATGCAACTGTCAATGAAGCGCAAGAAGAGGCGCAGGCTGCGGGTAGTGCTTTGGAGCGTGTGCCGAAGGACGAGCAGGGCAACCCGCTTTAT
>CAYPFZ010000143.1:0-2906 GCA_964410225.1 uncultured Paludibacter sp.
ACTCGCCCGAAATCATCCTCGCCGATGAACCCACCGGCAACCTCGACCCCGAAACAGCCAACGGATTGGTCAGCCTGCTTCATCAGATAAGCCGGTCGGGCACTACCGTCATCATGGCCACCCACAACCTCGGCTGGCTCGACAAATATCCCGGACGCATCATCAGATGCGAAGACGAACGCCTTACGGAAATCTCGTCAACCGCTTTTCACAGCCGTTTTTCTGCTCCAACCCTCTGAAAATATCCACATTCACACACATAACCATGCAAACATTGAAGCCACAAGCCGTATGGCGTTATTTTCACGAGATAACCCAAATCCCACGCCCGTCAAAAAAAGAAAGCCGCATCAGAGCCTTTTTGGAAACGTTCGGTAGACAACACCATTTGGAAACGCTGACAGACAAGGCGGGCAACGTGCTTATTCGCAAGCCTGCCACCAAAGGTATGGAACATCGTACCGCCGTTATTCTGCAAGCCCACATGGATATGGTGTGTGAAAAAGACGCCTGCGTGGATTTCGATTTTGACAACGACCCCATACAATATTATATAGACGGTGACTGGGTAAAGGCCAAAGGCACCACCTTGGGAGCCGATAATGGTATTGGCATGGCCATGATGTTGGCTTTGCTCGATTCTGACGACACGCCCCACCCTCCCTTGGAGTGTCTGTTCACCGTGGATGAAGAAACCGGACTTACAGGTGCCAATGCCGTCGGCCCCGGCTTCCTCTCCGCGCGCACGCTCATCAATCTCGATTCTGAAGACGACGGGGAAATATTCATCGGATGTGCGGGGGGCATCGACACGGTAGCCCGCATGTCCTTTCAGACAGAAGCTGTCCCCTCCGACTATTTCACGTTTAAAATATCGGTGAGTGGATTAAAAGGCGGCCACTCGGGTGACGACATCGACAAAGGACTTGCCAATGCCAACAAATTGCTCGCACGCTACCTCTGGCAGCTCAAAAAAGAGACCGACCTGCGTTTGTCACATATCAACGGAGGTAACCTGCGTAATGCCATCCCTCGCGAAGCCGAAGCCACAGGCTGCATCCCTTCTGTCGACAAAGAGCGGGCGAATGCCTTGTTCGACTTGTTTGCCAGTCACGTAAAAACAGAATTCCAAACAACCGAACCCTCCCTGCGCTTGAACTTGGAGGCACGCGAAACACCGCCGAACGTCATAGACAAGGCCACCGGCGACCGCTTGGTGAATGCGCTTTACGCCTGCCCCAACGGAGTGACAACCATGAGCCAAGACATGCCCGGATTAGTGGAAACGTCGACCAATCTCGCTTCTGTGAAAATGAAAGAAGGCAATGTGATTGAAATCTGCACCAGCCAGCGCAGCTCGGTGGAATCGGCCAAACACGACATCGCCCGGCGCGTGGAGGCTCTGTTCGCCCTTGCCGAAGCAGAAGTGTCACACGGCGAAGGCTATCCGGGATGGAAACCCAACTTGCATTCTGCCATACTGAACACGGCCATGGAGAGCTACGAACGGCTTTTCGACGCAAAACCAAAGGTGCGTGCCATACATGCAGGATTGGAATGCGGACTTTTCCTTGAAAAAAATCCTGCCTTGGACATGATCTCCATCGGGCCTGCCATGAAAGGCGTGCATTCGCCGGAAGAGCGACTGAGCATTGCCTCCACGCAGCGGTGCTACCAATGGCTTTGCGAGATATTGAAACAATGACCGCCGCACACTACGTACGGCGGCCAAATGCGTTACAATTAATCACTTGTACGAATTCCTGAGCTTGTTTGCCGAAAAGTTGTCAAGTACCCTCGCAAGCAAACAGGTCACTTGACCATCTCCATCAGCTCTTCGACGGATAGCCTGCCGAGAACCCATATCAAAACGACTTCCGACTCGTCTTGCGTCACCAGCAACAAGTCGTCAATATCTTTTTGGGAAGTGCGCCGGTAGATAAACACCCGCTCGCTGCCGTCACGCACTTCGACCAAGGTTTCAAACTGCTCTTGGGTGACATCTTTCACCTCATCAAGCACTTCTCTCTGCAAAGTATCGTCAAAGCCATCGGTCAGCGCGAGTATCTTGATCTGGTTTATCTTGTCAAAAATTGCTTTTGTCTGTTCGTCGGCTGCCCCGAAAAACCCGGCAATGCTCAACATACCTTTCCCGATGGAGACGTATTCAAAACGCCTGTCATCGCTGTATTTTCTAAAAAGATCATCAAGGGTTTGCGTGTGTGCTGCCGTCGTCATCAGGCAAAGGCAGACCGACAGAATCCATCTTGTTTTCATCTTGCGCAATTTTTAAAGGTATATAACTGCATGTGTGGTTGATAATTCCTCTCACTTGTTCTATTGCCCCGACGCTCGCATGGCTGTATTCGGACAACTTTTGCAACTTGTCAAGCGGGTTGAAGCGACCGGCAAGCAGCCAGCCGGTCTGACGGAAACGGGCAGACACATATTGCGCCACCTCCTCCGGACAGCTTGTCTCCACTCCGTCGATGCGCCCGTACACCTTCCCGCGCACCGGAAAGACGAACAAAAGGACAAGCGACAAAACCACCACAACAACGCCCGCCGACACACAAGCAACCATCAACCCGACACGCCGCCTGCCACGCCGCCTTCGCCTCCGCTGCTTCGGACTGGGCGAAACCGCACCGGCTTGCAACGCACGCAACGACTCCGCCGAAGTCTGATGCCGAGCTACGTACCGCCACAAAGACTCTTCAGACTCCTGCAGAGCCTGCTTCTTTTGCAAGTAATCGTCTAACAAGCGGTTAAAATGTTCATCCATCTCGTCGCCTTTCACCTCACACAGACAAGGCTCGCCTTTTACGACCGTGCAACCTGCATCCTTCACATCACGCACTCCCGAGCCGACGCACGGCCGACGCACGGCAACCCCACCCGACAAA
>CAYPFZ010000144.1:0-2871 GCA_964410225.1 uncultured Paludibacter sp.
ATTTGCCCCTGCGTCGGCCTTTCGCTACCTTTGCCGGCATGATGGACTACAGTAAGATACCCTCGCCGTGTTACGTGCTTGACGAGGCGGCGTTCCGACGCAACTTGAGGCTCATCCGTTCGGTAAAGGAACGGGCTGAGGTCGACATTATTTTGGCTTTTAAAGCGTTTGCCTTGTGGAAGGTGTTCCCCATCGTGCGTGAATACATTACCTGCTCGACGGCCAGCTCGTTGTGTGAAGCCCGCCTTGCCCTTGAGGAAATGGGGATGCCCGCCCATACGTATGCACCGGTGTACACCGAGCGCGAATTTCCCGCCATCATGGAGTGTAGCAGCCACATTACGTTCAACTCCCTGCGGCAGTTCGAACGTTTTTACCCTCAGACAGTTCGGCGAGGCATCTCGTGCGGGCTGCGCGTCAATCCGGAATGCCAAGTGGTGAAAACCGACCTTTACAACCCGTCTGTGCCCGGTTCGAGATTGGGTGTGGTGGCCGATGTGTTGGGCGACAGTTTGCCGTCGGGGGTGGAGGGACTGCATTGCCATGCTTTGTGCGAATCGTCGTCATACGACCTGGAGCGGCTTTTGGAGGCCTTGGAGGATAAGTTCGGACGATTTTTCCGACAGATACGCTGGTTGAATTTGGGTGGAGGACATCTCATGACGCGAGAGGGGTATGACACGGGTCATTTGGTGCGTCTGCTGCGTGGCTTCAAAGCCCGCTATCCTCATCTGAGTTTGATTTTGGAGCCGGGGAGTGCTTTTGCCTGGCAGGCGGGCGTGCTGGTATCCACCGTGCAGGATGTGGTGGAAAATGGAGGTGTGCGCACGGCCATGCTCGACGTGTCGTTTGCCTGCCACATGCCCGATTGCTTGGAGATGCCTTACAAACCGTCGATCGTGGGGGCAGTCGATGAGGCGGAAGGAAAATTCACCTACCGCATGGGAGGAAACAGTTGCTTGGCGGGAGACTACTGCGGACCGTGGTCGTTCGACCGCCAATTGCAGCCCGGCGACCGCATCGTGTTTGAAGACATGCTGCATTATACCACAGTGAAAACAATCCTTTTCAATGGCGTGACGCATCCCTCCATCGGGCTTTGGACGGAGGACGGTCGCTTCCGACTGTTGCGCGAGTTCGGCTACGACGACTACAAGTCGCGCATGTCCTGATGCTTTTTAAGGGGAAAGCTACGAGATGATTTGACCGTCGCGCATTTCGAGCACGCGGTCGGAAAGCAGAGCCAAGGCCTTGTCGTGAGTGACGATGACCATGGACACGTCGAATTGCTTGCGCACGTCGAGCAACAGCCGGTGGAGCTCGTCGCGGTTGCGGCTGTCGAGGCTTCCCGAAGGCTCGTCGGCCAGGATGACAGAAGGTTCGTTCACCAAGGCACGCGCCACGGCCACCCGCTGCTTCTCGCCACCCGACAGCTGCGAGGGCTTGTGGTTGCTGCGGTGATCCAGCTGCAGGTACTCCAGCAGACGGCACGCCTTTTGCTTGGAAGAAGACAGGTCCCGGCGGGCAATAAGGGCGGGAATCATCACGTTCTCCAACGCGGTAAATTCGGGCAGCAACTGGTGAAACTGAAAGACGAAGCCGATCTCTTTGTTGCGCACGGCGGCCAATTCGCGGTCGGGAAGGAGGCTCAGGTCGCGTCCGCCGAGCCTCACGCGCCCCTTGTCGGGACGGTCGAGCGTGCCGACAATCTGCAGCAAGGTCGTCTTGCCTGCACCGCTTGGCCCGACGATGGCCACGATTTCTCCCTTGCTCACCGACAGGCTGACCCCACGCAGCACTTCCACTTGCCCGAAACGTTTGTAAATGTCTGTTGCTTCTATCATGAATGAATGCCCCTTTGCTTCCCCATTTTGTCCGTCGGAGACAGACCACGGGGCGCGTGCCTGGTATACGTATTTTTTCTTCCGGCAGACGAAATACCGCCTTGCCGGGCGTCTTTCCTCCTTAATTACACGCCGACTTCTTCCGCTACCTTCGTTGCCTCGGTGAGTCTTTTGATGACTTCTGCCGCGAGGAAACAGCCGAACAAGGCGGGAAGATAGGAAACAGTGCCCGCTGTCGACTTTTTGTAACGCTCCTTGGCAGCTATCACGGCTTCCCTGCGTGTCGGCTCTGTGGAGAAAACCGTAGTCACTCCCCGGTGTATGCCCATCCTGCGCAGGCGTTGACGCACCGTGCGAGCCAAGGGACATTGTTCGGTGTGGGCAATGTCGGCTATGCGCACACACGTGGGATCAGTCTTCCCGCCCGCCCCCATAGACGATATTACGGGGATGCCGCGCTCCAAACAAGCCTTCAGCAGGTACACCTTGGGCGCAATGGTGTCAATGGCATCGGCCACGCATCCATAACCCCGCGACAACAGTTCGTCGACATTTTCTCCGTCTATCATCGTGCGTAACACTTCCAATTGCAGGCGGGGGTTGATGTCGAGCAGTCGCTCGGCCAGCACGTCGGCTTTGCGTCGTCCTACGGTGGAATGCAGGGCGGCCGTCTGTCGGTTGATATTCGAGGGAATCACGCTGTCGAAGTCGGCTATGGTCATGCGTCCCACTCCTGCGCGACAAATCATCTCGGCGGCCATGCCTCCCACGCCTCCCAATCCCACAACGAGCACCGAGCTGCCTTCGAGCTGCTGCACCACGCGGCTGCCCAGCAACAGGGTCGTGCGCTGCCGCCAATCGTCATCGGGGAGAAAAGGTTCCGGGTTACAGAGGGTCATGGGGACTGTCGGGCAGGGTTCGTTCGGCCAAGCAAAGGTAGTCTTTTGCAACGAAACCGAAAGTGCCACACGCAAAATCGCGCCCGAGGTGGCGGGCTGTCGACCCGGCCTCAGGCGCGAGGGGTGAT
>CAYPFZ010000145.1:0-2849 GCA_964410225.1 uncultured Paludibacter sp.
TGGAACTCATAGCCAACGCCGCGCATTTTGTCGAAATAAAAACATTCCATTCTTAACGCATAAAAACACCATTGATTGCGGAAGAACTGTGGGAGCAAGCAAAGCAAACAACCTTTTCCACCTACGACAGAAGTCAAAGTCTGACCTATGTGGAGCGTTGTCTGAGCCTGTTTGAACAAACCAACAAGACAAAATATTTCGGCGACTTCAAAGAATTTTTGTTTGAATCGCGAGTGGAAGATTTCTGCGACCTGTCAGGAACCGATGTGGTGGTATCGACCATTCACAAAGCCAAAGGCAAAGAATTTGACGACGTGTATATGCTCCTCTCCAACAATTATGCAAAAAACGCCCGTCTGATGCGTCAGTACTACGTGGGAATAACCCGTGCCAAAAATCGACTGTTTATCCACACGAACGACGACTGTTTCAACCAGTTGGAAGCAGACCTTCTTTCCTTCGACCGAAAACAATACGGCATGCCCGAAGAACTCGTGCTGCAGCTCTCCCACAAGGATGTCTATTTAGATTACTTTAAAAATCGGAAGCAGGAAATCCTGGCATTAAGGGGAGGAGATTCTTTAACCTACAGTGATTCTTTTCTGTATAGCTCCCCAAACGATAAACCTGTGGCGAAGTTGTCTTCGAACATGCAGAAAATACTATCGGAATGGGAAGAAAAAGGCTACCGGGTAATATCGGCATCCGTGCGCTTCGTCGTAGCGTGGAAACCCAAAGATGCGCCTGAAAACGACCCGGAAACAGCCGTCCTGTTAGCCGATTTGACGCTTTCCCAAACGACGACGTAACCGGCATTTCACCTCCTCGTTATCCCTTTCGATCCCCCCTCCGGAAAAACACAGCCGCCCGGCCTCCTTCCACGTATGGGCGAGACCGGGCGACCGGGAATATGCCGTTAAGCTGCAGGGGTGTCAGCTCAAACCGACGATTTCGCCGTTCACATAATCAATGCGCATGGCTTGTGGCGACTTGGGCAGGCCGGGCATGCGGAGAATATCTCCCGCGATGGCCACAATCATGCCCGCTCCGGCGTTGATGACAGCATCGCGCACGTGGAACTCGAAGCCGCCGGCCACTCCGTATTTTTGGGCGTCGGCCGAAAAGGAAAATTGCGTCTTGGCAATGCAAACGGGCAGTCGACCCAAGCCGAGGGCTTCGGCCTGCGCCAAACGACGACGCGCCGCGGGAGCAAAGCTGACGCTGCCCGCACCATAAATATTCAAGGCAACCTTGGTGATTTTTTCCTCGAGCGTGTCATCGTTGTCGTAGGCATAGCGCAACGGAGCCGAAGGCTGCTCTTCGATGGCACGGACGACGGTATGTGCCAATTCCTCCGCACCTTCTCCGCCTCGTGTGTAAGCCTCGTTGACGGCATAGGGCACTTGGAGCACCTCCTCACAGTGGCGACGCAAGATGTCCATTTCCTCACCGGTGTCAGCAGCGAAGCGATTGAAAGCCACAACGACCGTTTGCCCGAAAGAGCGCAGGTTCTGCACGTGGCGGTCGAGGTTGGCCAGCCCTTTCTTGAGACCGTCAACGTTGGGCTGCGTGATGGCAGCAAGGGGCACGTCGCCGTGCATTTTCAGCCCTTGGGCGGAGGCTACGATGACCGTAAGGTCGGGTTGCAAGCCGCTCTGTCGGCAGAGAATGTCGTAGAACTTCTCCGCGCCGAGGTCGGCTCCGAAGCCTGCCTCGGTGATGGTGTAGTCGCTATGACTAAGTGCCATACGCGTGGCCACAAGCGAGTTGCATCCGTGGGCGATGTTAGCAAATGGGCCGCCGTGTACGAAGGCGGGAGTGCGCTCGGTGGTTTGCACCAAGTTGGGTTGAAGCGCATCGCTCAGGAGCACAACAATGGCACCGGCCACACCGAGGTCGCCCACGGTGAAGGGACGGTCGTCGTGGGTAAAGCCGAGTATGATACGCTCCACGCGGCGACGCAGATCGTTTTCGTCTTCGGCAAGGCAGAGGATGGCCATCAGTTCCGAAGCGGGCGTGATGTCGAAGCCGCTCTCAGCGGTGACGCCGTTGGTGCGCGGCCCCAATCCGGTGACAATGTCGCGGAGCGAGCGGTCGCTGACGTCGAGCACGCGTCGCCATAACACCTCCTTGAGGGCAAAACAGTCTGTCTGGTGCTGATAGATGTAGTTGTCGAGCAGGGCGGAAATCATGTTGTGCGCCGAGGTGATGGCGTGAAAGTCGCCGGTAAAATGCAGGTTGATGCGTTCCATGGGCAACACTTGGGCATATCCTCCGCCTGCCGCGCCGCCCTTCATGCCAAAGCAAGGTCCGAGCGAGGGCTCACGCAAGGCCACAACGGCCCGCTTTCCTATGTGGTTCAAGCCCAAAGAGAGGCCGATGCTGACGGTGGTCTTCCCGATGCCGGCCTTCGTGGCAGTGATGCCGGTAACGAGAATCAGTTTCCCTCGAGGCGTGTCGCTGCCGCCGATAAGTCGGAGGGGTAGCTTGGCTATATGTTTGCCATAGCGTTCAATATCGTTTTCGTCGATACCCATCGAAGCGGCCACGCGCCCGATGTCGTCAAGACGAGTGGCATGTGCAATTTCAAGATCTGTCATGTCTGTAGTTTTTTGTGGTTTGAAGATGTACCTGGCACGTGGTGGAAATGCGGCTCCGCCTTAGCGTTTCACCTTGCGTCAGCCCGGCAAAATTATAAAAACCATTCGTAAATCAATATGTTATAATGCACAAAATATTTGTTTTTGTGCATTAAAAAAGAGTCGAATGTGCGAAAGAAATAGAACAACATGTTGCTTTTCGAACAAGTTTCTGCTGCGTACTTACGTAGCAAAAATTGCGTACTAACG
>CAYPFZ010000146.1:0-2815 GCA_964410225.1 uncultured Paludibacter sp.
CAAAAAGCCCCGCCGGTCATTATCGCCAACGGGGATGCCGTATCCGGGCAAGTTTTCGTATCTTTGCCCACAGAAAACCAATGACATTATGGCAAAAGAACTAAAAGAACTCACACCACGTGCCGAGAACTACTCCCGGTGGTACAACGACCTGGTGATAAAAGCCGATTTGGCCGAGAATTCTTCCGTGCGCGGATGTATGATCATCAAGCCCTACGGCTACGCCATTTGGGAAAAGATGCGCGACGAGTTAGACCGCATGTTCAAAGAAACGGGGCACGTCAACGCCTATTTCCCCCTGTTTATCCCCAAATCGTTCCTCAGCCGCGAGTCTGAACATGTGGAGGGCTTCGCCAAAGAGTGTGCCGTGGTGACACACTATCGCCTGAAGGCCGACCCGCAGACGGGCGGAGTGGTGGTCGACCCTGCCGCCAAGTTGGAGGAAGAACTGGTGGTGCGCCCCACCTCGGAAACCATCATTTGGAACACGTATAAAAACTGGATACAATCTTATCGCGACCTTCCCATCTTGTGCAATCAGTGGGCCAACGTGGTGAGATGGGAGATGCGTACCCGCCTTTTCCTCCGCACGGCCGAGTTCCTGTGGCAAGAAGGGCACACGGCACACGCCACCCGCCAGGAAGCTATCCAAGAGACCGAACGCATGTTGGATGTGTATGCCGACTTTGTGGAGAACTTCATGGCCATACCGGTGATAAAAGGCATCAAGTCGGCTAACGAACGGTTTGCCGGAGCGGTGGAGACCTACTGCATCGAGGCTTTGATGCAAGACGGCAAGTCACTGCAGGCCGGCACCTCGCACTTTCTGGGGCAGAACTTTGCCAAAGCCTTCGACGTGACCTTCATCAACAAAGACAACCAACCCGAGTACGTCTGGGCCTCCTCGTGGGGAGTGTCAACCCGACTGATCGGCGCGCTGATCATGACCCATTCAGACGACAACGGCCTCGTGTTGCCACCCAAACTTGCTCCCTGGCAAGTGGTTATCGTGCCCATTTACAGGAACGAAGAACAGTTGGCACAACTCAGCGAAAAGGCCGACGCAATCATTGCCGCCCTCCGCAGGCGGGGCATCAGCGCCAAGTTCGACCGCAACGACACAAAGAAGCCGGGATGGAAGTTTGCCGAATACGAGCTCAAAGGCGTGCCGGTACGCTTAGCCATGGGCGCACGCGACTTGGAAGAGGGCACCGTGGAGGTGTTCCGCCGCGACACCCTTAGCAAGGAGACCCTCCCCCTTGAGGGCATCGACGCCCACATAGCCGACCTGCTTGACGACATCCAAGGCAACATTTTCAAAAAAGCTGCCGAGTTCCGCCGCGCCAATACGCGCCCGGTCGACAGCTACGAAGAATTTAAAGCGGAAATAGAAAAGGGCGGCTTCCTGCTGGCTCATTGGGACGGCACCTCCCAAACCGAAGAGCGCATCAAAGACGAAACGAAGGCCACCATCCGCTGCATCCCGCTCGAGGGCGAGGCCACGCCCGGACGCTGCATGGTGACAGGCCAACCCTCCAAACAGCGGGTGGTGTTCGCCAGGGCATATTAAGGGGTCATTGGGCAATGCAAAATAAACTTCCTTTACTATCAAACCTTTAATATTTTACGTTTATGCTAAAACCAAATTCAGTTCTTCGCAGAGAGGCTCGTGCGGCCTTGACCGGAAATTGGCTCATGGGAGCCGTCGTTACGTTGACTTGCTTGGCTATTGCCAGTGTGCTTTGCTGCATCCCTCGGATAGGCTTTGCAGCTTGCATTTTCATTCTCCCGGTGTTGGACTGGGGGTTGTACATGGTATTCTATGATGTGCCGCGCGAGCGCAAGGTGGTGACTGATACCTTGTTCTGCGGATTCAAAGACTATATGCGCGTGTGTGGCACCATGTTGCTGGTATACGTCTACACGATCTTGTGGACATTGCTGCTCATCGTGCCAGGCATCGTCAAGGCCTGTTCCTACGCCATGACGCCTTTCATCTTGCGTGAACATCCTGAGTTGTCCTACAACGAAGCCATTGAGAAGAGCATGGCCATGATGGACGGCAACAAGATGAAATTCTTCCTCCTCTGCCTTAGTTTCATCGGCTGGGCTCTCTTGTGCTTGCTGACACTGGGTATTGGCTACCTCTTCTTCGTTCCTTATGTTTACACCTCATACGTGGCCTTTTACGAAGATCTGAAGTCGCAGCAGGCAGAGGCGGCAGATGCAAAGAACACCACCGGCCAAGCCGAATAATCGCGCGGGAAAAGGAAAATAAGGATACAAAAAGCCAACTAATTCGCAACGCTATGTTCACGAATTAGTTGGCTAATTTTATAGTATTTGCTGAATGTCCCCGGTTAGAAACGTAGCGCCAAGCCCACACCTGACTGCACGGGGATAAGATTGAGGGACAAGTCCGTCCGCTGCGCCCCGGCCACGTCGACATTATAATGTCCGACGGCCATAGCACGCGCAGGCCTTACGCGGCTGAGGCATATCCCCGAGCCGACAGAAAAGCCTATCCCGCAGCTCAAGGTTTCAATGCCGCTCAAAGGTCTGTCTGTCGAGAATTCCACGGCCGCTTCGCTAATACAGGCCACCGCGCAGGCAAAAAAGATCCAGCCCCATACCTCGTTCCGATTGGCCTTTTTCCAAAATCTCGTCCCCAAATAGCTTGAAGCGCAGATGAGCTCTCCCGCCACGTATTTGGGAATTTGTACGCTGTTCAAATAATAACGTCTCTGCGCGAACTCCATAACGCCGCCTTGCAAGACGTATGTCTGCTCCCGCCCGTCGGCATAGCCTTCCACAT
>CAYPFZ010000147.1:0-2752 GCA_964410225.1 uncultured Paludibacter sp.
TTGGTCATCGAGTCGCCCAACGGACGGTATAACTTCATCGGGCAAAACGGCGACGAATACCCCCGCCTTCCCGAACTGCAAGACGATGTCCACCGCTTGGTGTTAGACGCATTCACCCTCTCAAGAGGGGTCGAGAAGACGCATTTTGCCATGGCCGACGAAGAATTGCGCCCGGTGATGAACGGGATATATTTCGACATCGACGCCAACCGCCTCACGATGGTGGCCACCGATGCGCACAAGTTGGTTCGTTGCCAACTGCGTTACACGTCGGCTTCGGTACAAGGCGAGGAACGCAAGTCGTTCATTCTTCCCAAGAAGCCCGCCAACACGCTGAAAAATCTCCTACCCAAAGAGTCGGGAGAAGTGGAAGTGGAGTTCGACAGCAAGAACGCCCGTTTCCGCCTCGGCAGCTTCACGATGGTGTGCCGGCAGGTAGAAGGACGCTTCCCCAACTACAACGGGGTGATACCCACCGGCAATCCGCATAAAGTCATCGCAGACCGCACGAGCATGCTGAACACCTTGCGGCGCGTACAGATATTCTCCGACCAGGGAAGCAACTTGGTAAGATTGGCTTTTTCGCCCAACACCATCCACGTGTCGGCACAAGACATAGACTACTCCACCTCGGCTGAGGAGACGGTGAACTGTCAGTATGACGGCGAGCCGATCACAATAGGTTTCAAGTCGTCGTTCCTTATTGACATCCTCGACAACATCGACTCGACCGACGTGATGTTTGAACTGGCCGACCCTTCGCGAGCCGGGTTGATACTCCCGTTTGAAAACGAAGAAGACGAAGATTTGCTCATGTTGCTCATGCCCATGTTGTTGAGTGAGTGACGTCAGTCCTTGCGCGGAAACAGCCTAAGTCAAATATACAATTCCAAAATCTGTACGTATGAAGCGATTCCTTAAGTTCGCACTGGTTGTCATTGTCAGTGCTTTGTTGTCGGTTCTTTTGGTTACATTCCTGTTTGTCGGAATGCTCAGTTCGTTCTCCTCATCGTTTGACAAGGTGACCGTTTTGCAACCCCACTCGGTCTACCACATCGAGCTCGACGGCGGGCTCGTTGAACGTTCCTCGAAGCCGGGCGGAGATATGTTCAAAAAAGCCTTCGGTATGTCCTCCTCTTTGGGACTTAACGAAATCCTCGCCAATATCGAGAAGGCCAAAGACGACCCCAATGTGGAGGGTATCCGTTTAGACTGCGGTGCAGTCCCTGCCGACTACGCCTCCCTGAAGGAGATACGCGACGCGCTGGCGGACTTCAAGACGAGCGGGAAGTTTGTTGTCGCCTATGCCGATCAATACTCCCAAGACATGTATTACCTCGCTTCGGTGGCCGACGAAGTGCTGCTCAACCCCGTCGGTTCGCTTTCCTTCAAAGGAATAGCCTGCGAAATTACTTTCTACAAGAACATGTTCGACAAGTTGGGAGTGGAGATGCAAATCACGAGAGTAGGCTCCTTCAAGTCGGCCGTAGAACCATATACCCTCACCGAAATGAGTAAAGACAACCGTTTACAGATGATGACTTTGGCCAATTCCGTATGGAATTCCTTGAAAGCCGACATCGCCGCGACGCGCAACTTCACACCGGAGCAGTTGGACGAATATGCCGATGCCCCCATGGATTTTAAGAAAGCCGAAGAAGTGCTGGAATGCGGTTTTGTCGACCGTCTTATCTATAAAGGTGAAGTCAACAAGCTGCTTGAAGAACGCATGGGTGTCGAACCTCGTTTGGTGAAACACGCAGCCATGACATCCGCCATCACGAAAAACAAAAAGCAACACAAGACCAAAGTGGGCGTTATCTATGCCGTGGGTGGCATTGACACGGGGCACGAAGAAGGTATCGTGTCTAAAGACTTGGTTGAGACCATCGCCGAGGTGGCCGACGACGACAAGATCGGGGCGGTGGTATTTCGCATCAACTCCGGCGGTGGTAGTGCCTTCGGGTCGGAACAGATATGGTATGCCCTCTCACAGCTAAAAGAAAAGAAGCCCCTTATTGTCTCCATGGGTGGAGCGGCAGCTTCGGGCGGCTACTACATTGCTTGCCTGGCTGACAGGATTGTGGCTCAACCTACCACGCTCACCGGCTCCATCGGTGTGTTGGGGATGATACCCAATACGGAAAAACTCATTGATAAGCTGGGATTGACCTTTGACGCGGTGGAGACCAACAAACACAGCGATGGCATCTCGTTATACCGCCCCATGTCGACAGAGGAATACGGAATGATGCAGTCATACGTCGACCGTATCTACGAACTGTTTGTAAAACGTTGTGCCGAAGGACGTAACATGACCCCAGAAGCCATCAGGGAAATCGGCGAAGGACGCGTATGGACCGGAGCAGATGCCTTGGAAATAGGTTTGGTTGACGTCTTAGGCGGCCTGAACGACGCTATACAGTTGGCTGCCCAAGCCGCCGAACTTGAAGAGTACGATGTGGTGGAATATCCCAAAGCGAAGACCTTCTTCGAGGAAATGATGAAGGAATTCTCCGGCGAGGTAAAAGTCGGCATACTGCGCCCGATATTAGGCAGCCATTATGACGACTTCATGATGCTCGAAGCGGCAGCCTCGAAGCAAGGCGGTGTGTTTGCCATGATGCCTTATTCCATAAACCTGAGGTGAGGCATTCTCCGGCTGTGACAGTGGCAATTGCTCATCTGCGAAATAAGGCAATACGGCATTCGTTGCGTTATTAAAAACTGCCTTCTGCTGCGTGCTTTGGTA
>CAYPFZ010000148.1:0-2722 GCA_964410225.1 uncultured Paludibacter sp.
AAACCTTGCGGCCGTCCTTCTTCATGGTCGCACCTTGCACCGTGCCCGTGGTTTTATTCACGGCGCGGTATTGCGTGCGGTCGCTGCCCGACTTCAGGACAGTATTAAGAAGAAATATGTTGCGTGCGTCAAACTCTCTCTCACCGGCTATGGTCGCTGCCGTCTTGCCAAGTTGGCTTACCGTCGTCCAATAGCCGCCTAAGTAGTTCTCTAACAGATGTTCGATTACGGCGGGGTTCAAATCGACCGCTCCCTTTGTGACGTCGTCGCCACCCGTCCTCTCGTTGACAGTTGCCGCAAAATTCAAAATATGACGGTTCGCACTGCTGTATGCTTTCGTCCATTGGGGCATGTTCTCGTTCCATTGGTTGTCTTTATAAAGAGGCATACCCGTCCAATCCCTGTTGGTAACGAAAGCCTCCCAAGCAGGTTTGGCAAAACTCGGCATGAGCGTGTCGAAAACGGTAAGGCCTAACGAATGCTTTTTTGTCACGTCTTTGCCTTCGATAATGTCGATAGGCAATATCTGCGATATTTGCGACAGAATTTTGTATGCAAGTTCTTCATTACTCAGTCGCTCTTTGCCGCACATGACAGAGGCCATCAACTCGCCCGCGCCGTAGATAGCGCGGTGTTCGATAGGCAAAGCAAGGGACACCCAATAGCTGCCCGTGCGGAACAGCAGGTTAGTCCTTCTGGTGTGGTCGGGCAGGTCGAAATATCCGTTGCCGTCGTCGTCGTCATCATCAAGGTGCATAAAGACATTAAGCGCACCGAGCGCAAACATCGCGGACGCTCCCGTGAAAGCCTTTGCCGGGTGACGCCCGAACTGCCGCCCGAAGTTGGTCAAACCTTGTATCGCCGCATTCCAGAAGATATACCACACCCTGCCCCAACCTGAGACAAACGCAGCGGAATTGCCCAACCAAGTCTGCCCCGGACTGCCGATAAACTTACCGCCCGAACCTTTCTTGTTGAAGTTCACGGTAATATCCTTGGCATCATAAATGCTCCTGTCGGGCGTCCTGCCCAGCTGGCGCGAAGTCATAAAGGCAGCAAAGCGGGCGCAATTCTCGACAGCCCTATTCATAACGTCGAGCTTTTCTTCAAAATAACCGAGTGCCTTGCCTGCCGAAATCTGACCGTTCGACCTCTTCAGCTCGCGCTGTATGTCGGACTTGTGCTTGTCAATGTCGCGAATGTTGGTATAGCCCGTTTCCCCGCCGTTCATCATAAACTGATAGAACGCGGCCTCCGTCTCGTCGTTCATGTCGAGCGTGCCGTTTTGGTGCTTCGTGAACAGCATCAACATCGTTGCGGGGTTCAGCTTGGCATAGTTGCGGTTGAAACGCCACGCATAACGCGGACTCTCTTTTATCCACGCCATAACGTTGGAATATATCAAGTCCCGCATGAAGTTACGGAAAACGAAGTTCGGATTGCGCGTGGTGTAAAGCGAACTCATTACACGGTTCGCCTTCTGCACCCCCTCCAATGCTTTGCCGTACCAATCCGTTATGTCATAGTCGGGGTTCGTCTTTCCGTTGAGTGCCTGCGCCAATCTCGGGTTTCCGTTGATAGTGAGGACATAATCGACACCGCCGCGTCTTACCACTACCTGATGTTCGCGCAAGTCGGACTTCTCCACAACCCGATACGGGATGTTCGCCGCCTCGCTGCCGCTCTTGTATTTGTCGGGTTCGGCCTCCGCCAACGCCCTCATCCTTTCCTCAAACTCTTGCATCTTGCGCTCCACCTCGGCGGGCGTGTCGTTCGCGTCGATGTTGTCCGGGAATACGGGCTTCCACTCTTCGGCCACCTCGTCATATTGCAGCCACAGCTTGCTTACGCTCACCAAGTCGCTCGGGTTGTTCAATACGAAGTTCAGGAACTTCTGCTTCACAAGGCTGTTTCTGTTGCTCTGCGCAATGGCGCTTTCTGCCATGCTCTGCATATAGGCGAGCGGGTCATCTGCTTTAGACTCGCGACCCTCCGACCTCTTGAAGGGAGCGAAAAATGCGCTGTGCTTGCTGTTCAGGTAGCCGTATGCATCGGAGCTCGTCTGTTGGTCGAAACCACGCAGCGGAATGTAATACTGGAACATGCCCGAAATCTTTTCGTATACCGCCTTTGACATCATACCGCACTCATATTGCTTCAGGAGTACCGATTTGTTGAAATCGTTCACCAGCTCCCACAACAAGGCGGTGTTGTTTGCGCCCTCGTATTCGGCCACCATCTGCTGCGCTGCAGCCTCCGCAGCCGCCACATCTTCTATCCCCGTCAAAGCGGTCAGACCGGCATAATCTCTCTGTCTGTACTCGTCGATAAAATCCTGCAAAGTCTTTTTGCCGTTGGGGTGCTCCTTCTGATATTTGGCAAAGGCTTCTTCCGCGTCACGCTCCGCCATCACCCTGTTACGCTCCAAGCCGTGCTTGGCAAACATGTAATCCATCAGCTCCCGTCTCTGTGCGTCCGTCTTGGCAAGACGTGCCACCTCAAGCAGCAAAGGACGGAATTTTAAAGCGGCAAACGCGTCAGCCTCCGCCTTGTTCATGGACGAAAGGCGGTTTTCACCCAAATAGGCATTCATGTAGCCTTCGATATCCTCGATATAAGTACCTTCACCGACGACCGAAATCATAAACTCTTTGAGCGACAGCATGCTGTCCTGCACCGCTTCCCACGTCTGAAACCAGCCGTTGCGCATACGCTTCTCGTA
>CAYPFZ010000149.1:0-2676 GCA_964410225.1 uncultured Paludibacter sp.
GTGTGAAAACGTTTGTTTACACAACGTGACATCAAAAGAAGGCCGCCCCGACGAAAATCAGAGAAATAAACTTTTGGGACACCACAAGCTGTTTTTCCGTAAACTGTGTAACTTTGTCGTACTTGCTGCAGGGCGTTTCCGCACCGATGTTTTTCGGGCAATAGGGCAAATGCCTTTATGCAGAAACGCTTTGCATTTTACGGATTTACAAAAACTATAGACACCGCCATGAAGTATTTTCCTCCGTCAGAACTCATTGTCAATGCCGACGGCAGCATTTTTCATCTCCATGTCCACCCTTCTCAACTGGCTGACAAGGTGCTTCTTGTGGGCGACCCGGGGCGTGTTGCCATGGTGTCTTCCATGCTTGACTCACAGGAGTGCTCGGTCAGCAACCGCGAGTTCAATACCGTAACCGGCACATATCGTGGCAAGCGTATCACCGTCGTATCCACCGGTATCGGCACGGACAACATCGATATTGTGATGAACGAACTCGATGCACTTGCCAACATTGATCTCTCTACCCGCACGGAAAAAGCCGTGTTCCGTCAGCTGCATATCGTGCGAGTGGGCACATGCGGTGCTATTCAGGCCGATATTCCGACAGGCAGTTTCCTTGTTTCCGAAAAGTCGGTGGGCATAGACGGGGTGCTTCATTTCTATGAAGGTCGCGACCGTGTGAGCGACATGGCGTTCGAATCGGCTTTTAAGGAGCATGTGGGATGGCATCACATACCGGTGTGGCCCTATGTGGTAGACAATGACAGCGAGCTGGTGGCACGTATCGGCCGCGATGACATGATGCGCGGTGTGACCGTCTCTGCCAATGGCTTTTACGGTCCGCAAGGACGGGTGTTGCGACTTGCTCCGGCCGATCCGAAGATAAATGACAAACTCGAAACATTCCGATACGGGAAGCATCGCATCACCAACTACGAAATGGAAGGCTCGGCCGTTGCCGGTCTCTCCGCTCTGATGGGACATCGTGCCGTGACCGTGTGCTGCGTCATTGCCAACCGCCACGCAAAAGTCGCCGACATCGACTACCGTCCTCGCATGGAAGAATTGGTACGCACAGTGCTCGAGCGCATCTGACGAAACACGACGGCTGTTTTTTACACAAACAATATCCAAGCAACATGACAGGAGAAACGACGATTGCCGCCATTTCGACCGCTCCCGGCACAGGAGGCATAGCCGTAATAAGGATAAGCGGCTCCGAGGCGGTGAAGAAGGCTGATGCCATATTTCGCGCCCGAAAGCCGGGTGTGTCGCTGGCCGGGCAGCCGGCGGGCAAAGTGCTGTTCGGCTCGTTGTTGCAAGCCAACGGCGAACCGCTTGACGAGGTGGTTGCCACTGTGTTTCGAGCACCGCATTCTTTTACAGGCGAAGACACCGTCGAGCTGTCGTGTCACGGCTCCGTGTACATACAGCAACGCATTCTGGAACTGCTGCTTGAACAAGGTTGCAAACTGGCCGGCCCGGGTGAGTTTTCGCAACGTGCCTTCCTCAATGGCAAAATGGATTTGTCGCAGGCCGAAGCCGTGGCCGACCTAATTGCCTCCGGCTCGGCAGCAGCTCACCGTATGGCCTTGAGCCAAATGCGGGGCAATTTTTCAAGTCAACTGACAGCCCTCCGAAGCAAATTGCTGGAGTTTGTCTCTCTGGTAGAGCTGGAACTCGATTTCAGCGAAGAAGATGTGGAGTTTGCCGATCGCACCGCCCTGAAAGGTCTTGCGGTGGAAATAGAAACACAAATAAGCAAATTGGCCAACTCCTTCAGCCTCGGCAATGTGCTGAAGAACGGCATTCCCGTTGCCATAGTAGGAGAAACCAACGTGGGTAAGTCTACCCTGCTCAATGTGTTGCTTAATGAAGAACGCGCCATTGTGTCAGAGATGCACGGCACGACCCGCGACGTGATAGAAGATTGCGTAAACATAGAGGGCGTGATGTTCAGGTTCATTGATACGGCCGGCATACGCGACACAAAAGACAAGGTGGAAAATCTGGGTATCGAACGCACCTACCAAAAGATAGAGCAGGCCAGCATCATCCTGTGGCTCATCGACTGCACGCAAATCTCCGAACACATCGAATGGCTTACCGAACGCATTACCCGCCGCGCGAAAGGGAAGAAGATAATCCTGGTATTCAACAAGGTGGACAAAGTCAATCATGATGAAAAAGCCGTTGTGGACGAGCTGTTTGCCCCGTTTGATGCCGAACGCATTTATATTTCCGCCAAAAAACGCATCCATACCGATGAATTGCAGCAAAGCCTGCTCAAGGCGGCACAACTTCCTGAATTACAAGCAAACGACGTGGTGATAAGTAATGTGCGCCACTATGAAGCCCTCACGGCATCCCTCACCGCAATCCGCCGGGTAATACGTGGTATCGACAGCGGTATTTCTCACGATTTCCTCTCGCAAGACATTCGCGAATGCATGCACCACCTCGGACTCATCACAGGCGAAATCACCACCAACGAAGTGTTAGAAACTATTTTTTGTAAGTTTTGTATCGGGAAATGAGGTTAAAAACTGTGTTACAAAAGAAAGTCTATCAAAGCACAAAACAAGCCAAAAACACCAAGAAACACAGGGACTTGCAGAAATAGCGAAAACATCCGCTTTTTGTCTTTCGTTGTCTTGGTTTGTAGTTTTTTGT
>CAYPFZ010000150.1:0-2649 GCA_964410225.1 uncultured Paludibacter sp.
GTTTTCACCCGAAACAGCGATGATTATGTGAAGGATAAAAAAAGATAACTAATTTAATCTAAATTACACACTCTGATTTTGGTGGTTTCAAACTTGTTCGTATCTTCGGACATGGTTTGGAGCAGGGTCGTTTCCTTATGTTAAGTCAAAAGCGTTGCATTCTTTTTTTTACGGACCACATAAAGGAAAAGATTTTGCTTTCGATCCGAAGAATGTATTATGTTTAACCAACTTAAAAGTAGTTTATGATGAAGAGGTTAACTTTAATCGCAGCCAGCCTGCTGCTCTGCTTGTCAGTAGCAGTGGCTCAGGGAACGAGAGTGGCCGGTCAAGTCGTCGATGAAAACGGCGACCCGGTGATTGGTGCCACAGTGCTTGTGAGAGGGACTACCATTGGTACAGCTACTGATGTCAGCGGTAACTTTACTTTGGAAGTACCCTCGGGAAATGACTATCTGTTAGTTTCGTATTTGGGCATGGAAACACAGGAAGTCCGTGTCGCCCCGCAAGTGTCGGTGCGCATGGTTTCTGATTCGCATGCGCTGGACGAAGTGGTGGTAACGGGTTACGGCGTGCAACGCAAGGCCGCGTTTACGGGAGCTGCCACGGTGGTGGGTGACGACGTGTTGGCAAAGAAGAACGACGCTAACTTCGTCCAAGCCTTGCAAGGTGCCGTGCCGGGCGTACAGATCAGCAACTCGACCAGCATGCCGGGTGTATGGAATTCCATCTACATCCGTGGGCGCGGCTCGCTGTCGTCGGGCACGCAACCGCTCTATGTGATCGACGGGATGCCTGTGAACTCTGACAGGGATGCCTACGGGTTGACTTATAGCTACAACTCGAACATCGACCCGATGGCCGGCATCAACCCGAGCGACATCGAGTCGATCACCATCTTGAAAGACGCCTCGGCGACGGCCATCTATGGTTCGCGCGCGGCAAACGGTGTGATTGTCGTCACCACGAAGAAAGGGGCGGAAGGCAACTTAAACATCAACCTCGACGTGAAGAACGGCTTCACCACCATGGCCAACAACAACATGAAGTTCGCCAACGCGCAACAAAGCATGGAACTCTTTACCCGTGGGTTGATGGCGTATTATGACTACTATGGTTCTTCTATTTCTTATGATGATGCCTACGCCTACCTGAGAGACAGTTATTTCGGTTGGGACGGTGTCTCGTCATACGACTGGATTGACGCCATCACGCGGCAAGGCTACTACCAAGATTACAACTTGGGCATACAAGGACGGACCGGCAACACAAGCTATTACTTGGGGTTAGGCTACATGGACACCGAAGGTATCGTGCGTGGCAGTGACTTCGAACGCTACTCGGGACGCTTGAATTTGGAAAGCAAGTACAAATGGGCAACCGTAGGGGCGAACATGTCATACAGCAATTCAACACAGAACGGCTTCTCGCAATCGACCGGCGGCTCTATGTCAAGCCCTATAGTGGGTGCGGTGACATCGATGACACCAATGGATCCGTTCTACGATGAAAATGGCGACTATGCCAACATCAGCTCCTACAACCCCTTGGCTCTGACCGATGAGGACTTGGGTGAAATATTCAGGAGCAGCTACCAGATAATCAACATGAATCCTTACCTGCAAGTGGACTTCGGGAAGGGCATTTACGCAAAAACCACTCTGGGTGTGAACCTTACCGACGAGACGCAGTACACTTACTGGAGTGCCTTGTACAACCCCCAAGGACAGAACTACAACGGTTTGGGACAATTGTACAACGTGCATAACACCGTCATCACGTGGAACAACATCCTCGGTTGGAACTACGTATTCGACCAAAAACACGATGTGAGCGTAATGTTGGGTCAGGAAATGCAAATGAAAGACTACTACTACGAGTTCTTTGCAAAGTCTGACTTCCCCTACGCTGCCTCCGGCATGCGCGACCTGACCACGGCAGGTACAGACCAAGGCGCCAGTTACTACAAGCAGGAAGCCCGCTTGGCATCCTACTTCCTCGATGCACACTACTCGTATGACAACAGGTACTACGTTTCGGCTTCTTTCCGTCGTGACGGTTCGTCAGTGTTCGGTGCCAACAACCGCTGGGGTAACTTCTGGTCGGCTGGTGCCAAGTGGCGCATCTCAGAAGAGGCTTTCCTGCAAGGCAACGACGTAATCACGAACGCGGCAATCCGCGCTTCATACGGTACGGTGGGTAACCAAGACATCGGCTGGTATGCGGCACGCGGCTTCTATGCCTCCGGTTACAACTACAACCAGACACCGGGGATGGTGCCAACCTCCCTTGCTAACGAGAACCTGACCTGGGAAGTCTCCAACAAATTCGATGTAGGGCTCGACCTGTCGCTGTGGCGCAAGCTCCACTTTACGTTCGACTTCTACAACGACCTGACAACCGACGCTCTGTACACCGTTCCCCTGTCGATGACCACGGGTATCGCAAGCACCTACCAAAACATCGGCTCTATCCGCAACCGCGGTATAGAACTCTCCATCGATGCTTCGATAATACAGCGGAGAGACTTTACGTGGAACATTTTCGCCAATATGACTTGGAACAAGAACGTGATCGTGAAGCTGGCAACCGATGAGCCTGTTGAATACACGTACCAAATCCTCGAAGAAGGTCGTCCTTACACCCAGT
>CAYPFZ010000151.1:0-2611 GCA_964410225.1 uncultured Paludibacter sp.
CAGGAGCGAGACCTCTGCAAAGCATCATCGTGTCAGATGGAGGCTTTGCAGAGGTTTTATTTTGACGAAAAACTTTTAGCTTTGCGCCGCGATTCAGGCGCGCGACACGCGCGTGGTATTGGCATCAAGGACACACGCCTCTTATGAACAAACAAAAAACGATGAGAAAATTGGGCAGGTGGGCATTGAAAATGGCAGGATGGCATCATGTGACCACTGTGCCCGAACCCCCGAAAAGCGTTATCTGCGTAGCACCCCACACCAGTAATTGGGATTTCATCTTAGGCAAACTTTACTATTGGGCCGAAGGGCGGAATGCTTCGTTCCTCATGAAAAAGTCGTGGTTTTTCTTCCCCATAGGGAACGTACTTCAGCGCATGGGAGGCGTGCCGGTTGATCGTGTTCACAGGACATCCGTCACCAAAATCGTGGAGGCCATGTTCAGCAGCTGCCCTCATTTTCACATTGCCATCACTCCCGAAGGAACACGCAAGCGGGTAAAAAACTGGAAAATGGGTTTCTACCACATTGCTGTGGAAGCCGGTGTACCCATCCAGTTAGCCTATATCGATTATGGAAAAAAGGAGTTGGGAATCACCGGCATATTTTATCCTACGGGCGACGAAAAGGCTGACCTTAGAAAAATACAAACCTTCTATCGGGGAGTACAGGCCCGTTATCCCGAACGGTTTTACATTGACGATGCTTCCTCGGATAGGTGAATAACAGGGCGGCAAGGGCAAACAAACACGGACGCACATGAAAATAACGTTGCTTCAAGACACAATAGCGTGGCTCGATAAAACGGCCAATTTGCAGCGAGTAGGCGACCGCGTGGCCGAGTTGGCAGGACAAACAGATCTTGTGCTGCTCCCCGAAATGTTCACCACCGGGTTTTGCACCGACAGCCTCGATTTGGCAGAAGACATGCAGGGTGTCACCATGCGTACTGTTGCAGAGTGGGCAGCCGCATTCGGCTTCGCTATAACCGGAAGTTTTCTCGCCACCGAAAATAAGAAATACTATAACCGCGCGTTTTTCGTCACACCCGATGGTCGCGTTGCCACTGCCGACAAACGCCACCTGTTCTCCCTTGGCGGCGAAGACCGTTTCCTTTCGGCGGGCAACAAACGCCTTGTGATTCCCTACAAGGGCTTTAATATTTGTGTGTTGGTATGCTACGATTTGCGTTTCCCTGTGTGGTCGCGCAACGTGGCAAGTGCTTACGACCTGCTGGTCTTTGTGGCCAATTGGCCGTCGACGCGCATGAAGGCGTGGAACGTGCTGCTCGAAGCCCGCGCCATGGAAAACCAGTCCTACGTGTGCGGTGTGAACCGCGTAGGGAAAGGCGGTGACGGCCTGAACTACACCGGCGGTTCGAAGGTGGTCGACCCCCAAGGGGAAGTCATCCTATCCCTCCCTGACGGGCAGGCGGGCGCGGCAACTGTCGAACTCTCGAAAGAGGCGTTAGACAAATCGCGGGCGAAATTCCCCGTCTGGCAAGATGCCGACATTTTCTCCATTGCCGATTGAAAGCGGAAGAAGATCGGAGATTTTTTCCGCACATTTTTTACAACATAAGCAAATGAGCATGGCGAGAACGATGAGATGGGTGGCTTGTGCCCTTGCCCTGCTGTCGGCATTGTCGGGGCGCGGCGAAAGGCGAGCAGATGCCGAAACGCTCGAAAGCAACCGATGGGTGCTCCACACGATGAACGGTACAAGAGCCGACGAGCTGTTCGAAGAACAGTTGCCCACAATTGGCTTCAACTTTGCGGATTCTATTGTCTACGGTTCGTCGGGATGTAACCGCTTCTTCGGAACTTTCCATTTGATTGACAACAGACTACAAACTCCTCATATAGCCTCCACGCGAAGAGCCTGCCTCTCGATGGAGGCGGAAAACCGGTTCTTGACCGTTTTTGCCGGCCAAGGAGCTTCCTTGGTGTTAGAAAAAGACGAAATGTTAAGATTGGAGAACGAAGGCATCGTGTTGCTGTTCGGCAAAGAGAATGATTGAAAAGAAAGTCACACCGGCAAAGCAACATCTGACTTGCACACAGTAACCCGGGAGCGCATCGTTAAAACAGGGCGAAAATTCCCTTGGCAAAGTTTCCTCCTCGAAGGCCATACATCCCCTTTTGCGTTATTTATCCCCTTGTCGGCGGATGCTTAGGAAAATTTTACTGCGTTATTACGCGCCGCGTAAGCACGCAGCAGAGAGACTTCAGTAAAGGCTTTCACCGGGCAACATGGTGAAGTTTTGCGGAGGGCTTCTCATTGGTTGGTAAACCATCCGAAGGGTGGGTAGGATAATGCCTTCATGAAGAGTGCTGCCGCGTGTTTCTTCCTCCTTTTCAGAATTGGGTCAAAGAATGCGGATTTGCGATGGAATAAATGGATGAAAAAGACGTTTGGGAATTGTTCCTGCGAAGATTAAAAATATCGCATATACAAATTCCACTCTCAAAATGAAAAATTATTAGAATAGGGGATTATTGCAAAAAATCCCTACTTTTGTAATCGGATGGAGGGGACTCTTTCCGAGACATATTGAAATAAGAGGCGTTATGTCTTCTTCTTGTACGAGAAAAGCGTAGGAAACTAATCT
>CAYPFZ010000152.1:0-2602 GCA_964410225.1 uncultured Paludibacter sp.
GAAGAAAACACCCTCCGAAAGCCTTTGAAAGACCCCTTCCGCTGCGTGCTTTCCCGTCAGTCGCTCCCCTCCGGCGGATTAAAGGTTTGGGGTTAAAGCTGCCGCACAAACAGAAAACGCAGTCCGCGCCATGCCGGTTCGGCATGACGCGGACTGCGTGGTAAAAACCTTCCCCGACACGTTGGAGATGCCGGGGAAGAAAACTGTCATTCGTCGTCGCCTTTGCTTGCTTCGTATTCCTTCAACAATTTTTCTTGTACATCCATGGGAACCAATTCGTAGCCGGAAAACGTCATCGAGAAAGAAGCCCGGCCTCCGGACAACGAGCTGAGACTGGTCGAATAGTTGCTCATTTCCTTCAGTGGCACTTTCGCCGAGAGACGCTCAAGCCCTTTTTCGCTTTGCATACCCATGATGACGGCGCGGCGGCCTTGCATGTCGCTCATCACATCGCCCAAACGGTCGGAGGGGACATGCACTTCCACATCATAAATCGGCTCAAGCAATTTCGGACCGGCTTCTTTGAAGGCTTGCGAGAAAGCATTGCGACCCGCCAGGCGGAAAGAAATTTCATTTGAATCGACCGGGTGCATCTTGCCGTCGTAAACGATTACGCGCACATCTCGGGCATACGAGCCGGTGAGGGGACCTTGTTCCATGCGGTCCATCAAACCTTTCAAGATGGCAGGCATGAAACGGGCATCGATGGAACCTCCTACGATGCTGTTGATGAACACCAATTTGCCTCCCCATTCGAGGTTGACTTCCTGGGTATCTCGCACGCTGATCTTGTACTCCTGACCGCCAAACTTATAGGTGGCCGCTACGGGAGTGCCCTCGATGTATGGCTCGACAATGAGATGCACTTCGCCAAACTGTCCTGCCCCACCCGACTGTTTTTTGTGACGGTAGTCGGCACGGGCTGCCCGCGTGATGGTTTCGCGATAAGGTATCTTGGGCTCCTTGTATTCGATGGCTATCTTGTCATTGTTTTCCACACGCCATTTCAGCGTGCGAAGGTGGAACTCGCCCTGGCCGGACAAAATGGTCTGTTTGAGCTCTTTCGACTGCTCAACTATCCACGTGGGGTCTTCCTCGTGCATGCGGGTCAGCACCTCATTCAGCTTTTCTTCCTCTGACTCGTTCACCGCACGCACGGCGCGACGGTATTTCGGAGCCGGGTATTGAATTTCTTTGAAATCATATTCCAAACCCTTAGAGTTTAAGGTATTGCCCGTGCGGGTATCCTTGAGTTTCACGGTAGCACCTATGTCGCCAACCAATAATTCGTCCACATTGGTGCGGTTCTGTCCGGCCACCGCATATATCTGATTAATGCGTTCCTTTACATTCCGATTGACGTTTTGCAGGTCGTCACCTGCGCGCAAAGTACCACTCATCACTTTGAAGTACAACACTTCTCCCACATGTGGCTCCACACTGGTTTTGAACACGTAAATGCTGGTAAGGGCGTTCGGATCAGGTTCCACTTCCAAACCGTCTTTGGTTTGCGGGCGTTCGGTCACGTCAACGGAAGGAACCACGTTGCCGAGAAACTCCATGAGCAGACGCACGCACATATCTTTCTCGGCACAAACGCAGAACACGGGGAACATGTCGCGGTGAAGCAAGCCCAAACGAATGCCCCGAAGCATCTCCTCTTCGGTGAGCGAACCTTGATCGAAGAATTTTTCCATCAGTTTCTCATCGTGTTCGGCAGCGGCTTCCACTAATGCGTCGTGCAGACCCTGCGCCTTGTCAAGCTCGTTGTCGGGAATCTCAAGCTCTTCGGGCGCGCCGCCTTCCGGCTTCCACTTATACATCTTCATCCTCAACACATCAATCACCGCGTTGAAGCCCGCCCCGGTGGCCACCGGATACTGGATAAGCACCACTTTGTTGCCATAACTCTCGCGAAGCTCGCCCACCGTTTTGTCAAAATCGGCTTTCTCCTGATCCAATTGATTCGCAACAAAAATCACAGGCTTGTGCAGCTTGTCCGTGTAGCGAAAATGATTATCCGTACCAACCTCCAATCCATATTGGGTATTGATTAATATCAACGCCGTGTCGGTAACACTCAACGAGGTGACCACACCACCTATGAAGTCGTCAGAGCCCGGACAGTCGATAAAATTCAGTTTCTTGCCGAGCCACTCCACTTGTGCCAAGGAGGGAAACACGGAATAACCATACTCCTTTTCCACCGGGAAATAGTCGCACACAGTGTTTTTGGAAGCAATCGTCCCCCTGCGTTTTATCACTCCACTCTCATAGAGCATCGCTTCTACGAGAGTGGTTTTTCCAGCCCCAGAACTTCCCAACAGCGAGATGTTCTTCACTTCATTCGTTTGATATACCTTCATAAATCTTTAAAAATTAAAATATTCACACAACAAAGAGGCACGTTACGGCCGCTTTTGCAAAACGGTCGACAATGTAGGAATTAAAATCTGAACAAACAGAGTCTGTTTTATGTTGTATAATACTGTTCTATGACATATATTTTCTCCGTTACCGATGCACAGACAAGGCAGAAACAGGCCTGCAAAAGAAGCCCGAAAAGCCTGCTTAAGAGAAGAAAAATTGCGTACTATTCCCC
>CAYPFZ010000153.1:0-2579 GCA_964410225.1 uncultured Paludibacter sp.
GCACTCTGTCTACCTTTTCTTTCTGACAAAGAGCTGACATACATGTGGATGTGATTCACCATGACACCGGACACGCAGGCCGTTTCACACGCTCACCCTCTCTCCGCATGCCGCAAAAACAAGGATGAGCCGCTGCACAAATATATGAATAGACGTTCATATCTCTTGTTTTTGTTAGTGTTTTTTAACCAAAATGTAATCTACCAAAAAGAAACACCTTGTCAGATGAAAGGGAAAACTTATTACACCTCAGTTGTTTATACCCGGTAAATGAATAACGGAAAATGTTCATTCAACCCACGTAAATCTTGCGTACTAACCCGGCAAAATTTTCCTAAGCATCCGCCGGAAGGGGAAAACTAAGAGAAAAAGACCCGCTTTTCAGTAAGGGAAAGCCTGCCGAAACAGATGGAAAAAGGATGGCCGCCGGGAGCGGCCGACGCACAGTCGGGAGATTATTTTTTTCTTGAACCGGAGTAGTTGCGCTCACGGCCTTTGCGCCAGGGCTTGTCGGAAAAGTCGGGGCGTTTCTCGCGTTTGGCGAAGCGGTCGTCACGGTCGTTGTGCCGGCTTCTCCGGTCGCTCTCACCATAGGGACGGCGAACCTTTGCGTGTTCTCCAAACGACTTGCTGCCTTTCGCTTCCAATACCTGCAGGTGGCTGTTGCGTGAGAAGGCGTTCAGCAGTTGGTTCACCTGGTCGGCATACACGTCGAAAAAAGTGAACTTGCCGGTCACCTCAATGGAGCCGATGTTGATGGACTTGTCGCCCGTCACGTCGTTGATGATGCCCAACAGGCGTTTGGGCGTGATGCCTTCCTGGGTGCCCAATTTGATTTTCAGTCTCACCCGTTCGCCGGTTTTCTTGCCTCGTCCGCCTCGGCTCTCTTTGGGTTTGTCGGGAATGTTGAGGTCGGGAGCGTCTTTGTAGTAGTCAAGAAAACGGTTGAACTCGAGCGAGACGAAACGTTTCACCAGCTCAGCCTTGTCGAGGTATTCGAGCTGACCCATGATTTGACCGATGTAGGGGGCTATTTGCTCCTCGTTAACCTCCACATGCTGCATGCGGCTGATGAGATGGAAGAGCTGTTTCTTACACACTTCCAAACCGTTGGGTATAGAGCGTTTCTCGAACGTTTTCTTCAGCATGCGTTCGAGTTGCTTGATTTTGGACTTTTCCTTTGAATGGATGATTGACACGGAAACGCCCTTCTTTCCGGCTCTGCCGGTACGTCCGCTGCGGTGGGTGTAGACTTCTGCGTCGTCGGGCAGGTTGTAGTTGATGACGTGCGTGAGGTCGCTCACGTCGAGCCCGCGTGCTGCCACGTCGGTGGCCACGAGCAACTGCACGTGTCGCATGCGGAATTTGTGCATCACCGTGTCACGTTGGGCTTGGGAAAGGTCACCATGGAGCGCGTCGGCGTTGTAGTGGTCGTTCATCAGTTTCTCGGCCACTTCTTTGGTCTCTTGACGTGTGCGGCAGAACACGATGCCGTAGATGTCGGGATTGAGGTCAGCAATGCGTTTGAGCACTTCGTAACGCTGTTTGGCCTGGCAAAGGTAGTAGATGTGGTCAACGTTTTCTGCCCCGGCATTTTTCGTTCCGATGGTGATTTCCTCGAAATCCTTCATGTAATGGTGCGCAATGGCGGCGATTTCCCGGGGCATGGTTGCCGAGAAGAGGAAAGTGCGGCGGTTGTCTGACGTACGTTCGAGGATGCTCTCGATGTCGTCTTTAAAGCCCATGTTGAGCATTTCGTCGGCCTCGTCAAGCACTAAGTAGCGTATCGTGCTCAAGTCTATTTTGCCACGTTCGAGCAAGTCGATGAGGCGTCCGGGTGTGGCTACGACAATTTGTGGTGTGTGGTCAAGCCGGCGCAGTTGTGCGCGGATGTCCTCGCCGCCATATACCGAGACGATGTGCACCGCCCTGAGGTACTTTGCGTAGTTTTTCAGGTCGTTGGTGATTTGGATACACAACTCGCGGGTGGGTGCCAGCACAAGAATCTGTACACGCTCTGCTTCGGTATCAATCAGGTTGAGCAAGGGCAGGCCGAAGGCGGCTGTCTTGCCGGTACCGGTCTGAGCCAAGGCAACCAAATCGGCTTGCTGTTCCAAAACGAAGGGGATGGTTTTCTCCTGTACGGGCATGGGCTGCTCGAAGCCGAGTTCTTCAATTGCCGAAAGAATCTCGTCTCTCAGGTTCAATTCTTTGAATGACATGTAAAAAGATGGTGAATTATTACACGCTGAGAATAATAGCCCGCATCATTCCACCTGTCCTTCTTTACGAACATGTACCCCTCGGGAACGTCGGCGCAGCTTCTTGTCATTTACGCGCCTACAGGTCAGGACTTGTACTCGCAAACGTGTTACGTTAAAAAATCAGGGAAGCTCCACGCCTCCACCTCACGGCCTTAACTACGGTTCGCTTTTTCAGGGCGCGAAGGTAATAAAAAATAATGGCATGCAAGCCGTCATCTACATTTGCATGGGTGTCATTGTGTTCGTAAGGGGGTCATACACGGGTAGCGAGGGAGCCGCGTCGAGCGAAAGACAGTAGTCTATATCGTCGCCCAA
>CAYPFZ010000154.1:0-2561 GCA_964410225.1 uncultured Paludibacter sp.
GTTGATTAGCGGATTGGCGTACATTTCCAATATCTTTCCGCGCAAAAAGAGTGAGTCTTTGTCTTTTATATCTATTTTGGCCACCTGCCTCGACACGTAATGCTCGAAATGGGTTCGCTCTTCGGCAGTGTATTCATCGACAAAGCGGTTTTCGTCTGTCCACAGGTCGTATGCCACTTTGTTGACCCGGTAAATGGTGTAGCTGGAATGTATCCTTCGGTCCATTATTCGCGACAGTGACAGCATCCTTTCTTTGAGGTTGCCGTCGGCGGCTTGTTCCAATTCGTCGGGTGTCAGCTCGCCCGACACGCTGTAGCTTACCCGCCCTCGGTAGCCCATGATACCCGCCAGCATGTTGGAAAGGTCATCCTTGGGCTGTTTCACATAGTCGGGGTTGTCACGTTTCAGTTGAAATTCCTTGGCCTTGAGATAATCAGACGGGTCGTATTCATACGAGATGGCCAAGGGACAGATATGCAGTTCCGACATGTCGCGCACGAAGTTGTTCGTGCCACTCAATGCCAACATTTTCAACATACTTTCCTGCGTGTGGTCGGTTGAGTCTTTTGAGCGGCCTTCGCGCTGTGCAATCCAGATGGAGCGGTTTTCCTCTTTGATGAGATGACGGATGTAGGCCGACAATTGCATGGAAGCCTGCAAGGCCTGGCGCACGTTCAGTCCGCGCTTCACAACGAAGCCTTTGTTCGACCGCACAAAATCCTCAATCCAGGGATAGAGAAGCAGGTTATCGCCGATGGCCGCACTCACGGTTGAGAAACCATTTTCGAGCATCACAAGACAAAGTAACATGGCATCCATTGTAATGTCGCGGTGGTTTGACACATACAGATAGGCCTTCGACTTGTCAAGTCGCTCCTTCCCGCTGAAGGTGATACCGGAGGTCTTTTCGCTCTCCAAACCCTTGAGATAGGGGTAAGCAATCTGCCGCTGGAATTCGTCTGTTGTCCTGATGGCGTGCAAGCGCTGTCTGATGACATCCTTTGGAAGCAGAGGTGCCAATGTGGAAAGCAAGTTAATGAATTGCTTGTTGTCGGCCATGCGCTGCATGACGGCCGGTATTTCGCTGTCACAATAAGATCTGATGTCGTCAAAATCCATAATGTGCGGAACGGAAATATCGATGAATGTTTATAAGACGAGTAACAGATACACCCATGTCATGGGAGCTGCCAATAACATGCTGTCAAAACGGTCGAGGAAGCCACCATGCCCCGGTATGGCATGGCCGGAATCTTTGACTTGCAAAGTGCGTTTCAGCAACGACTCGCAAAGGTCACCCAGCGTGCTGCCCGCCACAACGACCACCGAGAAGAGCAACCACTGCCACAGCTCCATTATCGGCAAAAAACGTGAGAACACGTAACCCGACAGGAGTGCAAACGCTGCACCACCGGCAAAGCCTTCCCATGACTTTCGGGGCGACACACGCTCAAACAGGCGATGACGACCAAAGGCATTACCTGTCAAATAGGCACCGGTGTCGTTCATCCAAATGGTGACGAACAAAGCTAAAAGCAAAACAGGTTGGTATGACGGCTGAAACAAAATGAAGTTCAGCACTGCGAAGGGTATCGCCACACACACTTGCCCGGTGAGGAAATAGGCCACATTGCCAACCGGATTTTCACGCTTGCGGAAAAGTTCGGCCAGCACCACAGCTATTACATATCCCCCGTAGCACAAAAAGATTTCGGCCGACGGGAATATGCCCGAAGCATAAACGAACGAGGTGGCGAAAAGCAACACCGCGCCCAACACGGCAGCCACAAGATGCACCTCCGCCTGACCGCGTACATTGGTAAGGAGATGAAATTCGCGTACGGCCAAGCCCGACAACACGGCAAACAACAAGCCAAACGGATATTGTCCCCAAACGATGGAACCCACCACCGGCGCGACAAACACCACTCCGCTTATTGTCCGCTGAAGCATTACATTCATCGCATTATCCCTTTTTGTGCACGGGCAGTACGCACCGGCCTGTTTGCGCAGCGAATGTACTACAAAATACCGAAAAGAAAAAGAGCGAGGATTGTTTCAGCCCCGGAGCAAATACTTCGTCTGCAAAGTATCAACGATTAAGGTATAAATATCGGGAAATTGTATACCTACTTCCGATGTGAATCAGGCTAACTTTGCGTAAATCGTAAAGATGCAATTTTATGGATACAGAAAAGGACATGTCTCGTAGAACCTTTTTGAAGGATTCGTTGCTGGCAGGAAGTATAGTCATGTTATCCGGAATTCTCCCCTTAAAAGCCGGTAACCATATAATGCAGGAACACAAGACGGATTACGAACCAAATGTACCCGACAGTATGCTGCAAGGAATATGTGACATTCATGTTCATGCTGCTCCGGACAGTCAGATGCGGTCGGTTGATGAATGGCATTTCGCACGGGAAGCCCAAGAAGCAGGGTATCGGGCAATCATGTACAAATCCAACGATTTCAGTTGCCATGACCGAGCTTATCTGATACGCCGGGGAATTTCGGACATTGAAGTGTTTGGAAGTTTATGCATGAACCGTGTTCACGGC
>CAYPFZ010000155.1:0-2560 GCA_964410225.1 uncultured Paludibacter sp.
CACGTGGATGCGGGCCTCTATCCGTCCTTTGTGAAAGAGCACGGCGTTGCGCACGATGGACAGCCCCAAGCCCGACCCGCCGGCATCGCGGGTGCGCCCCGAATCGACACGGTAGAAGCGTTCGAAAATGCGAGTCAGATGCTCCGGAGACACGCCCTTGCCCGTGTCGTAATAGGAAACATAGTGATAGTCATCATCTTCAAGATAGTGATCGATATGTATTTCCATCTGCCGGCCGCCGTGTTTTATGGAGTTGTCCATCAGGTTGCGAAAGATGGAGTAGAGCAACGACGCATTGCCGGTGAGACACAGGTCGGGCTTCACCGACACAAAGGCGGTGATGTGGTTCTTCTCCAATTTGTCTGCCAGGTCGAACAACAGTTCGTCGAGCAGCGGCCTGATGCAGACGTGCTCCATCTTGAAAAGCGACGGGGCTTCTTCTATCTTGCTTATCAGGCTTACGTCGTCGATGAGCTCTGCCAGCCGTTCCGACAGCAGAAAGGCGCGCCGGATGAACTGCTGCTGCCTCTCGGGAGGGAATTTTCCTTCCTGCAGCGACTCAAGGTAAGCGTGTATGCCGGTCACCGGGGTGCGCAGCTCGTGGGCGATGTTGCCGGTCATCTGCTGTTTCAACAAACGGGTCTGCTCCGTCTCTGTGATGTCGTGCAGGGCTATCTCAAAACTGCCGTCGTCGAAAACCACGGCTTGCACGGCAAACACCTTTTCGTCGCGCCGCACGTGGTAGAGCAAACGGTTCTCCCGGCGCCCGGCATGTTTGACAAACTGCACCACCGGCTCAAACAACTCGTGAGCCGTCAGCACATCCACAGGTAAAACTTCGCCCGACAGCAGATGGAGATAATAGGTGAAATGTGCATTGGCATATATCTTCTCAAAAGAAGAAGAAAAGATGCCGATACCTTTTTCCGAATACTGAAAGTGGAGCAAGAGTTTTTCCCGCTCGATGGCAAAACGGTGGTTACTCTCTTCCTTTTGCCGGAACAGTTCCAATATTTCCCTGCCTATCTCGCCTAATTCGTCGTCGGGGAAAGATATGTCTTCGGGCAGTTGCTCGTTGCGTTTCACCCGTGTGGTGAAATCTTTGAGCCGGAGGATGGAGTGCTGAAAGCGTCCGGCCACGTAGTTGATGGCCACAAAGACGACGGCAAAGAGCAGCGCGATCATGTAGACAAACTGTCGGCCGGCGGTCAGCAGGTGCTTGGCGGTAGTGTTGTAGGGCAGGGCCACCCTGATGAAATAGCCGTCGTAGTGCTTGGCGTAGTAGACATACTCCGTTTGGGTGGAGGCCGACCGGCGTATGTGCATCCCGTGGGAACGTTCGAGCGCATCTTGTATCTCCGGACGGGAAGAATGGTCGTCGGCCGAAGAACAGTCGCCTATCTCCTTGTCATAGAGCACCCGGCCGCTATCGTTCAGCAGCGTGATGCGCACCTTGTCGAGCAGATGCAGGTCGAAGTCTTCCAACAAGTGGAATGTATTAGAGTCGAGCCCGTTGAGGCTTATGAATTTGTGGGTGAGCTCCACGTAATCTTCCAGCGTGTTTTCCATCATCTCCTCCCGGAGGCGTTTCTCGTTGCGCTGCTGCAAGATGACAGTGAGCGTCGCAAAGAAGGCGAACAGCGAGAAAAAGCAGAGAAAAAGCCGCTGTTTGTAGGTGAATTTCATGGCCGTATCGTCAGCCGGTTATCGTCTTGAAAGCATATCCGTAGCCGGTGCGGTTTACGATGCACCTGCCATAAACGCCCAGTTTTTTGCGTAGCCGGGCAATGTGCACATCCACGGTGCGTTCCACCACCAACACGCCTTGGTCTTTCCACACGCGGGTCAGTATGTCCTCACGCGAGAAGATGACATTTTCATTTTTCACGAACAACTCCAATATGTCGTATTCCGTCCGTGTGAGCTCCACCTGCCGGCCGTCTGCCGAGGTGGTTTTATGGATAAAGTCCACCGCCAAGCCTTCATGACGATATTGCCTGTCGGCCGGCGCATGGCCTGCGGGCAGCGCGCGCTTGAGCACGGTCTTTACCCTGGCCACCACTTCTTTTATGGAGAAAGGTTTCGAGATGTAGTCGTCGCCGCCTGTCGAAAAGCCGGTGAGCATGTCGTTCTCCGTATTTTTTGCCGTGAGGAAAATGATGGGCACTTCGTTCCCCTGCTTGCGCAGCAGCCCGGCCAATTGAAATCCTGACATGCCGCCCAACATCACGTCGAGCAACACTAAGCTATGGTTCGAGTTGAGCACCCGCAACGCCTCTTCGGCCGAAGCCGCCAAGTCCACCCGGTAACCTTCGTATTCCAAATTGAATTGAAGTATCTCGCGGATGTCGACCTCGTCGTCAACGATAAGGATGGAAATGGGCGTGTCGCTTGTCATGATGTTTGCTTGCTGCCTTGTTTGCCCGACCGGCGGTGAGCGCGTAACGCCGCAAAGATACGCAATAGTTACAACCCGCAAGGCCGCCCAGACACCGGACAAGCGCTGCAAAACGTTTGGCCTTCCCGCATTTCCGCAATAAGAACGCCCTGAGCCAAGGGC
>CAYPFZ010000156.1:0-2554 GCA_964410225.1 uncultured Paludibacter sp.
CGGGTCAACACCCGCCGCCTCGGGCGCGATTTTTTATGCACCCACCCCGAAAAATAGGCAACATACCCCCCTCCTGAAGTCTCAAAAAAAGGGCTCCGCTGCGTGCTTTGGTAATTTTTGCTGCGTACTAACGCAAATTTCGCTACGTACTAACGCGCCGCGATCTGCGTACTAACGCAACGAAAACTGCGTAAGCACGCAGCGGAAGGGGGGCGCGAAGGGGCGTATGGGAAGGAAGGCAGACCGGGAAAATGCTATCGGGATGTGCTTCTCGTTTTGTGTTCTGAAAACACGGACTTCCACCCTACAAACACTACCCGGCTTGAGAGGAGTTTTGCGGAGATGACTCCTCATTGTTGTCAGAAGGCCATAGGCGTCCGAGAGCTTCGAGCAGGGCTTCCACCGTGGGCAGTTCACGGCCGTGGAGCTGCCAGGAGCTTTGGGTGAGACCGACGTGAATGTCGGCATCGTCAACCACCTCGTAGCCGGCGCGAGCCAAAGCCCTGAGCGTCCAGTAGAGGCGGGTTCTGTCGCCCGTCACCGACACTTGCCGACGGAGATGGTAGTTCATGGAAAAATTGCCGTTGTCGGGATTGAAATAGTAGTTGTTGCTGGCAAAAACACTGTTGAAACTGCCGTCGAGGACGAGGTCTTCCGGCACTCCGCACTTCACTCCCCCGTTAGGGGCGAGCAGCCAGATGCGGTCGGCGGCCTGCAGGGCGAGGTCAAGTTCGTGGGTCGATAGCACGACAGCCTTGCGGGTCTTCCGAGCCAAATGGCGGAGCAGTAGCATGGTCTCCACGCGGTTGGGCAGGTCAAGGTGAGCGGTCGGTTCGTCCAAGAGAATGAGGGGTGTGTTTTGCGCCAAGGCACGGGCTATCATGGCGCGTTGGCGTTCGCCGTCGGAAAGTTCGTCTAACGGTCTTTTGGCCTTGTCGCTCAGGTGTACCAACTCGATGGATTGTCTTACGCTTTGTCGGTCGGCCGACGAGGGGGCACCCCACCAGCGCGCGTGCGGATAGCGGCCGATGGTCACCACGTCTTCCACCGTGGCATGCCCGGCCTCCACCCGGTCGGTCAGTACCAAAGAGATGAGGCGGGCTTTACGGCGCGAGGAAAGGGTCGTCAGGTTGCGTCCGTTGACTTCCACCCGACCTTTCAAAGGAAGCTGCAAGCCGGCCAAAGTGCGCAGCAGGGTAGATTTGCCGCAACCGTTGGGACCGATAAGTCCCACCATCTCCCCCGCGTCAAGCCGCAAGTTCAATCCCGACTGTACCACAAGCCCTCCCCGTCGGGCAGGGTAGCCGATGCAAAGGTCGTATGTCGACAGGGAAGACATGGATGCTCCGAAGGGAGGTTCAATGATTCCTTTTTATGATAATCCAAATGACGACCGGTGCGCCAAACAACGCGCTGACCGTGTTGACGGGAAGGGGATGCGTCGGCCATTGCGACACTATATCACACAACAACAGCAACGCCCCTCCACACACCACACAGGCGGGCAACAACACCCGATGGGTGGCCGTGCGAAACAAGCCTCTCACCAGATGAGGGATGGCAATGCCCACAAAAGACACCGGCCCCACGAAAGCCGTGATACCTCCTGCCAGCAAGCCCGTAGCCACAACGAGCCACACCCGCGTGAGCCCCACCTCGATGCCCATCGAGCGGGCGTAGTGCTCGCCGAGCAGCAGACCGTCGAGCCTCTTCTGCATCGCAAACGCCAGACCGATGCCCGTCACAACCACCGGGACAAGCACCCGCATGTATTCCCATGTCACCGCACTGAGACTGCCGAAAGTCCATATCACAAACAACTTGATGGCATCGGGGTTGCTGAAGTTTTGCAACACGTTGACCAACGAGCCGGCCACCATGCCGAACATCATTCCCACGATGAGAAGCGACACTGTGTTGCGTATCTTCATTGACACAGCGATAACCAACAGCAATACCACTATCGCTCCCACCGTGGCAGCCCCGATAAGCACCCACCCGTTGCTCAACACCGCAAAAGGCAACAGCGAGGCAGCCATGATGCAGAACGCCACACCCAAACTTGCGCCAGAACTGACACCCAAAATGTAAGGGTCGGCCAGCGGGTTGGAAAAAAGGGTCTGCATCATCAGTCCCGCCACAGCCAACGAAGCACCCGTGAGCACGGCGGTGATGGCACGCGGCAAACGAAAATTGAGCAATATCTCGCGAAAAACAGAGTCGCCACCCTCGCCCGTGAAGATGGAAATCACCTCGCCCGGCGGTATGCGCACACTGCCGAACACAAGGTCGGCGCAAAACAGCACAAGCAACGCCGCCACCGGCAGAGAAAACAAAATGACATTCCGCGATTTCATAAGCTCGCGGCAAAGATACACATAAGGAAAATGCAGTGGACACCTTAAAATGAAGTTTTCGGAATGCCGTCAGAAAGGCTGCTTTTGCCCTTCTCCGCTGCGTGCTTTGGGAAAGGGGCTTTGCCAAGGCACGAAACCGCGGAAAAACCCGCACCGGACAAGAGTACAAACAAGCCGAATATGTTAAGCAATCATAA
>CAYPFZ010000157.1:0-2529 GCA_964410225.1 uncultured Paludibacter sp.
CGCTGCGGAGACATTAATCATCGGGCGGGTGACTGACAAGGCCGACGGCCTACCCCTTGCTTCAGTCAACGTTAGCTTTGAGAACGGCGGACAAGGTACAACCACCGATGCCGAGGGCTACTTCTTGCTCTGTGCCGACGACGAAGGGGGAAAGGTGACCTTTTCCATGATAGGCTACCGCACCGAGGAAATACGCGTCAGAGGTGGCGAGGCGGCTTTTATCAACATGGAGATGCGCGAGCAGAGCACGATGCTCAATGAAATTTTTGTCTTCCCCGGCTCCAACCCTGCACTTGATTGGATGAAGAGGGTGCGACTGATGCGTAAAGCCAACGACTTGACAACCCAAGCCGGCTATTCGGCGAGAGGCACCGAGCAAAGCCTCGTACTTTTGAGTCGACAAGGTGGGAAAAAAGCCGGGCGCAATTTGTTGGAGCAACTACAGGCAGGCAACCTCGTGGAAGGCGACACGACATTGCTTGTCCCTCTCTACATGGCAGAGACAGAATATGACATCACCCACAAGGGAATGGAAGAAAAAAACCGTCAGCTCTTTTCGACGCCCTCTGTTGCCGACCGCTTGGTGATGCAGTTGAGTGAAGGCCTCTCGCCCGAACTGAACTTCTACCGCAACGCAGTCACCGTGTTTGGAAAGAGTATAGTCAGCCCGTTAGCCAATATTGGCAATGCCTACTATTCTTACTACCTGGCCGACAGCGTTACGACAGCCCAAGGCAAGGAGTATGAAATACACTTCCGCTCCAAGAATCCCAAAAATCCGGCTTTCAACGGTGTGTTGCGCATTGACTCTGCGTCGCTGTCACTCACGTATATTGAAGCAGCCTTGCCCCGACAGGCAAACTTCAACTATGTGCATGGTCTGACGGTGCGCCGGCAGTATGACCGCTTGCCGGAAGGAGCGTGGGTGCCGCGTGTCGACGAACTCTCGGTGGCAATGTCCTACAACCTGTTTGATGACACCTCGCATCCATCCTCCGAGCTGTTGCTGCACCGGCGTCTTTCGCTACTTACCGACGCATTCCCGGTGACGTGTGACGCCTTTGCCGGAAGCGCTTATTCCGTCGAGACGCTCGAAAGCCGCATGCAGGCCTTGGATGACACCCCCTTGATGCGCACGGCCAAATGGATAGTGGATGCCGCCATCACCTCATACGCACGAGTGGGATGTATCGATGTCGGCCCTTTACAAAAAACCATGCGACTGACCGAACAGGAGGGCTTCCGACCGGCCATCCCCCTGCGCACCAACGAACGGCTGTGGCAAAACGTGTCGGTGGGCGGTTATGTGGGTTACGGCTTCCGCAATCACTCGTGGGCTTATTCGGCCTTCGGGCAGGTGGCTCTCCCGGGGAATAAACGGCAGGTGATAGGGCTGAGCTACACTCGAGACTATCGCCGGATAGACTACGACTATAACGACTTTGTGAGGCGTGAAGATGTGTGGGACTCAGGCGACGAAGATATCATAAGCACGCTCTTCTCCTTCGTATCAGCCAACCGCATCAGTCCGCGACGTGAATGGGAACTGTCGTATGCCTTCGATTGGAATCGGAATGTGGAGTCTTCGGTCTACCTTCGGGCACACACGCTGATGTCAGACGAATATTTTCCCTTGTGCATAGACGGCCTTGACATCGGATCAATAGCAACCCAATCGCTCACACTGCTGACCCGTTTTTCGTTTGGCGAGCAAAAATACAGCGACCATTTGCGTCGTCTCTACAGCTCGAACGGCAGGCCCGTGCTATATCTCACCGGCGAAATCGGACGTTACCGCGCCGGCAGTCACGCAGGCATGTACGGCAAATTGAAAACTTCGGCGAAGCAACGCATCCCCACCGCCTTGGGAACATGGCGCTACCTCATCGAAGCCGGATGCGTCATCGGGCGGGTGCCCTATCCGCTTTTGGAAGCCTCGTCGGGAAACGAGCCGAGCGGAGTGGCTTTTCATCAGTTCAACCGCATGCGTTACATGGAGTTTGCGCACGACCGCTACGTGCAACTCAACACGGAGTTCCTCTTCAACGGGTTGATATTTAATCATATCCCCGTCATCAAACACCTTAACATGCGTGAGTTTGTGGCTCTCAAGATGGTGATGGGTGCCCTGCGTGAGGAACACCGCTCCGTATTGGACTTTCCCGAACTGACGGGCTATCTGTCTCCTCTTGCCGAGCCTTACGTGGAGGGATCGGTAGGTGTGACCAATATTTTAGGCATCTTTACGCTGCAATTCAACTACCGTTTCACCAACCACAACGCCGACCTGACCCCGGGGCGCGTGGCTTTCGGGCTGCGTTTCGGCTTCTGACAGTCGAAAGCCTCCTGCGCGGCACGTCATCCTGTCTTTATTTCCCGATTTAATCGGTCAAAAACCGTTTTCAGACCTCTTTACCCCCCCCTTTTCCGCTGCGTGCTAACGCAGCAAAATTTCCCAAAGCACGCAGCGGAGTCCCCCTTTCCAAGGCTTCAGAGAGGGGTTTTTACGCCGCTTTTTTCGGGGTGGGT
>CAYPFZ010000158.1:0-2481 GCA_964410225.1 uncultured Paludibacter sp.
GTGTTGGGTTCGCGTATTTTGGGAAAAGGGGCCCGCCAAGGGGGGATGCCGTGGATAAAATATGTGTCAAACCGCCTGCTGACCATGTTTGAAAACATGATGTTGAAGCAAAAACTCTCGGAGTGGCACACGGGCTACCGCGCCTTTTCAGCCGAGGTGTTGAGGAGCATTGCCTACGGGAGGAATTCCGACGACTTTGTGTTCGACAACCAGATGTTGGCTCAGATTTTCTATGCGGGCTATCAGATAGGCGAGATTACCTGCCCGACATTGTATTTTGACGATGCCTCGTCGATCAGCCTTCGCCGCAGTGTGGTCTACGGTTGGGGGGTGATACGCGTGTCACTGCTCTACCGCTTGTGTAAGTGGCGTGTGATGCGTTCGCGCCTTTTCGATTCGGTTTCACCTGATTAGTTCTTTGGTGGTATGACACGGAAAGACTATGTTTTTTTAGTGGTCATGGGCATTGTCTTTTGCATGGCCTATGTGTATGCTTTCGACAGCAAACTCGACTTGAACGGCGACAACGCCAACTATTTGCGCTACGCTCGGAGCATAGCCGCCGGTCATGGTTACGCCTCGCCGGGTGTCGACGGATATACGCCAGTGGGGCACTACCCGCCGGCCTATTCCACTTTTTTGGCGGCGTTCATGGCGTTGGGGATAGATAATCTTGTTTTCTTTAAAGTACTAAACTGGCTTCTGCTGACCGCTTCACTTTGCCTGTTCTATCTTGTGGCCAAACGGTGCACGGGAAATGCGCCCATGGCTTTCGTGCCCCTCCTGTTGGCGGTATTTTGTCCCGAACTGCAACATTTTGCCGGCATTGTCATGTCGGAGATGCTGTTCGTTTTCTTCACCGCCTTGTGTCTATATGCGTGTTATGGCCAGAGTTGTTGGCAGGGGGCGTTTTGGCGTTCGCCGTGGTTTTACGTGATTATCGTCTCGGCCGCAGCATCTTACTACACGCGCACGGTGGGCATGGCATTGGTGTTGGGGGTGCTCGCTTTTTACCTTTTTCGCCTTCGGTGGAAGGAGGCACTCCTCTCGTTGGGCGGCGTGGTGTTGCTCTACGTGCCGTGGGTGGTGCGCAATGCGGTTTGCGGCATCGAATCTCGCTATTTCGGAACGATCATGACGGTCAATCCCTGGCGACCCGAAGAAGGGCAGGTGGCTTCGGTAGGCGATTTGCTCGAAAAGATGGTGCACAATTTCGACGAGACTGTCATCAAAGGTTTCAAAGATTTGTTGTTCCCGTTTGTGCAGGTTGACTACAGCGTTTCTTCTTCCTTTTTGGAAGTGGTGGGTGGTATGTGCATCGTGGCGTTGGTGTTTTACGGGGCGTGGCAGCTCAAGGCGATACGCGGTGCGGTCGTGTTTTATTTGGTAGGGCAAATAGGGCTGTTTATGCTCTGGCACGGCGGCAACGGCGCGCGCTACGTGGTGCCGCTTGTACCGCTCCTTTATCTTTGTTTTTACACCGGGCTATGGGTCGCTGTGGTGCGTTTGTGCGCGAAGTGGTCGGGGTGGCGGCTCAGATGGTTGCCCTATGTGTTTTTGTTGACGATTCTGCCCATGCTTGCTCCCTTGCAGCAACGGGCGAAGGTGGCCAAGACACCTTATCCTCCGGCCTATACCAACTACTTCACCATGGCGCGCGAGCTGCAACAGCGGGTGTCGCCGGGCACAATATGTTGTTGCCGCAAGCCGGAGTTGTTCCTCTATTACGCCCCGCAGCTCCGGGCAACGAATTATAAATATACCACCCGACCCGACGAATTGATACGCGACTTGCTCGACAAGCGGGTCGACTTTGTGGTGTTCGAACAGTTGGGCTATTCGTCGACCTTTCTTTACCTTTATCCCGCCATCGAGCAATACCCCGAGGTGTTTCCCGTGGTGTGGCATCTGCCCAACCCTGACACTTATCTTTTGCGTTTCGATAAAGCAAAGGCAGAGGAGGTGCTGAGCCATGTGGTGGAAGCAGGCAACAGATAGGTGGATACGGTTACCGGCACGGGGGGTGACTGGGCAAGCCTTCCGCTATGTGGTGTCGGGCGGCATCGCCTTTGGAGCCGATTTTGCGGTGCTCGGGCTGCTCACCGAATGCGTCGGACTGCATTATTTGGCCTCATCGGTCTTGGGTTTTTCTTGCGGACTGACAGTCACCTATCTGCTCAGCGTGTGCTGGGTGTTCGACCAGCGACGGTTCGACAGTCGCCTGCCGGAAGTCGCCTTGTTTGTGCTCATCGGAGTGGTAGGCTTGGGCATCACGGCCGTGTGTATGTGGCTGTTCACCGACGTGGCAGGGCTTCATTATCTCCTTTCAAAAATAGTGACCACCTTCGTCTCCACCGCGTGGAACTTCCTTGCTAAAAAATACCTTCTCTTCTCTCGCAAAGGCGCACGGTAAACTCTCGACACAAGCTTTTTACCCCCTCTTCCGCTGCGTGCTTATGCAGTTTTTACTGCGTAAGTACG
>CAYPFZ010000159.1:0-2289 GCA_964410225.1 uncultured Paludibacter sp.
CAGATAGAACGACAGCTGTAATTCGCTCACATTATCCACCGGTGAGAACACCGCCCAAGTGGAGCCTGTGCTGGTCATGCGATAACAATAACTCCCCGAATAAGCCGACCCCGAGTAGATTTGCGGAGGCGATACTCTACCTGCTAAAAAGGGTCGCAGATAGGCTGACGTGGTGTAGCTTGACCAACTACTACTGAAATTACTCATGGCGTAAGTTTCCTCGCTGGACTCGAAGCCTATCGTCAAGGGCAGGCTGCTTATCCTTTGATAAGTGATAAATTCCGCTGCGTCCGACCATTCTACATATTGACCGTTATTGCCGAGGGCATAAACGTAGTATTTCGTCAGGGGTGAGAGTCCGCTTAGCTCAATCGACGTACCGGTGATACCCGTTCTCGTGAATGCCGCATCGGACACCGTGCTCGGGTCGGATGTCTCGTAGGTAGTCACAACGATGTCCCAAGAGGTGAATCCTTGATTGCCCAAGTCGACGGTCACCGTGGCCGAGTCGATAAGCGTCTTTGTTACGGTAACGCTCTCAATCTTCGAATAGTAGCTGAAGGCTACATTGTCCAAATAAAAGATATTGGGCTTGTCGAAGTCCGACACGAAAGCCACGTACTTGCCGCTGCCCGTGTAGCTTTTAAGCAGGACAGTGAAATTGTCAAAAGTCCCGCCTTGCGAAGGGGTCACCGTGTCGATAGGGACGAAGGTTCCCATCTGTGTGGGGTCATCCACCACGCCCACTATCAGGGAGGAGGCATAATCGGTACCGTTGTACGACCCGTAGTAGTTGTAACATCCTCCCTGGAACGTCACCTGCACTTGGCTGATGTCGTCCACGTTCAGTTCAGGTGAAATCAGCCAGGCACTGACTCCCGCCGAGATGGCGGTCGTCTCGGAACCCGCAGCGAAACACACCGCCGTGGTCCCGTCGGGTGAGTAGAGACTGCGGTCGGATGTCGCCGTATTCGTGTTGATGAAGGGGAAATAGGTGGCGTCTGTACCGTCGTCATCCAACGAATTGCCCCACGACCAAGTGCCGAGACGGCTCATGCTACCGGTGTAATCCGAATTGAAGTCCTGGGTGTGCGGCACACTCACTGTGCTGCTCAGGCGTTGACTCGTACTCACCCAGCCGGACTCCGCTCCCAAACAATAAGCCTTCACATAGATGTAGTAAGTGGTGTTGGTCGCCAAGTTCTCCACCGAGACGCTCCAGGTACTACTGCTAGCTGTGGTCACCATGTCGAACGGCAGGCCGGTGGCGGTTTCCGGGTCGTTGAGTTGCGAGGCGGACACTTTCACATGGCAGGAGTCTGCGTCAAAACCCGCCTGCCAGCTCAGGCTAAAGGAGTTGGTAGAGGCACTGCTGACGGTGAGATTATACGGGTCGGTGCACGAGAGCACCGGGCGCACCTGCACCAAGTCGATCACCACGCCGTAACCCAAGTTGTTCGTCGCCTCGAAAGCCAGTTGGTACGCCGTCGCACCGCTGGGGGAGCTCAGATAGATGGTGTCTGTCTGCCAGGAGCGGATGCGCTCGATGAACACTCCATCATCTCCGTAGAGCGTCCAAGAATCTGAAGACGAGTAGCGGTAATAAACACGCAGCTCATCCACATTACCCGTGTATTGCTCTTGGGCATGTGAGAAAACAAGGGCGGGTTGGAGGCCGTCGATGCCAAGCTCCGACAAGTTCATCGGCGGCGTTATCAAACGGGTGACATGGCCCTGCGTCAGGCTGCTTTCACTGCGAAAAGCAATGCGATAGTTGCCGTCGGCCGCCCCGTCAGGGTTAGTGCCGCCTTCTTCCACCACCCAGCTGACATCGCCGGTCACATACTCCTGCGACCAGTCAGCGGGCAGTCCGTTCTCAAAACTTTCGTTGAGGGCATAGACGATATCGCTCGTCTGCCCCACAGCCGCGCCCGTCCCCCAAAGGAAGAGTGCGGCTACAATCCACAAAAGACGTTGTTTCTTTCTCATTGATTATAATTTTTGAATTAGGGTTTTTAGCAGAGTAATAAAAGCCGCGGCTGTCACCTTCCGAGCCGCTTTTAGGGCAGGTAACAGGCGCGCATGATACAAAAGCAATAGGCGGTGCGAATGTAATAATACAGATTGAACGAGCAAAAAATTTTTACATAAAAAATCCAATCCCTTTTGTTTATCCGCTTCTCACGGCTCCATTTCGGTATTTATCCCGTTTTTTCCATTTCTTTTTCCGTCACCTTCGTACATGCCGGCAGTCCCCAGCTTAACAAGGAAATTGGGCATTGCAAATAT
>CAYPFZ010000160.1:0-2284 GCA_964410225.1 uncultured Paludibacter sp.
TGCTCCAACAACGAGCACCTGCCCGTCATCATTGATGCAGGGGAAACACGCTATTGGGTGCGGAAGATTGTGCCGCTCAAGAGTGACGATACTGACTTCCTGCAAAAGCTGAAAGCGGAGATACCCGCTTTTCTCCATTTCCTACGACACAGACAGCTATCCACAGAAAAGGGAATCCGAATGTGGTTCAACCCGAAGCTGCAGGAAACGGATGCCTTGCGGAAGATAATCCGAAGCAACCGCAACCGGTTGGAGATTGAGATGGCTGAACTGCTGCTCGATATCATGGCGAACATGAGTGTGGAGTCTGTTTCTTTTTGCCTCAATGACATTATCCCGTTGCTCGTCTGCTCACAAGTCAAGGTGGAGAAGTCGCAGGTCAGGAAAGTGGTGCAGGAGTGCTGGAAGCTGACACCTGCATCCAACTCGCTTTCCTACACTACCTACCAATACGACTACACCCGTGAGTGCCGCTATTCACTCGTCAGGAGGATAGGACGCTACTACACGGTAAGCAAATCACAGTTGGAAATGCTCTGATATTTTGATGAAATGATGAAAAGGTATATAAACATAAAGAATAACAGCAACTTACATTTTCATCAAACCTTCAACAAAAGGATTGGGCTGATGAAAAGAAAAGGCAGGACAACGCCATTCATCACTTTTCTTTTGGCGAGCCGTTTGATGAAACGTTGATGAAACGTTGATGAAAGGTTATTCTGATGATAATCAAGTGTTAGTATATCAAATCATCAATTCATCGGATTTTCACCCCTCAACAAGTCCGCCGGGGAAGTAACAGAGGTGAATATCGCCATCCGCAGGCTGGTCGGACGGACTTCCGGTCTGCCGACCGACAAGGGAAAGCCAATGTTGCTGGCGAAAAGAAAAAGGCAACCAATGTCCGCCGACATCATCGCCGATACCGCCGCAGGCTTTTGGGAAGCAAAAAGCCATAGCTCATTAGGGCGTTTTCTTCACGCACCGCTTCGCTCATGCTAAAAACAACCCAATGAGCCAACGGGGTTACACCCCTCTGGACACCCCCGTTTGCCCCGTGCGGCATGACAGCAGGCTGGCGGACACCGACAAACAAGTTTGTAGAACCTAAAAAAACAAGAAACAGACATGGGATATATCAGCATCCAAATCAACAAGGCGAAAGGGTCGGCTGACACGGGCGCATCCGACTACATCGAACGCAAGAGCATACCCAAGAACGCTGACCCGACACGCACCCACCTCAACCGTGAGCTGGTGCGATTCCCCGACGGCGTGGCAGACCGCACCGAAGCGATAAGCCACCGCATCCGCACGGCAGGCATCAAGCGGAAGATAACGCCCGACCAAGTGAGGGCAATCCGACTCGTGCTTTCGGGCACGCACGAGGACATGATAAGAGTGCAGGACGAGGGCAGGCTAAACGAATGGTGCGATGACAACCTGCAATGGCTGCACCGCACATTCGGGAAGGAGAACACCGTATCGGCAGTGCTTCACGTGGACGAGCACACGCCGCACATCCATGCCACGGTCGTGCCGATAGTGACAGGCGAGCGCAGGAAAGCGAGGAAGAAGCAGACGGAGGGCAAACGCACCTACCGTAAGAAAGCCAACGCCGTGCGTCTGTGTGCCGATGACCTCATGAGCCGTGAACGGCTTGTTGCCTATCACGACAGTTACGCCGAGGCGATGGTGAAGTACGGCTTGCAGCGTGGTGTACGAGGTTCGGAGGCACGGCATACCACCACAGCACAATACTACCGTGACCTGAAACGGCAGACGGGAAAGCTTGAAGCCAACGTAAGGCAGTTGCAAACCGAACATCAACAGGCAAAGCAGGAGCTTGACGAAGTCAGGAAAGGAATCAAGTCGGAGAAGCTGGAAGTCGCCAAGACCGAAGCGAAAACGGCACTTGTGGCAAAGGTCGGTTCTCTTTTGGGCAGCGGAAAGCTGAAAGAACTGGAGGCCGACAACCGCACCCTGCAAGGCGAGGTTGCTACCCGTGACGAAAGCATCGAACTGTTGCAACGGCAGATGCAGCGGCAACAGGAGGAACACAACCGCCAGCTTATGGAACTGCAAGCCAAGCACCGCAGGGAATTGTCGGACAAGGAAGCGGCACACCAAAAGGAAGTGTCATTCTTGAAATCCATCATCCAAAAAGCCAAGAAATGGTTTCCACTGTTCCAAGAATTGGTGTATATGGAGAAGTTCTGCCTTAATGTCGGCTTCAACGAGCGGCAGACCGCCACGCTCATCAGCGGCAAGCCGCTGTTCT
>CAYPFZ010000161.1:0-2184 GCA_964410225.1 uncultured Paludibacter sp.
TTCGAATAACGCAGGTTCTGCGTCACGTAGTCTTCTTCATACGCTATCGTCACGTCGGTCACCTCGCCTTGGCTGTTTTCCACCAACGTGTAGATCGGATTTACAAAGCCCTTGTAAGGAGTGATTTGCAGTTTCTCGTAGCGTTGCAACACCTCGTTGTGCAGGGCAGGGTCAACCTTCACGGCATAGGTTTCCACTATGTCGCGGGCAGCCTGATAGTCGCCGGTGGACTTGATACGCTGTATTTCCCCCAACAACTGCCCGAAGAGTTCGCGCAACTTTTCATAGTCGTTTATCACCACGTAGCGTTTGCCGTCTCGTTCGGTCAGCTCTATCACTTTGTCGCCTTGGCCGTGCTCATAAGCCCAAGCCGCTATAAGCTGACGATTGCGCATGTGTGACTCCTCGATGTCTTTCCCGGGTTGGATGCGGGCAAGTTGGGTCATCAAGCCGTTCATGATGTAGCTATAATATTGTGCTTTATAGGCTTCCATGTCAGGCACCAAGCCTAATTCCAACATCTTGGGGTCGGCCAGGAAGTAGAGTCCGAAAAGGTCGGCGCGAGCCTCTTCTATGGTCGACGAGTAGGACTTGAGTGCATCCGGGTCGACACCGGGGAGCATCTTGCCCGAGCCGTGACCCAAACATTCGTGCAGGTCGGTGTGCAGGTTGTTGGTCATGATGGCGTATTGCTCTGCACGCTGCCGCTCCGTGTCACTCCACATAAATTCTTCGTTGAGGCCACTGCCGGCCGCCGCCTTGTTGTAGGCCTCGGTGATGTTTTCGATGGTCACGGATTTCGAACCGTAGTCGTGACGTATCCAGTTGGAGTTGGGCAGGTTGATGCCGATGGGGGTCGCCGGGTAGCAGTCGCCGCCCAACATGGCCGCCGTGATGACTTTGGCCGACACTCCCTTCACTTCCTCTTTTCTGAACTGAGGATCTACGGGCGAGTTGTCTTCAAACCATTGTGCATTGAGACTGATGGTCTCCGTGCGCTTGGTTGCTTCCAAGTCTTTGAAGTTGACAATCGATTCCCAGCTGGCCTTGAAGCCCAGCGGGTCGCCGTAGTTTTCCGTGAACCCGTTGACAAAATCCACTTGCGAATCCAAATCTTTCACCCATTCGATGGAATATGCATCGTATGTTTTCAAATCGCCGGTGCGGTAGTAGTCGATAAGCGTGTCGATCACTTTTCGTTGTTGGTCGTTTTCGGCCACCGCCAAGGCTTTTTCCAACCAGCCTATGATGCGCTCGATAGCCGGACCGTAAAGGCCGTCGACTTTGTATGTCAACTCTTGTACTTCCCCATTGTTCTTCACCAATTTGCTGTTCAATCCATAGGGTACGGGAGTCGGGTCGGCGGGGTCTTTCATCTTTTCGTAAAAGCTCTCCACTTCCTCCTGCGTCACTCCGTCATAATAGTTGCACGCCGAGGTGACTATCAGGTCTTCGCCCTTGGCTTGGTTCACACGCTTGGGCATGACGGTGGGATCGAACAGGATAGGCCTTAGTTTTTCTATCAGCATGTCGACTGTCTCGCCCTCGGCCAACGGCAAGGTCGATGCGTCGATGCTTTCGACGGCTTGTGCAAAAAACGCTTCCGAAAAGCCCGGCACGAACTTGTCCATCGAGTAGTGGTGATGGATGCCGTTGCCCATCCACACTTGTTTCAGATAGGTCTCCAATGCCTTGAAGTCAGACGAGGCGCGGTCGCCCGAGTAGTGCTCATACACAGCTTCCAGCGTGCGACGAATACACAGATTGTGTTTGCCGTTCTGGTCGTACAGAATGTCGCGCCCCTCGATGGCAGCTTGGCTCAGATAATACACCAACAACTTTTGTTGCAAAGTAAGTGCCTCGAATCCGGGCACTTCGTAGCGCAAGATTTGCACGTCGGCAAACTGGTCGACCACATAGTCGAACCCGGAAATGTTCTCCTCGCTCTCGTGTGGCTTTGTGCCGCACGATGCCATAATCAAACCGGTCATACAGATAAGAACTGTTCTCTTCATACAAAAAATGTTTTGCGTGATACTCCTTCGTCCTGCCTCCCTCGTCAAGTATGCCCCAACGGGTGAAGGCGACAGACACGGCGGCAAAGTTATTTAAATTCTCCCTAAAAAAACTCGTGTAAAGACAAAATGATGCAATGAAAATGGAGAACAAGAAATGTGCGGAAAG
>CAYPFZ010000162.1:0-2174 GCA_964410225.1 uncultured Paludibacter sp.
GCGCCGCCTGTTTGATGAATTTTCGTCGTGTTGTCATAATGTCTTCTCTTTGTTTTGATGTCAAAAAAAATTATCCTTCCCGGAAAGATTGTTTTCCCCTCCGGTTTTTCTTTCCTTCTTGTTTGGCGCTTCGCCGTTCACAGCCCGCCGGGACTTTCTTCCGAATCCTGCCCCTTCCGCTTGGATGCGGTGGTACGGCGGAGCGAAAGGACGGCGCGTTCCTTGTCTATCAGCCGGTTGACGTTGTTGATGACCGTCAGGTAATCGGCATCCCCGTTGATTTCGACCAGCGAGTTGATGCGGCGCACCACCGCCGCGTAAGCCCCGTCGGTCGCCTCGCGGGCTGCTTTCGTCGCGCCGGCCACGACGGCGGCATCCTCGACGTTGCGTGCCGCGTAAAGCTGCAGGAACTCGTCGTTCTTTTCCTTCAGGCGATCCACCCATTCGCGCAGGTAGATTTTCGACAGGGGCGCCTCCTCCGTCGCCGCCAGCAGCGACAGCCCGCCGGGACGCTCTCCCTCCCCTCCTTCACCGCCGGATTGCCCTGCGGCGTCGAGGGCTTCGAGGTCTTGCAGGAGGTTCTTGATGACGGAATCTTCTTGCAGGTAGGGAAGGCGCGTCGGATTGCCGTATTTTTTCAGAATCAACTCCACTTGGTAAGCGATGTCCGCCTTCTCTGCGTCGAAATGTTTCAGCATCACCCGGTTTTGCGCCGCAAGCCCCGTGTAGGCCTTGTCCTGCTCGCTGTCCGCGTCGGCCAATTTTTTCGTGTACGGGTTCGTCCCGCCGGTTTTCAGCACGGCGTCGAATTGCGCATAGGCCGCCGCGTAGGCCGCCTTCAGGTCGGTCAGTTTATCGTCGGAAAGCGTTTCCAGCTCCGCGAGAATCAATCCGTGCAGCGTGAAAACCTGATTCTGCAAAAAGCGTGAAAAATCTATTGTCTGGATGGTTGCCATATCTGTTTGTTTTTAATCGTTTCTGTTGCAGCAAAAAGCCGTCGGGCGTCCCGCGAGACCGATGCAGTGATTGCAAAGCACGGGCGGGAAGCCCGACGGGGCATTTTACCGGTTGCGACGGCCTCGCGGGAGTCCCGAAAGCGAGTCGCTACACTCGCAACATCCTCGCGGGACTCCCGACGGGCCGGCACATCCGTCACAACAACAATCCATAGTTTGCAATGAAAAAGTAATTCACCCGATACGAAACAAAAGTGTTGTCAGTAGGGTTTGATTATTCCTCCCCATACACGTATACTTCTGCAACCGCAGTAACATAGGTGGTGGATGTCCTACCATTCGCGGTGAACTCAATCAGGAGATAACGTCCGGTAGTCGGAGTTGTCTGGAATATTTCTTCGATATTCAACCTCAAAGAAGTGATATCGAATGACCCCACCTGCGTCCAAGCCGATTTATCTACCTGAGCTGTATAAGAAGAGAAGTCCATATCCTCACTTGTCTCGAGGACATAGAAGTTGCCCGACTTAATGTCATAGTCACCACTTAGCCGTTGATACATCCCGACTTGGGCGACGAGATGCGGTGTTTGCATGTCTATCACAAGATGATGAGGCCAAGGGCTGGAGGATACAGCATTACGGGTATGCCATATCGTGTTGAGGTCGCCGTCCAAAACGTACGTTGGCAGATAGGCTGTGCTCGCTTGCGAGGTGTAGAAGGCAATAGTCCAGTCTGACCGGTCGTATTGGTCACCCATCACACGCACCACGACGGCGCAATGCACGCTTTCTTCCAACAACTCAAACAAGTCAACATCGGTAATGCGGAGAGGCAGCAGGTAGTCACCCATCGGCAATCCGCTCGTGAGCGTAATCGGAATGTTCGCCGACGTAGACCCATCAGGAATGACTACCGATTCAGGCAACGAATAATAGTCAGCCGGCAAAAGCGAATAACTGGTTCCGTTATTCCTGTTATAGGTATCCAGATAATCTCCGTCCACATCGAACGAGCACGTGATTTCAAAGTTATTGGCGGTGGCATTCATCCCGAAAGGAATCTCAATCTCAGTCGGGGCGTAACTGTAGTGGTAAGACAGCACCGTGTCTGTAACTGTGGTGAAACCTATCTGCGCCATAACGCTCTCAAATTCGAACCAAAGCTCGCATTTATCGGCATTGACGGAATCGCTCTCGCTGGTCAGGACGACTGACA
>CAYPFZ010000163.1:0-2160 GCA_964410225.1 uncultured Paludibacter sp.
CAAAGCACGCAGCGGAGACCCCTCTTCAAAGGCTTCAGGAGGGGTGCGGAAAGTCTTTACCATCAATTTGTTCGGTCATTTCAGTGAAGGACTGTCGGGTGAAGCGCGCGCCACGCCCGCAGAGGTTCGTTGTGCCGCCACCAGTTAAAAAGGCAGGAGCGAACGACTGTCACTATCCGCAAATTGATTATCTTCGCGAGTTTTTTGGAACAGACATGGGCATACTACAAAACAGGCTGTCGGAATATGTTCTTCCCCAGCAATATATGAAACGGGGGATTTATCCTTATTTCAGGGTGATTGAGGGCAAACAGGGTTCGGAAGTCGACATGGAGGGTCACCGGGTGCTGATGTTCGGTTCGAATGCCTACACGGGTCTCACGGGCGACGAGCGCGTCATAGAGGCCGGCATCCGGGCGATGCGCAAATACGGTTCGGGCTGTGCCGGCTCGCGGTTTTTGAACGGGACGCTCGACCTGCACGTGCAGCTCGAAAGGGAATTGGCGGAGTTTATCGGCAAGGACGATGCCCTGTGTTTCTCCACCGGATTCATGGTCAACTCGGGGGTAATGGCCTGTCTGACAGGGCGCGACGACTACATTATTTGTGACGACCGCGACCATGCCTCCATCATCGACGGACGGCGTCTGTCGTTTTCCACCATCTTCAAATACCGGCACAACGACATGGAAGACCTTGAGCGGCAGTTGCAGAAATGCGCTCCCGACTCGGTGAAGCTGATAGTTGTAGACAGCGTGTTTTCCATGGAAGGCGACTTGGCCAACCTGCCGGAAATCATTCGCCTGAAAGACAAATATGACGCTACGGTGATGGTGGACGAAGCCCACGGCCTGGGTGTGTTCGGGAGCAACGGGCGCGGGGTGTGCGACCATTTCGGTCTGACTGACCGGGTGGACATCATCATGGGCACTTTCAGCAAGTCGCTCGCCTCGATAGGGGGATTTTTGGCAGCAGACAAATCCATCATCAACTGGGTTCGCCACAACGCACGCACCTATATCTTCAGTGCCTCGCCGCCGCCGGCCGCCACCGCCGCAGCCTTGGAAGCCCTCCACATCTTACAGCAGGAGCCCGAACGCATCCGCACCCTCTGGGAGGTGACCAACTATGCCTTGGAGCAGTTCAGAAAAAACGGCTTCGAAATAGGGCGCACGCAGTCGCCCATCATACCGCTGTACGTCAGGGACACGGAAAAGACTTTCACGGTGACGAGAATGGCTTTCGAAGAAGGCGTGTTCATCAACCCGGTCATTCCGCCGGCATGCGCCCCGCAAGATACGCTGGTACGCGTGGCACTGATGGCCACCCACACCAAGGAACAGGTGGACATGGCCGTGGAAAGGTTGGCCAAGGTGTTCCGACAATTGGAGATTCTCAAGTAAAAGCCCTCACCTTTCCGCCTCGTGAGGATGCCCGGTGTCGCGCGAGGGGCAGTCGGGCTCTTCATTTTGCCGCCGTCGCTCCCGTTTTCTTACTTGCTTTTCCTTCTTCTCTTGCGTACTATCCCCGCCGACATTGCGTAAGCACGCAGCGCGCGGCGCGTGTTTACGCAGCAAAATTTTCGTTAGTACGCAAGAGAAGGTGTGTTTCAAGGAGATAAGCGACAGGAAGGGAGGCGAGGCTCAAAGCACGCACACCGGGTTTGCATTCCTGTTTGTCCCGGGTTTACAGGAAAAAGATGAGACTGTGCAACTTTTTATGTTTTGGTACTATTTTTGCGAATATTGCTTTCCACACGTCATGGCGTTTAAAAAGGAGTCTGCCGAAAAGCCTTTGCAAGTGAGTAGGCGCAACATAACCAAGAAAAACTGAAATGAAGAAAATTCTTTTTGCACTATGTGCCGCGTTGTGTTTCTGCAGCCTTGTGTCGGCTCAAACAACCGCCGGCGACCTCATCCTTACCAAAGAGGGGAAGCAAATTCATGCCAAAGTCACCAAAGTGGGTATCAATGAGGTGGAGTACTTGCCCGCCAACTATTTAGACGGTCCGGTGCACGTGATTGCCAAGAGTGACATCACCACCATTTTCTATTCGAACGGCACGCAGGAAGAATTCGACAGCCCGCAGGATGCCTCTTCGGCCTATGTGGAAGGCTATGCCGACGGGCGGGAGCAGACATACGTCTTGCAAGGCGGCGT
>CAYPFZ010000164.1:0-2147 GCA_964410225.1 uncultured Paludibacter sp.
TTTGCGAAGTTCTTCTATCGTCAAAACCAAAGCGTACAGTTACGCCTTTTATGTAGTCCGCCCGATTCTCTGCCAACAGGGCTTCCAGCATTGGATACGGACATTGCAAATTTAATATTTTTCTTGAATGCCCTTAATAGTAAAACAACAAATAGTAAGTTTGCTAGTAGGCATTCTGCTGCTGGAATAGTTTTGCAGAGGTCTCGTTGCCTCAACCGTTGCATTTTATATGTCCCATGTCTCCTTTTTATTTATCGACTTTCGCACAAAAGTACCTCCCACTTGTGCCAAAATGTGATACAGGATGTCAAAAAGTAAAGTCACCTACCCTCTCGTGAACTTTTTCTGCATTTATCTTTTTCCGTCACCTTCATATATGCCTGCAATCCCTAATTTAGCAAAGAAATCGGGCACTGCAAACATAAATATACAGGCTGTATTTTCCAAATATTTTACCAAAAAAGTGCAAAGGTTTTTCTTCCTTTCCCCGAAAAAGGAAGGTTCAAGGGCTTCTTGCGCCTTCAGATAAGGAAACGAATAACGCCATTCACCCGCCTGAAAAAGGCCTCTTGAGGCCGCTCTACAGCCCCTCGAAACACCCCTTCTGCTGCGTGCTTACGCAGCGGAAAGGGAGCTGCTCATGCGTTTTTATTGGTAGACAGGAAAAGAATCGGGATATGTTTTCCGCTTTTCGTTTTTAGCCCACAATATGTTCAAAAACAAAAAGTACCATTCAGATAATCACGAATGTAATCCACCAAAGGCACCTGAACGGAAGCAGAAGACGACAGAAAAACAAGCAAAAAAGAGGGAAGGTGGCGTGCGCGCCGAAAGCGAGCTTGTGCGCAGCTTTACGATTGTTTGGCACAAAATGATTACTTTTGCGAGCCTATACCTCCCATCAGGTTGCGTACATGGACTCCATTCATGACATAAGGAAAACGATCGCCGAGGAGATGAAGATGTTTGAGGAAACATTCGCCCAATCGTTTCTTTCGGACAACCTCCTTTTGGCAAACGTAAACGAATACGTACAGCAGAGCAACGGCAAGCAACTCCGCCCGATGTTGGTGCTGTTGTGTGCCAAGATATGTGGTGAAGTCAACCCGGCGACGATATACAGCGCGGTGGCTGTCGAACTGCTGCATACGGCGAGCCTCATGCATGACGACGTGGTGGACGACACTCTCTTGCGGCGCGGACGTAATTCGGTCAATGCGCAGTGGAGTAACAAAATCGCTGTCTTGGCAGGCGACTACATGCTGTCGAACTCGCTGCGCCACGCGACCCTCACACGCCACATGGGAGTGATCGAACAGCTTTCCAACATCGGCATGCAATTGTCAGACGGCGAACTGATACAATTGGCCAACACCCAATACGACAAGGTAGACGAAGAAGACTACTACAAAGTCATACGTAAGAAAACCGCCCTGCTTTTTTCCACCTGCGCCGAGATGGGCGCACTCACCGCAGGAGCGGGAGAAAAACAGCTGGCGCACCTGCGTCGCTACGGCGAGTGCCTGGGCATCTGTTTCCAAATGAGAGACGACATATTCGATTACGACGAAAATGCCCATATCGGCAAACCTACCTGCAACGACCTTCGCGACGGCAAGGTGACCCTTCCTCTCATCTACGCCCTCCGCACCGCCGAAACACCCGAACGCGATGCTGTCTTGCAGATCATCCGGCAGAAAGACTTCACGCCCGACAACATACACGCCATCGTGCGCTTCGCCCGGGAGAATGGAGGCATTGACTACACCGAACAACAGATGACCCGCCACTGTCGACAGGCCATCGACGAGTTGAGCCTGTTCGCCCCCGGTGAGCTGAGAGATGCCTTGCGTGCTTTGGCCGAATTTGCCGCCACCCGCGACAAATGACCTTCCCGTCTGTATGACGTTCGACGGCCGGATTTCCCTTCCCCTTGTCTTTCAGCCACTCCGTTGGCATCGCCTGTGCCAAGTTATTCACCTCCTTTTTTCGCCTTCGACTAAAAGTCGGGTCAGTTCAGCCACTCCTTCCGAAGCACCCTTCCGGATGAAATGAACGGAGGTATCGGTGTGTACCTCGTTCGGATCGATAAGGTAAATCGGTGTGCCGGGTCGCACGTAATGAATCAGTCCGGCCGCAGGATAAAC
>CAYPFZ010000165.1:0-2024 GCA_964410225.1 uncultured Paludibacter sp.
TCGCCGTGTAGCCGCCGACCGCCCATTCGCGCATGGCGGTGGTCTGCTTGTCGTAGTAGCAGTTCACAAAGGCGGGCTCGGAGTAATCACTGTTGACAACATCGTACCACGCACCGAGGAAGCCGCCCGTGTTGAGGAAAGTCGTCCTGTCCGTCGAGACGTCGGTGTCAATATTTCCTACCTCGCCCACCGCGTAGCAGTTGGTGAAGGTTGCAATCGTCGATACGGTGTACAGGTTTCTGTCTTCCACCGAGATGTAGCCGATGAAGCCGCCCTGATTGGAGCCTTCTGACTGCAGGCCGACCAAAGCGGTAGCGTAGCAGTTCGTGAAGGTGCTGCCCGCTCGGTTTCGGTAGACATTGTTGCCGTATCCGACGATCTCCCCGATGAAACCGCCCAGAACATCCTGCCCCTCAACGGAACCCGTAGAGTAGCAGTTCGTGAAACTGGAGTTGAACGAGACAATCCCGATGAACGCGCCGGTCTGCTCGCTTCCGTAGACTGCGACGTTGCTGAAGCAGTTCCTGACCGTTAGATTCCCGTTAGCGCAGGAGATTAAGCCGCCGGCGTGCCCGCTTAAGCTAATGACGACGTTATCTGCGGCGAAGGAGTTCGTGATCGTGACATTGTCGCTGATGCCACCAATCGAGCCCACGTGACTGTTGCCATACGTCGTGCTTTCAGTGACGCTACAGTTACTTACGTAACAAGGGTCACCGACGGAGTTGGAACCTAACCTCGTGTACAGAACGCCGACGTTAGAGTTGGATGCGGTCGTATCCGTGTAAGAGAGAACCTTGGACGCAGAGACGTTCTTGTAAGAGGCCGTGTAGCTTTCGCCGACGAAAATCGCCACGGCGGCGCTTGACTTGGACACCAGCTTCGCCGACACGAAGTTGATGTTGTACACACTCGGATTCGCGTAGTGACCGGTGTCGCGGAATAACCCCGCGTAATTGCCGTACGAGCCCAAGTTGTATATGGTATAGCCTTGCCCATAGATGGAGCAGGTAAGGGTTCCCCCGCGCGTGACGGGCTCCCAGTTCTGCTCGTAGCCCACCAGGTCGATGTCGGCACTGAGGTAGATGGAGTCGCCAGACTGCATATTCGTGAGCGCATATCTCAGCTGCTGACCGGAATAGACCGTCCAAGCTCTGTTTTCGCTGTCGTAGCTGGGGATCACGTCTGGGTCCTCTGCCGGGTTGCCCTCTGTCTCGCTGGCCGTGGTTCCGTCCCACTTCCACTCTTCGGGGACGTCGTTTTCCGTCCACTCGAAGGCGTCTATCTGCTCGTGGAGGCGGGAGTTGAGGTAGTCGAGCCATGTGTCGGCCTCTCCGTTGGTGATGTTTCCGGTATCGGGAGAGTTCTCTTTCATGTAGGTGTCCATGTCGTCGCTGTTCTGCCCTGTCAGCGCGCCTGACGCCTCCGCTTCTTCCCCCGTCAGAAAGAAGTAGGCAGACGCGGACAGCGCCACGACCAACGCAAGCACAAACACCGTCAGCTTGCTCAACATCTTCCTTTGACCGTTTTTCTTCTTCGCACTATGCATATGCCATTTCCCCACTTTCTTTGTGTGCGTTCTTTGTAATTGGACTAATTTCGTCTGATATGACTGCAATCGCAATAAAGAAAAAAGCAAACTTGCTCTTCAAGATGATTATACATAAGCTCTTTTCCCTCACTCTAATATATGCCTCGCTCCGTGAGGCTGGCAGCCGACGTTTTTCCAACCATAATGTGGATTATGTCCGGCGCTGCCTTGGTTCCACAAGGAAAAAGACACCGGTACTGCGTGACAAACGCGTCATACCGCCGCATTACCGGCTCTTAAGGGTATAGCAAAGACACCCTGACACCCCGCTTTTTCAAAAAAAGGGAATGTGAGGGTGCTTTTGCGCTGCCCGTCCCGAATAGGTTCCGCTGTCAACATCGAAACGCCCACGGCTCTCCCCCCAGAAATCTCCAAAAAAAATCTCCCAAAATTCACCCAAAATCCTGTCAAATCCACCAAATCCTCCCAAATT
>CAYPFZ010000166.1:0-2005 GCA_964410225.1 uncultured Paludibacter sp.
TTTCCAAATCTTTTACCAAAAAAGTTCAAAGGGTTTTCTTCCTTTCCCCGAAAAAAGATGGTTCGAGGACTTCTACCGCCTTCAAAAAAGAAACGAAAGACACCATTCACCCGCCCGAAAACCTCTCTTGAGGCCGCTCTACAGCCCTTCGAAACGCCCCTTCTGCTGCGTGCTTTCCCGTCGCGCGCTGCGTGCTTACGCAATTTTTGCTGCGTTAGTACGCAATTCTCGCCGGGTAAGTACGCAGCAAAATTTACCAAGGCACGCAGCGGAAGACTCTTTGCTGTTCTTTGTAAAAGGCTATATGTGAGCATTATAGAATATACTCAAACTCGGCGAATGATAGGAGGAAGACGAATGTAAAAAGAGAACAAAAAACTCCGAGGCAGCACGTATGCCACCCCGGAGTCGTTATTCGTCGCTCTGCTTCGAAGAAACAGAGGAAGGAAGATTTGTTATCTGACAATCACGCGTCCGTAGCGTATCTGCCCGTCGCCGTCGAACGCGCGGATGGTGTAGATGCCCGTGGCGTCGAACACCTTGAGCGTGGCGGGAGCATCAAGCGCGGAAGAGTGGAAAGTCAGGCGACCGGTCATGTCGAATACGGCCACTTCCATCTGATCTTGACCCACGACGCGCACGCTCTGCCCCTAACTGAGGAGCGCAGCCACAATCATCCAATTTACGTTTTTCGGTCTGCTTTTATTTACGCACCACCCCCGAGGGCAGACGACAGGCCTCGACTCAGCCGTCATCTCACCCCGGGGGTAGTTCAATTTTAATCAACTAATTAAACGGTCAATTAGTCCATGGAAGCACCACCGTCGACATTGAGGGCTTGTCCGGTGATGTGATCGGCATATTCGGAGCACAAGAATACCACCGTGTACGCGATGTCCTCAGGTTTCTGGTCGCCACGTTCGAGCGGAATGAAGGTCTTGAGGCTTTCCTTCCACGAGGCTTCCCTATCCAAACCGCTGTTTTCGTAGTTGTCCAAAATCTTTTCCCACATGGGGGTGCGGATGATGCCCGGGCAAACCGAGTTAACGTTGATGTTGTAAGGAGCACCCGTGAACGCGGCAGCTTGGGTGAGATAGATAACGGCAGCCTTGGTCATCCCGTAGTGAGAAAAGCCCTGTTTGAGAGCATGCCTGCCTGCAAAAGAAGCGACGTTGACAATCTTTCCGCTTTGACCCAGCTCGATCATGTGTTTAATGGCTGCCTGGCAACCGTTGTTGATACCCATCGTGTTGACTTCGAAGAGCCTGCGGATTTCTTCCCGATCGGTGTCAAGAAACGATTTCAGCCCCACGATACCCGCGTTGTTCACCACGATGTCAAGGCGTCCGGTTTCCTCAATGGCCTTCACAAAAACAGCGTCGACAGATTCGAAGTTGGTCACGTCCACTTCGCATGCTTCTGCCTGAAAACCGGCGGCGCGCAAGTTTTCGCACACCCCGTTGCTGTTTTCCTTGATCAAGTCGGCAATGTACACTTTCGCTCCCGCACTCGCAATTTCACGTGCAATCGCTTCACCGATACCGCGCCCTGCTCCAAAAACAACGGCAGTTTTGCCTGAAAAATCAATCTTCATAATAAAACCTCCTTTTTTGTTTAAAAGTTAATTGAATTGATATTAAATAAAAACAGTTGCCTTATAGCCTGCCTGATGAAGCGCCGGCAAAGCGCCATCGATCTCCTGACCGAAGCAAATGCACTGACCGATAGGAAAAAGACATCACCTTCCCGCGTTTTTGAGCCGTCACCTTCGCTGTCTGCCTCGTTACGTCAGAAGAACAACAGAGACACCAAAACCGCTTCCGGAAGCCTTGCCCACGCACCCGATGCGACGCTACCAAAGCAACGCAACAAATGTAATAAAAAAAAGAATATAAAAGGAACATTTTATCATGTAATATAAGCACAAAAATACGCAATCCCCTTTCTGCATACCTGAGAGCACGTTTTTTTGTGCTTTTTGTTTCTTTCTGCACCCGGTCAGATG
>CAYPFZ010000167.1:0-2002 GCA_964410225.1 uncultured Paludibacter sp.
GGGGGTGAGGCGAAATCGTTTGGTTTTGTCGGTGCTGCCCCGCAAGGGCGGGCTGTCGCTTGTTTTCCCCGAGGTAAAAAAACGCTACTTTTGCGCGTCCGAATCTTCACCAACCTGCAGCAGCGACGCATGCCCGAGCCACCCGACAACGGGTCGGCGCGGAAAGTCGGCTGCCATCGGCCTCCACATGAGATACCTTCTGATTGTTTTGGGAATAGTGAGCCTGGCACTGGGCGTGATAGGCATCGTGGTGCCCTTGTTGCCCACTACTCCCTTCCTGCTTTTGTCGACAATTTTGTTTGCCCGCAGCTCTGCCAAGCTCCACAAGTGGCTGCTCTACCATCCTGTGTTGGGGAAGTACATTCAAGGCTTTTTGGAGGACAAGTCCATCCCGATGAAAGTCAAAATTCTCTCCATCTCCATCTTATGGGCTGTCATGCTGCTCAACGTTTTCACCTTTGCCTCGGGCAAGTGGTGGCTGCAGACACTGCTCTGCGCCATTGCGGCGGGAGTCACCGCACACATTCTTTCGTACAAGACAAGACGCTGACCCGGCTCCCGTCACGAAGGCACAATGTCACAAGACACGCAAAACATCCCGGGCGGGCACCCTTGCAAGCGCATTACCGTAAAGACCGTGTCAAGGTGGAAGAGTAAACGAGGGTTAAGGAGCAAGCCGGGCGGGCATTTTCAGGGTAAGCTGAGCCGAATTGTCTGGTTCCGGAGCTTCGGAGAGAACCTCTATCGTCACGCCTGCCTCCTTTGCGGCCTGCGTGGCATGATACATGAACGAAAACGGAGCGCGGATGCTCTCGCTCAACGGCTCGAAGTGGCAACCCGCCGAGTCGAGCACGGCAGAAAAAAGACTGTCTGCATACACTCCCCCGGGCAGCACCAACTCACCTGCGTCGGGGTCGAGCGGAGTGACGCTGATGCGCCTTAAAGCGTGGAACACCCCGTCAACTTCAAGGCGAACGATGGCCGTATCGCCCGCGGTGATGCTGTCGGTAGCAAATCCGTTCTGCACACTGCCGCTGATGAGCAAGGTGTCGCCGCAGGTGGTGAACACGCTGTCTGTGGGAAAATAGAACTTCGGCGTGGTTTGGTCGAGCGGCGTGGTTGACTTACATGCCGCAAAAAGCACCGCAAGCATCGACAAACACAATAAACCGAAAGATTTCATACCGAAAGGCATTAGTCGTCAGATGTTTCTGAATCATCGTCTTCGGAAGACGACATCCCGTCGTTGCACACGACAGCCGGAGTGTAGATAACGAGCGAGGCCGTGTTGTAGCCGTCGCCGGCATCGGTCAATACGGAAAAGCTCAACTGCAAGCCCCCAACCGTGTCCCGAATGATGTACTTGAACGGGAAATACAGTTCACTGTACCGCCCGTCGAGATAGAACGACCCGTCCTGATAGGAAGTAAACAGCAAGTCGAGGTCTGCCTTTTCTCCCCAGAGAAACTCCACGCGCTCGTTGTCTGAAGAAAGGATGTGGAACTCCAGCAAGTTGTTGTACACACCCTGCAAAATGGTTTGAAACAACACCGTGTCGCCCACGCACACCGTGTCGAGGTAGTTGCGCGTAAAGCTCAGCGTGTCTTCCCGGCTGAGGTTGATGGCAGCCACCCCGATGCGGGGCGAGCTCTCCTGCGTACTGCTCAAGCGGCACGACGAGAAGACCCATACCGCCACGGCAAGCAGAACAAAATGTGGCAATCTCATGACTTACGAATGTTTTTATGCGCCGCAAACGGCTGTTGAGGGCGTAAATATACAAAATACCCTTCCCCGTTTCGCTTTTCTTCCTCTGCAGTAAGCTGCTTTTATGTTTATTTAACCCTTCTCTGCCACTTTCTCGCATCGATTCGCTGCTTCGCACTGCGGGTTGGCTTTTCCCCGATTTCCATTTTTCCCGTTCAGACGCGGCACGCCACCCTCATCCCGCCCGCCTTGTCACCGCATCACGCTTTTCTGAGCTTTTTCTTCAATAAGCAGA
>CAYPFZ010000168.1:0-1955 GCA_964410225.1 uncultured Paludibacter sp.
GCCCGCAAAGATGGTGTCGGGGCGAAGATTCATCACGCTGTACATCTCGCCTGCCATGCAATAGCCACACCGGTCGCACAGCCCCAGTTCCGTACCTCCACAGTCGGGAAGTCGCCTCCCCTCCACGGTGATAAAGTTAGAAATCCAGCAATATTTCTTGAAACGGTTGTCTTTCATCCGCTTCAGTCCCGACACGGAGTTCATGATGGGGTATCCTTTTTTCTTGTAGGAAATAACTTTGTCGATGGCTTCACGACGCTTGTCCCAATCGAGCAGGTGGAGCTCCGTGCCGGGGTAGGGGGTGAGGAAATTGATGGAAATGGAACGGATATGAGGATTGTCGTGCGCAAATTGGATAGCCTCGTCGAGCGACTCGTAATTCAATTTGCTCACTACCATGTTGACGCTCAAGTTGGGATGACCGCAACTCTCGATGTTTTTTACCAATCGGTCGAACATGCCTTTGCCTCTCACGCTGTCGTGATATTCTCCGATGCCGTCCATGCTCACCCAGATGGAGTCGGCTTCTAAACCGGGGAAGGGCATGACTGCGTTGGTGGTGACTGTGGCCGAGAAAAAGCCGATGCGTTTCGACAAGCGAATGAGGTCGTTCAGCCTGTACGCCCCGTCTTCCCAAAGTGTCGGCTCGCCCCCCTCGAAGTCCACAAAGCGAGAGCCGGCTTTGTAGGAGTATTCCAATTCCTCCTTTATCTGTTCGTAGGTCTTTTTCGTAACGGCTTTTTGGGCGTAGATGCAACAATGTTTGCACTTCAGGTTACACAAATCAGATACGAACAAGACGGTCTGCAGCGGTATCTGCTTCCCCAGTATCCGGGTTTTTAAAAACCAGATGGGGAGGTAAGTAAACGAGCGAAGTGATTTCATGTGGGGAAACGGTTCATTTCAGAATGAGCGGAAAAATGTTGACGATGATGATGATAAGGCAAAACGCAGCCAGCAGGTTGCGCGCCGACAGCCAGCGTATCATAAACCAGTCGATACCGGCTTCGGTGATACGTTCCCAATCGTTGAAAGGCCCCATCCAAGGGCGGGGACGAAACACGCGGGCGGGATGCCTTACATATTCCAACATCATGTACGACAGCTTTATGGCCAAGGGCAGGGTGACAAACGTGAGCCAGTAGAGAGGGTGGAACAAATGTGTCAGAATGCCGTAGGCCATCAACACGTAGGGGATGAAAAGGACGGCAAACTCCACCGCCAGCATGGTCGTGGTGTTGTCGAAAAGTACGGCCAAGGTCTTTTTCCCGATCTTCTTGTCAGGGAGGTAGTCCATGACCGAATGCACGTAGATGATATTCATGATGAGCAATCCCACCGGCACCGACAGCAGAGTGACGGCACGGTCTGTCATGCCGCAAGCCGCATAGTAGGTGCCCACCATGTTGAGTGGACCGAAGATGATGCCGATGGCGATTTCGCCCAAGCCATGATAGCTAAGCCGCAGCGGTGGAGCCGAATAGAAAAACCCCGTCAAGAAGGTGGCCGCAACGATGTAGAGCACGAAAATCCCGCGGAAGTACAAGACGACCGCTCCGAAAACGAGGGCAATGGCAGAAAAGACAATGCAGGCAGCAAGCAGCTGCTTCAAGGTTGCCGCCCCCGAAAAGAGGTACGTACACTTACCGATACGCACCCGGAACCCTTCGTGTTTCATCTCGTCGCGGTAGGTGGGCTGTTTCTTGATGTAGTCGAAATAGTCGTCAAACAAGTTCAAGGCCAAGTGTGCGGCCATGACACCCAACCACGCGCAGCCGGCCAGCCACCAGGAAAACCCTTCGGACGGCAGAGCGAGAAAAATGGCCAATAAAGAAGGAACGAGACTTTGCGGCAGCGAGGTGGGACGGGCGTTGTTGAACCAAAATTTTATCTTATTCACGGTCGGTTTGCTTTTGAAAGGTTTCACAAGTCGCGAAGGTACAAATAATGCGAGA
>CAYPFZ010000169.1:0-1923 GCA_964410225.1 uncultured Paludibacter sp.
TCGATGTATGCGAGGTTGTCGCTCACGGTGATGGCATCGAATTGGCATTCCTTGGAGCATTTTCCGCAACCGATGCATGCCGCCTTGCAGGCTTTTCGGGCGACGGCTCCTTTGTCTTTGTTGACACAAGAGACAAACACTCGGCGGTTTTTGGGACCTTTATTGCGCAATTCGATGATATTTCGCGGACAGACTTTCACGCAGGCTCCGCATGCCACGCATTTTTCTTCAGACACGACGGGGAGTTCGTTGGTATCCATGTGGATGGCATCGAATTGGCAGGCTTTCACACAGTCGCCGCAGCCGAGACATCCGTATGAACAATCTGTATCGCCTCGATAAAGGGAATGTTTCACTGCGCAGGATTTATAGCCGTCGTATAGGCTTGTATGCGGCCGGTATTCACATGTGCCATTGCAACGTATCACAGCAATTTTTGGTGTTTGTGCGACCACTTCGCAGCCTAATGCCGCAGCGATTTTAGTCATGGTCGAAGATCCGCCGACGGGACAGGATAGGCCTTCCAGCGTGTCGGCTTTGACGGTGGCTTCGGCGAATCCTCGGCATCCTGGTTTTCCGCATCCCCCACAATTGGCTCCTGGGAGTAGTTCTTCAACGATGTCAATTCTCGGATCTTCTTCCACTTTGAATTTTTGTGCCACGAAGTAGAGTATCACGGCAGCCGCTACGCCTATGGCGCATAAAGAAATAATGGTGAAAAGAATAGTCGTAATCATAAAGAAAATGGGTTTTGTCTCTCTATTTTTGCGTTCGTACAATTACCTAGTTTTTTGAATTTTGCAAATTCTTTATTTCTCGCTTTGTTATGGCACGCGGCGCCGCATTGGCATTCAGAAACGCTTACCAGCCTCTGTACCGCATCCAGCAGTCGCGCATAATGGCGTTCATCGCGTCCATCTTCACCTGCATATCCTTGGCGAGCGCAATTTGACAGCGGGTGCGCTCCAGATTGTGCTGCGGCGACTTGATCTTGAAATACTTGTCACCCACGATGTAGTCGTCCAAAAAGCGTGTGGCCAGCTCGCACGCCAGCGTGAAGCAGCTGTTCCCAAGCGTTGCCACCTCGGCCTCGGTCAATGTCGCCGCCGTCTTCTTCAGGAAACCCTCGGCAAACGCCCAGAAGACATTGAGGTTCACGCCGGCCTTCTCCGCCTGCGGGCAATCCTCCTCGACGAAGTTCGCCGCAAAGCGAATCGCGTCGCCGAAGTCATGTCCAACCAAACCGGGCATAACCGTGTCGAGGTCGATGACGACGAGCGGCCGGTGCGTCTCCTCGTCAAACAGCACATTGTTGATTTTCGTGTCGTTGTGCGTCACACGCAGCGGCAGTTCTCCCTGCTCCTGCATATCTGTCAGCTTGCACGCCTCATCCTCAACCGAAAGCAGCCAGTCGAGCTCCGCCCTGACCTCGACCACGCGGCCACAGGGGTCCGCCGCCATGTCTACTTTCAGCTTCTCATACCGCTTACGCGTGTTGTGGAAGTCCGGGATCGTATAGTACAGCGCGCCGGCATCGAAATCCGACAGCATCATCTGGAAATCGCCGAACGCCTCGCCCGCACTGCGCACCACGTTGAGGTCGTCGCAGCTGTTGAAGGTGACTGACGGCACGTAGTTGCTCAGCCGCCAGAAGCCGTCCTGATCCATCAGGTAGTTGCTCCGCTCCGCCGTGTGGTGGAAATGCAGACATTTAATGGCGGGAAACTTTCGATGAATGTACTCCGTCACCTTATCGATGTTGGACATCAGCGCTACCGGGTCTTGAAACGCGTAGGTGTTGACACGCTGCACCAGATATGACTTGATCTGCGCCATACCCGAACCGTCGTCGCGGATATAATTCACCTTGTAGGTGTGGTTGACGTTGCCCATCTTGATTTCCTCATACGAGAAGAAGGGATC
>CAYPFZ010000170.1:0-1895 GCA_964410225.1 uncultured Paludibacter sp.
GGCCAAGGCGATGCGTTTACCGGCCTTGATGGCGTTGATAGTGGGCCAGAGTCCGGCATAGCCCACCATGGCTGCCAATACGATGTCGGGCTGATCCATGGAAGCCACCTGTGCGACTGCATCACTGCCGGCAAACACCTTTATGGGCAGATCGGAAAGGGCCTCCTTCACTCGTGGGTAATGTTGCTCATTGGCGATGACTACCGTGTCGGGGAGGAAATGGCGCGCTTGCTTGATGAGCAGGTCTGCCCGGTTGTTGGCCGTGAGGGCATACACGTCGAAGAGAGCCGGATACTGTCTGATGATTTCCAGTGCCTGCCTGCCAATGGAGCCGGTCGAACCGAGCAGGGTGATTGACTTTTTCGCTTTCTCCATGCGAGTCGTGTTACCGATAGGGTCGTTCCTACAAGTAGCGCTTTACGTGGTCTGAGGTCTAAAACAGGATGACATCTTCCGGGTCGATCGGGTCGCCGTTATTCCAAAGTTCGAAGTAAAAAAGGCGCTCTTCTTCGGTGTCGTATCCGGTTATGGCTATGTGTTCTCCCGCACGGACGACCTCACCGGTCTTTTTTAGCAAACGAGCGTTGTTTTTGCAGATGGACAGGTAGTTGTCTTCGTGTTGTATCTGGATGACCCATCCGTTGTCAAGGCTGTAGTCGGTGTAGACTACCGTGCCGTCGAGTATACTTGACACCGCTTCGCCCGGCGAAGTGAGAATGGAAATGCCATACACCCGTTCCACTGCATTGAAATGTTGCTGTATGATACCTTTGACAGGACGGAAAGGCATGTATATGTTATTCCTCGGAGGATTGCTTAAAATGGCAAGGTTGTATTTTTCCTCTTCTTCAAACTGTTGCACGAACTGCCGTTCGCGTTCGCTCGCCACGATGCCTGACTCGTCTTTCTTGTCGATAACAACGACGGAGTCAAGTGGCTTGATGTCGGTAGTGTCCAAATTACCCGCTATCACGTTGCGTATGACTTCGATGTAAGCCGCCTGGCGATCCAATTGCTGCTGGAGCGAGTCGACACGCATGGCTTCGGCAATGATGGTCGCCCTGTTGCCCTCGTCGCCGTAGCCCGGCAGATAATAACGAAGGGGAGTGATGTAGACGAGTGTTGCAAGAATGACAAACGTAACCAACAGAAAAATACAAGCATACAAGAAAATCGAAAGCCGCGAAAGCCGCAAGTACCACGATTCTTCCAACGTGTTTTCATCAAGTATCGAAACACGATACTTGAACCGCATTCTTTCAAAAAAAACTTGATTGTTCCGCTCTTTCTTACCCACGTCGTCAGCTTTGCAAATAGTGCAAAGGTAGAGAATTTCAGTATAAAACCAAAAAGAATTCACCACGGGGGCATCGGATTTTGGTTTTTATTCGCCAATTGTAACAAAAGCGAGTGTTATGATGCAGATGAAAGTGTACTTCTTACACATCTGTCGAGATGTCGCTCCGACCGACAATTCCCTGACATCCGGTGCTACCCCCCGACAAAAAGGCATAGAAAAAAGGATGCCACACCGTGCCGGAATCCTTCGAAACGCCCCTTCCGGCGGGTGCTTTGGTATTCTTTGTAAAATGTTATATAGGAATGTTTTATAAAATTTCCTCACAGGAAGAATGAAAGAGGTAAAAAACTCCGGAGCGGCACGCGGCCACCCCGGAGTCGTTATCAGTCGCTCTGCCTACGGAAGAGACAGAGGAAAGTGCGTGCATTACTTGACAATCACGCGCCCGTAGCGTATCTGCCCGTCGCCGTCTAACGCGCGGATGGTGTAGATGCCCGTAGCGTCGAACACGCTCAGCGTAGCGGGAGCTTCAAGCGCAGCAGAGTGGAAGATGAGACGACCTGTCATGTCGAAGACGGCCACTTCCATCTGCCCT
>CAYPFZ010000171.1:0-1887 GCA_964410225.1 uncultured Paludibacter sp.
GGCGCATGCGTGTGACGGCGCAGACGGCGTTGTAGCCGCTGTTGGTGACGGCCTTCTTCCAGAGCAGGACGCGCACGTCGCTCTCAAAGCTCGCGTGGCATCCGCCGGCCTCAAAGCACTCTTCGAGGTACTTGCCGGCCCTGTCGGTCTCCGGGCTCTTTTCCACCGCACCGAAGAACATCTGAATGCCGTCCTCGGGCTTGCTCACGCAGCAGCCGGGGCCGGCGAGCTCGGTGCCTATCACGCCCGCGCCGTACATGATACGCGCCTTGGGGACGTATTTCATAAGTATCTCGTCGTTGCCAATACCGTTCTGCAGCGAGACGACCACCGTTTCAGGCCCCACGCAGTGCATGACGTCGGGCATTACGCCGTCGGTCTGCGTGGCCTTGACCATCAGTATCACGATATCCATAACGGGAAGCTCCGATGCCGTCGGGGAGGTGTGGAAACCGGTGAGGACGCATTCCTCGCCCTTGCAGCGGAAGGTAAGGCCGTCGGCGGCAATTTTGTCCATATGGGCCTTGTACTTGTCGACAAGGTACATATCCGCTCCGCCGCGCTTCAAATACGCTGCAAACACGCTCCCGGCAGCGCCGGAGCCTATCATTGCTATTTTCATTGGTATTTCCTCCTCACTTGCCGCCTCTGCCCTTTTCCGGGGTCCGCTTGAAGATGGCGAAAGGGTCGCCCTTGTCGTCGCAGTACGCCACGAAGTTGAGGCTGGACTGTATGTGCTCGGCCATGGTCTGGCGGGCCAGGGCCGGTATGTGCAGTTTTATCGAGGAGACGATGGCCACATGCTGGTGCACTACCTGGCTGGACCAGGGGTTGGTGCTGCCGGGATTGATGAACTTCGTCCAGGAACCCTGGTACATCTTGAGGTTGGGCAGCAGTTCGTTGTAGCTTCGTATGAGGTACTTGTTTCCCGAAGACTCGACAATCAGCTTGTGGAAGGGCATGTCGGTCTCCTTTAGCCGTATGCCGTCCAGCTTGGGCACGGCCTTCTTAAATTCGGTCGCCAGGCTGTCAAGCTGGGCAATGGCCTCGACCGAGGCGTTCTCGGCGCACAGGGCGGCCGCCTCACATTCAATTGCGGTGCGCGCGTCGTAGAGGTCTATCATGTCGCGCATGTTCATGTCCGTTACGTAGAAACCGCTGGAGTGGGGACGCTGCTCCACAAAGCCTATCGCCTGAAGCCGGTTTAACGCTTCCACTACCGGGGTGCGCGAAATGCCGAGGTCTGTGGCGACCTGGTTAACGTTCAGTTTTGAGGCGGGCGGTATGTCAAGAACAATGATTTCGTCATACAAAATCTGGGCAACGACATCGCTCAATTTTGCAAAAGGGTTCTTTTCTAAGTAGCTTTCAAACTTTTCCCTGTTCATTAAACGACAACCACCCGAGCAGCAAAATCAGTGCACAAAACAACGCTATTTTGCAAACATGCATTCTTTGATGTTACTAATTTACCATAACGGCCCGTGAAAAATCAAGATGTATGCAATATTTCTACAAATCATACAATACTGCCTTAAATAAAATGCTTTTACCAAATGCAGTGCTGTTTACAAAGCGTTAATTATTTTTGTGTTAATTATTTTTTTGACTATTATCGATTTAGGGCAGAAAAGCGGAGCAAAAAAACGACCAATCAACCTAAATGAAAGTGAAAACAACCGACGTGGACAATAAATGCTTTTAAAAAAGTGGAAAATCATAATATATATCCCAAAAATGCACTTAAATTGAAACAACTTAACATGGCGGTTATAATTTATTTACGTTGCGTGAAGCAGCTATGAGAGAAGAGAGAGCAAAATTAAAAATGGGAAGGAGTGCCGAGATTTATGTCTGAAAACCCCAATGAAAAATCGGCAGTGACGA
>CAYPFZ010000172.1:0-1773 GCA_964410225.1 uncultured Paludibacter sp.
TGATTTTGTTCTCCAGCATTCAGCCTTATACAGTATTTTTGGCACATACAGCATCTGAGTTGTTTGCGCGTGAGCACGCCAATGTTGCTGACGCAGACGATTGGGGAGGACAAATGCTGAAAAAGTGCTTGAGAGCCACAGGCCGTTTTTACATCCTCCCCGTGTCAAATTAAGTTAAAAGAGAAATGCAGGAAGAGCTTGCATGTGTTTTTTTCCATACTTTTGTCCGGCAGGTAAGTGCCACGCCGCCCCGAATTGGTATTTGTGTGTATGGAAACTTTCATGATTAGAGCTTTGCAGCTCATACTCAGCCTGTCCATCTTAGTGTTTGTGCACGAGCTGGGACACTTCTTCTTTGCCCGCCTTTTCAAAGTGAGGGTGGAAAAGTTCTATTTGTTTTTCAACCCGAGATTTTCCCTTGTGAGGGCAAAAAAGGTGAGGGGGAGGTGGCAAGTTCGCTTTTTCGCCAAGAACGTGCCGCTCAATGAACGTCCGAAAGTGGATGCCGACGGCGATACGGTGCTCAATGCCAATGGCGACGCGGTGTACGAACCCATCCCCGTGGAGGAGCTGGCTGACGACGACTGGAGGAAATACCCCGAAACGACCGAATGGGGCATCGGCTGGATACCGTTAGGGGGCTACTGCAAGATAGCGGGCATGATGGACGAGTCGATGGATACCACCCAACTGAATCAGCCTCCCCGGCCGTGGGAATACCGCTCGCGTCCGGCTTGGCAACGTTTGCCCATCATCTGCGGAGGTGTGTTGTTTAATTTCATCGCCGCGGTGGTCATCTACATCGGCTTGCTTTATGCTAACGGCAAAGATTATTTCCCGTTAGACAACGCCCGCTACGGCTTGGAATACACACAATTGATGCTTGACAACGGCTTTGAGAACGGCGACAAGATGATTGCCATCGACGGGCTGCCTGTCACCGACCGGGCTGCAGTGGCGGAAGCATTGCTCGTCGACGGGAAACGCGAAGTGACCGTGGTGCGTTGCGAAAACGAAACGGTGAAAATACTTCTTCCCTCCGACTTTACCCAACAGGTGTTAGCCGCCGGCAACGATATTCTGTTTGAAATAAGACAACCATTTGTCGTATACGACGTGTTGCAGGATACTCCGGCCGACCGCGCAGGCCTGCAACCGGGCGACAGCATCACGGGCATCAACGGCAAAGAGCTGTTCATCTTCCAAGATATAGCCGCCGAGTTGGCTCTGTCAAAAAATACCACCGCGACAGTCGACTTTGTGCGCCACGGGCAGCCGATGGACGCCCGGGTGTCTTTAGGTGAAGACGGCAAATTGGGAGTGAGCGTGTTCCCGTTCACCGCTTTCATGCCCGTGGAACATATACAATACACATTCTGGCAGTCCATTCCGGCAGGCATCCAATACGGTTGGGAGACACTCACCGGCTACGTCAAGCAGTTTAAGCTGGTCTTTACCAAGGAGGGAGCCAAAAGCCTCGGCGGCTTCGGGACAATCGGTCAATTGTTCCCGAAAATGTGGGACTGGACCATATTCTGGTATATGACGGCCTTCCTCTCGGTGATACTGGCCTTTATGAACATCCTTCCCATTCCGGCTTTGGATGGCGGACACATTGTGTTTTTGCTCTACGAAATGATAGCCCGCCGCGAGCCAAGCCAGAAATTCATGGAATATGCCCAAATGGTGGGTATATTCATTCTGATAGCTCTGGTGCTATACGCCAACGGCAACGACCTCCTCAAATTATTTAAATGAAAGAGGGAAGGAGTC
>CAYPFZ010000173.1:0-1722 GCA_964410225.1 uncultured Paludibacter sp.
GGGAGAAAAGACACGCTGCGGACGTACCTACATGGGCATGAAGCGCACCACCTTCATAGTGGATGAAAACGGGGTCATCACCCGCGTATTCACAGAGAAAGAAATCAAAACTAAAGAACACGCCCGGCAAATCCTGAGCGAATTGGCCTGACACACACAAAGGAGAGAAAAAGCCTGACTGCCACCCCCTCAGGGGAGCTCTGCGGCCTCACCGTCGCCCTCGCGATCCCTTAGCTCCCCCTGCTCTGCTGCGTGCTTACGCAGCGAAAATTGCGTAAGCATCCGCCGCAAGGGAGACGGCGCAAGCTGACGTGAGACGTAACAGACGGCATATACAGCCGCTTGCTCTCCGAAGTTTTGTCTTTGTGTTAAAGGAAGATAGCGGGACTTTCCGCCCGCGAAGCCCCCGCTATTCGACACGAGGGGCAGAGGGAGTAAAGATGTAAGGGAAGAAGATACCGCCGTCGGCATCCCAAGCTGCATAGACAAACAGCGCGCCCTCTCCCTGTATCGTCAGGGAGAAGCCGGTGCAGCGCCACGCCTGTCGCCGCTTGTCGCCCCAGATGTGTTCGGCAAAGTCGGGATGGTCTATGAAAGGGTTGCGGTTGCCTTGCGCCTTGCCGACGGCTTCGTTGCGGTCGATTTCCTTCCGGCTGACAGGGTCTCGGCGATGCCATTCCATCAGCAGCTCAATGGCGTAGGTGGTGAAGGCGGGGTAAGTGGCGTCGGTCAGCATGCTTTTTGTCCCCGTGCCGGTCCAACGTGTGGCATGGTCTTCGTAGCGCGTGACCATATACATGTAGGTGCGCGCAAAATCGCCCTTGTATTCGTCGGCCGGCTCGAACACCATGCCCGTGTAGCCGGCGCGGGTGCTCACACCCACCTTGCTGGTGCCGTTGTCGAACTTTTCGCCGTCGGTCAGCCCCAAAGGGTAGTTGCTTTTGGCCGAGTTGGCCTTACTGTCAGAGGGGAAAAGGTTGTGATAGTCACACATTATCGGCTCTTGCTTTTGCTCTTCGTCTGACAGGCCGAACCAGCTTTTGGGCATGACATGCTCGCGGTTGAGCTCACGCCCGTTCCATTGGGAGCAACGCGGCTTGGCATACATGTCCCATATCAAGCCCTCTTCGGTGAGGTCATATTCTTCAAAAAATCGAGAGACGTTCCGGTAACTCCGCTTGCGGTGTCCTTCGCGGGAGATTTCGTAAAGCGCGGTTTTCAGCTCGGCGCCCGACTTGCCCTGCGCCCGGCTGTAAAATTCGCACAGGTCAACATGTTGCGCGGCAAGGCTGACTGCCAGCCCTTGCAAGAACAAGGCAAGGAAAAACCGCATGAGGAAAACCGGATTTTTACCTGCTCTTCTATACCGCCGTCGCTCTGTTTGTACCATATACGCATCAACTCCACGCGGAAAAGCACCATGCAGTCGTAACACGGCCGACCGGTATCGGAAAAAACCTTGCCATAGGCCGGTTCTATCAGTTGGCAAAGAGGACGCTATTCTATCACAGCGTTTATCTGCTCAAAGAACTTTGACTTCACTTTGCGACGCTTCACTTGCATGTCGCCAAAACTTAACTGGGTGGTGCTCCCTCGTTTCATACCATAAAGATACGAATTTCTCCGCAAATTCATCGCACAAACCGGCGAAAGTTTTGCAGAGGTCTTGATTAAGGAAATGGAATTGAAGTCGGGGATTGCTACGATTTACGAAACGGATGT
>CAYPFZ010000174.1:0-1713 GCA_964410225.1 uncultured Paludibacter sp.
ACGTGCCATTGAAAACTTGCAAGGCCTCACGTTCGGCATCCGTAAAATCTGGAATCAATTCTCCATTATCTTCCGAGCAGCCCGTGAACAACAACCCCATTACTGCACAAAGCAGCAACCAATTTAGATTTTTCAGTTTTTTCATTTTGTTTTTTTGTTAATGTGTTTTGTTGCAATATTGCCTTGACACGAGCCACTACACACTTAACGGGAAATATGCGTATGCGCCGCAAAGGTAAACTAAAATACTAATATTGCAAACGAAAAATAGATTTTTCTTAACGGATTATGTTCGTGCCCTTTGATAAGTCTGATGCGGAAATTTATTTAATCCACATGATTGGCAGCGGTTGCCATATACGGCAGCCGCTTTTTCGTTATAAGGAAAAATCGTGTATCTTTGCAGCGTTGATTACTATTATCAGTATTGTGTTGGAAGTGTTCTTGCGTCGAGAGATCGGGAACGCTTCTTTTGGTTTAACGGGATGTTGTTTTAGGGCGAAAGTGTTGTAAATCTGTTGTAAACGGTTTTGTTGTAAATTTGATGCCTCTAAGCAAAAATTTGACATTAAGGAAATTATAAACAACGACCCAAATACACAGAAAGTTTTGCATCGGGGGGGGGAAGTAGGATTGTGTAATCAACCGCAACGAATTAGAACCAACCTGCAGAGTAATGTACACTTACAATGTTTCTATCTTCCCCTACGGCGTTGACGAGTCCGCAAGCACCGGCATGGGCTGGAGCGACAGTATCGGCGACGAGGGCTCTATAGAACTCCAATAAAAGAAAGGACATGATGATACGCAAAAGACTTGTATGTTGCACCGGAGCGTTCCTCCTGCTGTTGTTCGTCTCATGCAGCAACAATGACAGGGATGTCGGCACCTACATCCCCGAAGCACCCGACTATGCCGATTCTACCATGTGGTACACCCGGCCGAACAGCAAGGCGGACAGGGGCGCGGACGTATTCTACCTCGTCTCCACCTGGGAGACCGACTGGGTCACCGCCGACGGGCGCGTCTGCCACTATGCCGACGTGCATAACGCCACGCACCGCGCCAACATGGACAAGGAAATCTCCCGCATCGCCGACTACATGGGCGAGGCAGGCGACTTCTATTCGCCCTATTACCGCCACATCACCATCGAGGGCTGGGCAACGCTGAACGAGGATACCATCAGAAACCGCTTCCGCACCGCCTTCAGCGACGTGCGGCGTGCCTTCGACACTTTCCTCAGCCAACGCCCCGATCCCGACCGCCCCTTCGTGCTGGCAGGCTTCAGCCAAGGCGGGAAAGCCGTGGTGGAGCTGCTGAAGACGATGCCCGCAGACGCGGCGCACCGCTTGGTAGCGGCCTATGTGCTGGGCTATAAGGTGACACCTGCCGACACGCTTGCCACGGAGAACATCCGTCCGGCACAGGGAGCCACGGACACGGGCGTGACCATCTGCTACAATTCCGTGTCCGACGTGCGCTATATCCAGCCCGTGGTGGCAGCCCCCTGTGCGATGTGTATCAACCCCGTGAACTGGCAAACCGACGCCACGCCCGCCACGCTGCACGACACCATCACCGTCACGGTCTCCCCCCTGCACCACGTGCTGGTGGTGGAGGGCTACAGCGGTTCGGAATACCAGCCCATCTTGGGCTTCATCAACGTGGGCGACTTCCACAGTGCCGAGCCGTGGCTCTACCGGGAATGCC
>CAYPFZ010000175.1:0-1695 GCA_964410225.1 uncultured Paludibacter sp.
GAGGCTTCAATGCGTATTTTTTGCTCCTTGCCCGTAGCCTTGTCGCGAGCCGATACGTTCAGTATGCCGTTGGCATCGATGTCGAAAGTCACTTCGATTTGTGGTTCGCCACGGCGGGCGGGCATGATGCCGTCGAGGTGGAACCGGCCGATGGTTTTGTTTTGCGCTGCCATGGGACGTTCGCCCTGAAGGACATGTATTTCCACAGAAGGCTGGTTGTCGGCCGCGGTCGTGAATGTCTCGCTCTTTTTGGTGGGGATGGTCGTGTTGGCTTCGATCAGTTTGGTCATCACTCCACCCATGGTTTCGATGCCCAGCGAGAGCGGAGTCACGTCAAGCAGCAACACGTCTTTCACGTCGCCGGTCAGCACGCCTCCTTGAATGGAAGCTCCCACGGCCACAACTTCGTCAGGGTTTACCCCTTTCGAGGGTACTTTCCCGAAAAACTTTTCCACGGCCTGCTGTATGGCAGGTATGCGGGTGGAACCTCCCACGAGAATCACCTCGTCGATTTCGTTCACGCTCAGACCGGCACTTTGTAGGGCGGTTTTGCAAGGAGCGATGGTGCGTTGTACCAAGTCGTCAACCAATTGTTCGAACTTGGCGCGTGTCAGAGTGCGTACCAAGTGACGGGGCACTCCGTCGACGGGCATGATGTACGGCAGGTTGATTTCTGTGGAAATCGTATTCGAAAGCTCGATTTTGGCTTTCTCAGCGGCTTCTTTCAAGCGCTGCAACGCCATGGGGTCTTTGCTTAAGTCTATTCCGCTGTTTTCGTTTTTGAATTCTTCCACCAACCAGTTGATGATACGTTGGTCAAAATCGTCGCCGCCGAGGTGGGTGTCGCCGTCGGTAGACTTTACCTCAAATACGCCGTCGCCCAATTCGAGCACCGACACGTCGTGCGTGCCGCCGCCGCAGTCGAACACCACAATCTTCATGTCTTTGTTCGACTTGTCAAGTCCGTAGGCCAATGCGGCAGCCGTAGGTTCGTTGACGATGCGTTTGACCGTCAGTCCGGCAATTTCTCCCGCCTCTTTGGTGGCTTGCCGCTGCGAGTCGTTGAAGTAAGCCGGCACGGTGATGACAGCTTCGGTCACCTCCTGGCCGAGATAGTCTTCCGCCGTCTTCTTCATCTTCTGGAGCACGACTGCCGAAATTTCCTGTGGTGTGTAGAGACGTCCGTCAATATCCACGCGGGGGGTGTTGTTGTCGCCACGTGCAACCTTGTAGGGTACACGCTTGATTTCTTCCTGCACCCGATCCCAGGTTTCACCCATAAAGCGCTTGATGGAGAACACCGTACGCGTAGGGTTGGTGATGGCTTGACGCTTGGCGGGGTCGCCCACCTTGCGCTCGCCGCCGTCCATGAAGGCAACCACCGAGGGGGTAGTACGTTTGCCCTCGCTGTTGGTAATAACGATCGGTTCGTTGCCCTCCATCACTGCCACGCAGGAGTTTGTTGTTCCTAAGTCAATACCAATAATCTTTCCCATAATCCTATGTTTTTGTTTTGTCTTTTGCGAATGCAATGCTTGTTTTCCTCCTCTTTTCGCAAACCTCGTGCCAAGTGGAATGTGTCGATCGTGTGCATGGCATCTTCTGCCAAAAGGGAGGTACGGACAGAGGAATGCTTAGGGAGGTAACTGACAAAAATGCCTCTTTTGTCAGTATTCTTCCTACAGAGGAGGCTCC
>CAYPFZ010000176.1:0-1608 GCA_964410225.1 uncultured Paludibacter sp.
GAAGAATTGCCCTCATTTAATCCCTTATAAACCACCCTTCTGCCGCGTACTAACGCTTCAAAATAGGCTTGGCGATGAAAAAAATCACTGCTGACAGAGCACCTTTTCATGCTTCCCTCGCCCGGCCGTCTCTTCAGGTTTTTCCGACAGGAAGAAGAATTGACTTTTTGAGAGGAGGTCGGCGGTGAAAAAGAGCTAACAGACAGAGATAGAACGAATTTTAGAGTTGATTTATGCCCCTTTTGTGGAAATTTATCTGTCATCGTTGGCCCAGCCTGTTGTTTTTCCATAAAGAAGGCTTATTTTTGCGGTATGTAAATACAAACACTCTCAAATGTAACTTATGGACGAAAAACATCTTCTCCTGGGCGACGAGGCAGTGGCATTAGGTGCCATTCATGCCGGTTTATCAGGCGTTTATGCCTATCCGGGAACTCCTTCCACTGAAATCACCGAGTTTATTCAAAGGCATCCTTTGGCCACAGAGCGAGGCATCCACCGTCAGTGGGCTGCCAACGAGAAAACGGCCATGGAGGCTGCCTTGGGCATGTCGTATATGGGGAAACGCGCCATGGTGTGCATGAAACACGTAGGAATGAACGTTGCCGCCGATGCGTTTGTCAACTCCGCCATGACGGGAACCAACGGGGGCTTGGTGGTAGTGGCCGCTGACGACCCCTCGATGCACTCCTCGCAAAACGAGCAAGACTCCCGTTTCTACGGCAAATTTGCCATGATACCCACTTTTGAGCCATCCACACAGCAGGAAGCCTATGACGTGATGGCCGTGGCGTTTGATTATTCGGAACGATGCAAAGTGCCTGTACTTGTGCGCCTTGTGACTCGTCTTGCCCACTCGCGGGCAGTGGTGCGGGTCGGTGACATACGTGAGGAGAACACCATGCACCTACCCTCCAACCAAGGCGATTGGGTGTTGATGCCCATCGTGGCTCGTCGTCGCAACGAGGATTTGATTGCCCAACGCCCGCTGTTCGTGCAAGAGGCCGAGCAGTCTCCCTTCAATCGCTATGTCGATGGAGCTGACCACTCGTTGGGCGTGATAGCTTGTGGCATTGCCTACAATTATTTGATGGAGCACTTCAAAGACGGTTGTCCCTTCCCCGTGTTGAAGTTGTCGCAATATCCGTTGCCGGTAACGCTCATCAGGCGGATGGCTTCCGAATGCGACGCCTTGCTGGTGTTGGAAGACGGTCAGCCGGTGGTTGAAGAAATGCTGGTGGGCGTGTTGGAAAGCAACAAAGTGATACGGGGTCGTCTCAGCGGCGATGTGCCCCGCACCGGCGAGCTGACCCCCGACAAAATTGTAAAAGCACTTGGTGTAGAGCTTGGCGAGGTGTACCCGCCTTGCGAGTTGGTAGTTCCCCGTCCGCCCGCCTTGTGTCCGGGCTGTGGCCACCGCGACGTGTTCGATGCCCTGAACGAGGTGCTCGCCGGATATAAGGATGCGCGGGTGTTCAGTGATATAGGCTGCTACACGCTGGGCTTTTTGTCTCCTTATCGGGCGATACACTCTGTGGTCGACATGGGAGCATCCATCACCATGGCGAAAGGAGCGGCAGACGCGGGACAATTCCCGTCGGTGGCCGT
>CAYPFZ010000177.1:0-1560 GCA_964410225.1 uncultured Paludibacter sp.
ATTCGGCGGCAAAGATAAAAGCTCTTTTTATATTATGCAAGCAAATCCGTATTTTTTCCTTCAAAAAAAACACTTCCAACCCTTATTCGCCGGCAAATTATCATCACATTTCCTCGCAAGGCAATTTCCTGCATGAAGCTGAAAAAACCTGTCAAAACAGCTTAATCCGCATCGGTTTTCTCGTGATAAATTTTGCTGACGATTTTCCAGTCCTCACCATCCTTTACCAAGGTGAACATATCGTCAAAACGGCTTTCACCGAACTTTGAGTCAATGCACACCACGGCTACATCTGTAGACACATGGCAGGCAGTGATTTCGTAAGATGCAGGATGAGGGCCCGTCTGATCGTAATAATCGAACAAGGCCTGGATAGGCACAGAGATTAATTTTCCGTTCTCCGCGTATGACATGGTGGCAGTTTCGGCAAAAGCCGGCGAAGCCACTGCGCTGTTTCCTTTCACGGCTGCCTCCACGTAAAGGTCAAGGGCTTTCCGAATGCCGGCGAGTTCCTCAGAACTTGCACAAAGTGCCGTGCTGTCGTTAGTTGTTGTCGTTTTCATACATTCTTGTTTGTTACATGTTCCGCCGCACGATGCCAAGAGAAGCAACATAGCGGCAAAGGCTAAAATTTTCATTCTTTTCATTGTTATTTTCATGTTCTTTCCCCTATTTATTTTTGTATGGTGTTGGAATTCTGATTGTAGGCCTTAGCCACGCACTTCCACTGCCCGTCCATCTTCATAAGTAGCAGATAATCCGTGAAATCGATACGACCTCCCCAGTTCTCTTCCAGAACACGAACCACGGCAAGCGATTCTTCCACGTCGACAACATCTACCCGTGCCCGGAAACCTTCATCGGCACCTACTGTATCCACATTGTTATAGAACTGCTCGATACTCCCATGCTCTAATTTGCCGTCCAAGTAACCGAACAGCACGGCCTCGTCAATGAACAACTCCTTGGCATAGCTGCTGTTGCCCTCAGCAACACTTTTCACAAACTTCATGGCGGCTTCTTCCACTGCCTTGTACTCTTGAATGTTAGCTCTCATAATTACTCTGTTTTTTAATTGCCATCGCAAAAGTAAAGGACGGCCACGATACGTACAAGTACCGAAAAATTATTCATATACTAAAAATTTATTCGGTATATCACCGGTTCAAACAGTTATGCCTACCTTTGCAAGGTAATTAAGGAAAGCTGCCATGTACGAAAGAAAAATACCCGTCGATTTGGATTGCCCTTTGCGGCTCACCATGAGCCTGATTGACTCGAAATGGAAATCGTGTATATTGGATGAGTTGCGTTATCGGCCCATGCGCCCCAGTGAGCTTCACAAGGCATTACCCAAAGCCGCGCCCCGCGTGCTTGACATGCAACTGAAAGAATTGGTGGACGACGGTTTGGTGTCAAAAACCATCTATCCCGAGCTGCCGCCCCGCTCCGAGTACGCCATTACCGCCTTGGGACAGACGTTGATACCAATCATAGACGCGATGATTGACTGGGGAAACCGGAATCAGGAACTTTTCGAGAAGAAATTCGGGAAATAAG
>CAYPFZ010000178.1:0-1558 GCA_964410225.1 uncultured Paludibacter sp.
CAAAACGTCGTGGCGTTTTTGTTTTCGGGGTGTTTGATGCGAAAAACCGGTGTCGTATGCCTGAAATCCTTGGAAAAAGCGGGGTTGGAGGCTCTTTTTCGCTCGCATTTCCCCTCTATTCGATGCAATTGGACGCAATAATCCCAGGGGTGCGGTACAGGTTGTAGGCGATGGCCTCCATGACGTGCTGGGCGTGCGTCTTGTCCAGTCCCACATACCTTGCCACGCCTGCGCCGAACCATCTGCGCATCGAGCCGAAAGTCCTCTCCACCACATAGCGCGTGCGGCTCACGGCCTTGTTCACGGCACGCTGGCGCGCCGTCAGAGGCCGGTTTTTCTGCGCCTTGCGCATGATGCGGCTCTTTAGCTTCATTTCCGATAGCGTCCGGCGGTTCCCGGCAGAGTCGTAGCCCTTGTCGGCCAGCACTGGAGTGCCTTTGGCGACTCCCGCCTTTTCCAAGGGCGCTTTCAGGTGCTTCGTGTCGCTCTCGTTGGCAGGGGTCGTCTCCACGCCCATGACAAGACCTTGCTGGTTGACTGCCGTGTGGCGCTTGTAGCCGAAGAGCAGCTTGCCGGATTTCTTGAGCCAGCGGGCTTGGGTGTCGACGCCACGCCGGGGCTTCTCTACCAGTTTGGCGTTGGCCTTGTCCGCGCACTCATCCTCGCGGCGGTCTTCAACAACCTCGTGCACCTTGCAACCCTTGGGGCGGCGGGGCGTGCCGGTCACGCTGGCATCGACAATCACGCCCGAGGTGACCATCACGCTTCGGGATTCCAACTGGCGGTTCACCTCCCGGAGGAGGCGGTCGTAGATGCCGGAACCCACCAATGCGTTCCGGAAACGGCACAGGGTGGTGCTGTCGGGCACATCGTCGCCCATGCCAAGGCCGGCGAAGCGGCTGAAAGAAAGACGGTCGTTGACCTGGTCCTCTATCTCCCCGTCGCTGAGGCCGTACCACACGCGCATCAGCTCCATGCGGAAAAGCACCATGCAGTCATAACAGGGGCGACCCTCGCGCGAAAAGCCCTTGCCGTAGGCGGGAGCGACAATGCGGCGCAGGGCGCTCCAGTCAATCACGGCGTTTATGTAGTTGAAGAACTTTGACTTCACTTTGCGGCCTTGAAGCTGCAAGTCGCAAAAACTCGGGCTGGGAAAACTGTCTTTTTTCATGACTTAAAGATACGGATTTAAACGCATATCCATGGCAAAATCACAAGGGAGTTTTGCAGAGGTCTCGGAATGGCAAAATAATACTCGACCACTGCATTTACCAGGACCGAGCTATGCTTTTTTATCTGGCGAGTTTTTATCGGACAGCAATGTTCCAATATATGTCGAATGACTGTGGCCGGACGCTTATTGGTAACGGAGTTGAGCCTGTCAATGAATGATTGCGGTAATTCGTTCATACGATAGCTTGGTTTTCGAAGAGTAACATTTGTGAAGGCATAACGATTTCTTTCCGCCGCAGGTTTCTGCTTAGGTAGAGAGCTTCGAAAGTAGTCTCTTTTTTGCCCAGCAAGGTGGATTGGGTAGACAGTCCTGCATTCAGATATA
>CAYPFZ010000179.1:0-1552 GCA_964410225.1 uncultured Paludibacter sp.
CTTTCAGCTTATTGAAAAGGGTGTTGCCGGTTCCATTATTAAAAAACTTTGTGCTCATCTGAATCCGTTCAGCAACTATTTTAAAGATTAATCTCTTGTTAAGAGATAATTATAACCGGATGCAAAAATGCCTGTCGGAATTGATATATTGGAAGATGACATATTCCAGCTATCGCCTGAGTTGCTGAATACCTTGCTCAAAGACCATACAACAAGCGAGGATGGTATTCAGCGCAATATCTTTTGGGCAACTTCCGATTACGAATATCTTGGTGAAGGGTATCAGTATGATTCGCCCATTCTTCCTCATCTTATCACCGGAGATAACGGGCATGTTGTTATGCCCCGTGTCCTTAAAAGCCGTGTCACTCAAACCGCACGTTCACGAGAGATGGCAGAAGTGTTTACACCGTCATGGATTTGCAATGCACAAAACAATCTGATAGACGAGGCGTGGTTTGATCGAAAGAACGTGTTCAACACGGAGACAACCGCAGACGATGGCTCAAACACATGGCAAGCCAACGAGGGAAAAATAACATTTCCCGAAGGCAAGACCTGGAAAAATTATGTGCGTGAGAATCGCATGGAAATCACTTGTGGTGAAGCTCCCTATCTCGTGAGCCGTTACGATACCACTACCGGGGATTTTATTCCGGTGGAAAAACGCATCGGCTTGCTTGACAGGAAACTCCGGGTCGTCAGTGAGAATACAACCGCTTCCGGCGAATGGTTGGAGGCCGCACAGGATGCCTACAAGAGTATCTATGCCTACGAATGGCAAGGAGATAGCCTGCTGCTTGCACGTGAAGCCCTCCTGTTTTCTTTCATCGAGTATTACCGCACCAAGTTCGGGCGCAACCCGCAGTTGAAATCCGTCAATTACATCGCTTACATCATTTCATGGAACGTCTGGCAGATGGACGGGTTGAAAGGCGTTGTGCCGGATAGTTGCGGTGAACGGCACACGGTCGTACCCGACTTGTTCGGCGACAGGGAAGATATCAGTCATTGCGAGGGATGTTTGAAAAATGACATTTTCAAGCATAACGGAACTTATTGCATCATCAAGGACTGGCGTGCCACTGACAAAGTAACGGGCAAAAAGGGAAAACGGATCAGATTCATCGACCTCTTAAAGTGACAGCCTATGAAAACTAAGTATTTTGAAGAACTTAAGCCCAAGCTGATTTACGTGTTCCGCATCAACGACAGCACACATAGAGGTTGCCTCAAAATCGGTGAGGCCACTGTGGATGTTGACCCCGATGAGATGGACATTACTTCGATTGTTCCTGGAAGCAAGGTGCTCAACAAAGCCGCACGCAACCGCATAGACCAATATACCACTACCGCAGGAATAGCCTACGAGCTCCTTTATACTGAGTCGGCTTCTTATCGCAAAGGCTCTCGGATTGTTGGTTTTAACGACAAAGACGTACATGAGGTATTGAAGCGGAGTGGCATCCAACGCAAGGAGTTCAGAATATCGAAAAAGGTGGCAAAGAATGGTTTATCACCGACCTTGAAACCGCCAAACGAGCCATCGCTG